>JBBIHV010000269.1:0-2038 GCA_037446835.1 Sunxiuqinia sp. | reverse complement strand
CTGAAACTTACGTTCACCGGATCGGACGAACCGGACGTGCCGGACAAAGCGGTATTGCCCTTTCGTTTTGCGACAATACGGAAATTCTCTTTCTGCGCGACATCCAACGATTGATCTCGCAAACCATTCCCGTGGTTAACGACCATCCATACGCGATGACCGATTTTACTCCTGAAAAAGTGCCAGCCAAAGTTACGCGGAAGCCCATCGCGCGTCAGCACAACGGCCAGTCGGTTAGGGAAACATCGGTTCAGCCGGAACATCGAAGAACTTCACCGAATAATTCCGATCATTCTGAACAGAAACCTGTCAGGAGATTCTGGAGCAGAAGGCCGTAAAAAAAGGAAAAGTCAATAGCAATCAAGCTAAACCCTGAACAAAAAACTGAATCTGACAAAATAAAAATAACTGTCATTAGTTGTTTGAAAATGTGGTGTTTAGCTTTTTCCTGATGACCATTGACTCTTTTCTGTTAGTTATTAGAAAAAGGAAAAAATTTCTACCAAAAACCTCACATCAAGTGGGGTTTTGGTTTTTTTATAGTTCCATCATACTGATCCATTCCTTTGGAAAACCACGCTTCTTTGCCTATTTTTGCCCCCCAAAGAAAAAAGTGATCAGTCGCAGTTGTCAGTGCTCATTAAATGACTTAATGACTACAAATTAACGCGAACTCAACCTGAAATTTGGAATTCATGAGAGTTGTTATTGGATTGTCGGGTGGTGTTGATTCGAGCGTTGCAGCCTATTTGCTGAAACAGCAGGGGCACGATGTGGTGGCGCTGTTCATGGTGAACTGGCACGACCGCACCGGGACCATCACTTCGCGCTGCACCTGGGAAGACGATGCCATGATTGCCGGTCTGGTGGCCAAAAAGCTGGAAATTCCATTTCATATTGTCGATCTGAGCAAAGATTACAAGCAGCGCGTGGTGGATTACATGTTTACCGAATACAGCAAAGGCCGCACGCCCAATCCGGATGTGCTGTGCAACCGCGAAATTAAATTCGATATTTTTCTGGACGAATGCCTGAAATACGATGCCGACTTTGTGGCTACCGGTCATTACTGCCGGAAATCGGAATTTGAAAATGACGGGGAGATCATTTATCAGCTTCTCGCCGGAAAAGACAACAACAAAGATCAGAGCTATTTTCTTTGCCAGTTGAACCAGTACCAGCTTTCGAAAGCCATGTTTCCGATCGGTCATCTGGAAAAACCTGAAGTGCGTGAAATTGCACGTCAGCAGAACCTGCCAACTGCCGAACGCAAAGATTCGCAAGGCATTTGCTTTGTCGGGAAAGTTGACTTGCCAACTTTTCTTCAGCAGCAATTAGAACCTAAAACCGGAAATGTAATTGAAATTCCGGCTGAGTTTATCCTGAAAAAGAAAAACATCGAAAAAACCGAAGATAACTTCCGGAAACTGTGCTCGGCATTTCCTTACAAACCATGGAATGGCGCGGTGATTGGCGAACATCGTGGCGCCCATTTTTACACCGTTGGCCAGCGCAAAGGACTGAACATTGGCGGCCATCAGGATCCCCTTTTCGTAATTGGGACCGATGTGAGCCGCAACATTATTTATGTAGGCGAAGGCACCGAACATCCGGGTTTGTACCGTCCGGGACTTTTCGTTCCGAAGGAAGAAACTCACTGGATCCGGCCCGATATGGTAATGAATCCGGGTGAAAGCCGGCGATACGACCTTCGCATCCGCTACCGTCAGCCCCTGGAGAAAGCCACCATTTACCAGCGCGAAGAAGGCCTGTACATCATCTTCGACGAAGAACAGCGCGGAATCACTTCCGGGCAATTTGCAGCCTGGTACGAGGGCGACGAACTGATTGGGTCGGGGGTTATTGCCTGAATTCAGGAAAAAGTTGATAGTCATTTGGAAAGTGTGTTTTCCGAATTCCTTTTTCCTCTTCCTCTTTCCCTTTTTCTCTTGACTAATGACTTTTTACTTTATAGTTTTACCGTATCTTTAGCAGCTAAAACCATCGTTTATGATCAGATCAATGACAGGATTCGGAA
>JBBIHV010000268.1:0-2093 GCA_037446835.1 Sunxiuqinia sp. | reverse complement strand
TGTTACAAAATTGTTTTCCAAATTTTGTCCAACTATTTAGGGGGCTAAGACATTTGGATTGGAATAAAAACAAATAAAAAAGCCTTCTAACTGTCATATTTAGAAGGCTTTTTCCTGATTTGTCGGTAAATTGTCTTTTACCTTTTGTGACCCAGTTGGGATTCGGACCCAAGACCCCATCCTTAAAAGGGATGTGCTCTACCAGCTGAGCTACTGAGTCATCCTCATTTTGCCTTTGTTTTTCAAAAGCGGATGCAAAAATATACTTTTCAGTTAAAACTTTCAACGAAAATACAAATAAATTCAAATAAAAATACTAAGACACTGAAATTCAACGGCTGACAACCATATTTCCAATACAGAACAGCACCCAATCATCTTTGATCAACTAAAATTATCAGATTGATCTCCCGAAAAAATATTCCGAAACAAACAATTTCTTACTTTCGTTAACCAAAAATTCAGAAAACCACCAGCCTGTAAAAGCAGATTTTCAGGAAATACGATTGCGCTAAATTTGACGTTTAAAACAAAAAAAACACGATATGAAGATTCAGATGGTTGATCTGTACACGCAGTACGAAAAAATTAAAACTGAAATAGATTCCCGGATTCAGGATGTTATTCGCTCTTCCGTTTTTGTTAAAGGCGGAATGGTCGTCGAGTTTGAAGAAAACCTGCGAAAATATCTGGAGGTCCGCCATGTGATTTCGTGCGGAAATGGAACAGATGCCCTCCAGATTGCCCTGATGGCACTTAACCTGGAAGAAGGCGACGAGGTAATTACTACACCATTTACCTTTGTTTCAACCCTCGAAGTACTCGTACTGATGAATCTGAAACCGGTGTTGGCCGACGTTGACCCGGAAACTTTTAATATTCATCCGGAATCGGTAAAATCACGAATCACCAGCAAAACAAGGGCAATTGTGCCGGTTCACTTGTATGGCCAATGCTCAGACCTGGAATATTTAAATGAAATTGCCCGGGAGAATGACCTATTTCTTATCGAAGATGCCTGTCAGGCTTTGGGTACCGAATATATTTTCAGAAACGGCACAACTGCCAAAGCCGGAACCATTGGCGACATTGCCTGCAACTCGTTTTTCCCGACCAAAAACCTTGGCGCTTTTGGCGATGGCGGCGCAGTGTACTCTAACAATGATGAACTGGCTCAATCCATGCGTTCGATTGCCAATCACGGAATGGGCAAACGCTATTATTATCAGCAAATTGGCATAAATTCCAGGCTGGATGCCATTCAGGCTGCCATTCTGGATGTCAAGCTGAAATATCTGGATCAATACGTAGCTTCCCGCCAGGCTGCTGCGGCTTTTTACGACCGGGAATTATCCGGAATTGAAGGTTTAATTATTCCGGCGCGGGTTTCGTACAGCACCCACACCTTTCATCAATATACCATCCAGGTTCCAGAAAAGCGCGACGAATTGCAGAAATTTCTTCAGACCAAAGACATTCCCGGCATGATTTATTACCCGCTGCCGCTTCACCTTCAGGAGGCATACAAATTTTTGGGCTACCGGCGGGGCGATTTTCCGGTTGCTGAAAAACTTTCGCAACAAGTGTTATCTTTGCCCATGCACACCGAATTGACCGACGAGCAGCTTACTTACATCGTTTCGGCAATCCGCGAATTTTTCAGCTAATGGAAACAAATTATTTTGCCCACGAAACCGCAGTTATCGATGCCGGTTGCGAGATTGGAGGTGAAACCCGCATCTGGCATTTTTCGCACATCATGACCAATTGCATCATTGGCCGTGAGTGTTCTATTGGCCAGAATGTGGTAATTTCTCCGGAAGTCAGGATCGGGAACCGGGTAAAAATCCAGAACAACGTTTCGGTTTACACCGGGGTGATTTGCGAGGATGATGTTTTTCTGGGGCCGTCGGCCGTTTTCACCAATGTCATTAATCCGCGAAGCGCGGTTGTCCGCAAAAACGAATACAAGCCAACACTGGTAAAAAAAGGGGCCACCGTCGGCGCCAACGCCACCATTGTTTGCGGAATAACCCTGGGGAAATATTCCTTCATCGGGGCAGGTGCAGTTGTCACAAAAGACATTCCCGATT
>JBBIHV010000267.1:0-2133 GCA_037446835.1 Sunxiuqinia sp. | reverse complement strand
TGTTTATAGCTAAACAAATGATACAAGGGCAATTCCAATTCCGGCCACCAAACGTAAAATAGCGTCAGTTGATCCAAAAGGTTTAAATCGGGTAACTTTTTAGAATTCTTTTTCCAGGATTTCGGTTGCCGAACCAACAAGTTCATTGCATACCGAATCGAACAGGTTTTTCCCACTGGCCTCGGCTGCACCTTCCGGAGTTGAAATATTGACACCGAGTAGCTTTTTACATCTTAACGAACCGTGTCTGGCGATAAACAATTCATTAAATTTCCGGACTGCGGCTTTAGCTTCAGCCTTAATTTCCTGAATAGATTTCCCTTCGGTTTGAACTTTCATTCCAAGAACCATGTATGCACCGGTCACTGCGCCGCAGGTTTCGGCCCTGGCCATTCCACCGCCAAAGCCTGAAGCAATTTTCAGTGCTGTCATTTCGTCAATGTTAAATTCTCCGGAATAACTTAACAGTACCGATTGTGCGCAATTCAACGTTTTGAAGTTTTCGATGGCTATTTGTGATTTTTTCATGATGATTTGGGTTTTAAGCCCTGACAGGGTTTCGAACCCTGTCAGGGCTTATGGGTATTAAATAAAATCCCGAAGCACTCGCCACGGGTTTTCAGTATTTCAGAATAATTCTATATGCCTTTCTTTGAAGGGTCCGGGGGAGGCTTATTTTATTCTCCTCTTACTGCTGCAATTCCCGGAAGCACCCGGCCTTCGAGGTATTCGAGCAAAGCGCCACCTGCAGTTGAAATGTATGAAACACCATCGGCAAAACCAAACTGGTTTACGCATGAAACGGAATCACCGCCACCAACCAACGAGAAAGCGCCTTTGGAAGTAGCTTTTACAATGGCTTCACCAACAGCAATTGAACCGACGGCAAATTTTTCCATTTCGAAAACGCCAACCGGACCATTCCACAGAATAGTTCCTGAATTTTCTATGACATCTTTGAACAGGTCAATGCTTTTGGGGCCTGCGTCCAGTCCTTGCCATCCCACCGGGATTGCATCGGCTTCAACGATTTTAGTATTTGCATCGGCAGCAAAAGCATCGGCAGCAACCACATCCGTAGCCATAATAATTTTCACGCCTTTTTCGGCAGCTTTTTTCTCGATAGCCAAAGCTGTTTCGAGGTAATCCAGTTCGCAGATTGAATTTCCAACTTCGCCACCGTGAGCTTTCACGAAGGTGTAGGTCATTCCGCCACCCAAAATCAGGTTGTCAACTTTGTCGAGCAGGTTTTCGATGATGGTGATTTTTGAAGAAACTTTCGCACCACCCATAATGGCAGTCAACGGACGTTGTGGGTTTTTCAATACTTTGTCGAGACTCGCAATTTCGCTTTCAATCAGGAACCCGAACATTTTGTCGTTCGGGAAGAATTTGGCGATAACGGCGGTTGAGGCATGGGCTCGATGAGCTGTTCCGAAAGCGTCGTTGATCCAACAATCGCCGTTGGCAGCCAGTTGTTCGGCAAATGATTCGGTACCTTTTTCTTCTTCCGGATGGAAACGAAGATTTTCGAGCATCATTACTTCACCAGGTTTTAAAGCCTTAGCCATTGCTTTTACTTCGGCTCCAATACAATCAGGAGCGAGTTTTACTTCGCGGCCAAGCAATTCGCTGAGGTGTATAACCAGGTGTTTCATCGAATATTTATCGTCTGGTCCAGCTTTCGGGCGTCCGAAATGCGACATGATAATTGGCGAACCACCTTCTTTTATTACTTTGTTAATAGTATCCACAGCAGCCCGCATACGGGTATCGTCTGTAATCACAAAATTTTCATCCAGCGGCACGTTGAAATCGACACGGATTAGTGCTTTTTTGCCCTCAAAATCATAGGTTTCAATAGTTTGCATATCTTTTTTTTTAGTGTGACAAAATTCAGTTCAAAGATAACGAATATATCCGTGTGATTAATTTTGTCCATTCAACGGTTCCGGAATTTAATGTTTGGGTAAAATTGTTTGAAGTCGGAATACCGGAGAACGGAGGCTGGAGATTTGCAAGCGCTATTTTATTTGCATTAATTTTTATCATTGTTGCCAGGCAAACCGGAAAATAAAGTTTCGGAATAACAGATTTTAGGCGCTTGTTCAGTACAGTGGTGCAGTTTATTAT
>JBBIHV010000266.1:0-2133 GCA_037446835.1 Sunxiuqinia sp. | reverse complement strand
TAATTCTTTGACATTTCGCAAAGCAATAACCAATATTCAGTTTCATCGGCTTCTTTTGCTGCGATTTTCAATTTATGAATGAAATCGGCTTTACTCTCAGCATTTTGAGCCTCATGAACATTTGCTCCAATAGATGTTCCTGACTTCAGCAAATGTCTGGCAATAACATATTTTTTCTGTTCTTCCAGCAATTCCGAATATTCAATGATTTCCAGGGCAAACTCAAGAGTGAGTGTCACAATCAAATTATCCTTGTCATTTCTCATAGCTGTATTATTTTCAAATTTTCAAATCAATTCATTTTCAAATTATTAATTTACGTGCAGATAAAACTGTCTGGTAACTGAATATCTTCCAGAAAACCGCTCAACAGCGTTTTCATTTCTTTTACTTTTTCCGGATCGAGGCAATAGTTCATTTTTACGCCTTCCACGTGGCCTTTTATCAAACCCGCTTCCTTCAACTCTTTCAGGTGCTGGTTAACCGTTGTGCGGCTTAAAGGCAGTTCGCCGGAAATATCGCCGGAAATACAGGTTTTTGTTTCAGCCAGAAAATGCAGAATTTGCAGTCGGGCCGGGTGAGCCAGCGCTTTAAACAAATTCGCCTGTTCCTGAAGTGTTTCTTCGAAAAGTTCCGTTTTTGCGATCACCATGATTTCTTGTTTTTAATTAAGACGTAAATATACGTCAGATTTAATTGTAACGTATTTATACGTCATTAAATTTTGATTAAAGTTTAATTTCGGAGGTTCAATAAAACTTCGCCGGATGAATTCTGTGTCCGTTCACAAACGTTGCCGTTTCCTTTTATTATCTTCGTTGCATGAAGGCAAAAAAGAAACCCGTATTTGAAAAGCGCATTTTCTGGGATGTTAACTTTGAGCAGATTGATTACGATGCCAAGGCTAACTTTGTTATCGAGCGTGTTTTCGAACGGGGCGATGTGGAGGATATTCGTCAGTGCCGCAGGTATTACGGCGACGAAAAGGTAACCGAAGCCTTGCTGAAAGCGAAGTATTTGCCACTACACCGAATACACCTTGCCAGCGCAGTAATTGACAAACCACTAGAAGAATTCAGATGTTACATACTAAGACAGTTGAACCCCGAACTCTTTCCTTACTAAAAAGGCTGATGGAACTTCCATCACTTCTACCGTTTTCATTGGTTGGTGGGACAGCTATGTCATTGCGATACGGCCACCGTAGTTCGGTAGATCTGGATTTGTTTTATCATGAAAAATTTGACCACTCAAGTATCGAAAACGAATTGATACAAGAATTTGGCAGCGGGTTCGATTATGAAAGCGGGCATAAAAATTTCGGGATTTTCTGCAATATTAACCGTGTAAAGGTCGACATCGTTTACTTTCCTCATCAACCCATTGCAAAAATTGAAATTGTAAACAATATCAGAATGTACAGCAGTGCTGATATCGCTGCGATGAAAATTCAGGCTATCTTTGGGAGAGCGAAGAAAAAAGATTTTTGGGATTTGTATGAACTGCTTCAGCATTACACCCTGCAACAATTGATTGACTGGCACAAACAGAAATATCCCAGCCAAATGCTGGCCATTAGCATTCCAAATGCCATTACTTATTTTGTTGAGGCCGACGAGAGTGAAACCCCGGTGAGTTTTAAAAATCAAACCTGGGAGGGTGTCAAGAAAGGGATCAGTCGCGCGGTAAGTGATTATCTGCGCTGAAGAAATCCGGCGGAGTCATTCAGCATTTTAAAGTAGCCCATAAACGAATAACTGAAGAACGGAAAACAATTGAAGGCATGGGGTTTGGCCCGTTACAGGCGGAATCCTGATAGCCCGGGCAAGTGAGGCATGAACGTCGCCCCGGGTCGGGGTGAAGGTATTTAATCCGTCTGTGTTGGAATGTTGTTCACGGCATAAACCTCTTTTCGGACGAAATGGCCCAGGGCTTAAAAATTAGTTATAGAAGAGTTGAAACGATAAATGATTTATGTCTAAAAAAATATTCAACTATATTTTCCTGATGATTTTGTGGTTCGTCCTGTACTTCTTCAGGGACGACATTTCCACTTTCATCGTGTATTACATGTTTAACCTTCCGGAGTCTTCACAGTTTGCTGATTCCCTGTGGTTTTTCCTCGGCACTTTC
>JBBIHV010000265.1:0-2136 GCA_037446835.1 Sunxiuqinia sp. | reverse complement strand
CATCGCAACCGCCCACCGGCATGGATTCCGAAGCATTTTTGCTTTGTGAAGTCCAGACGACGTTGTAACTGGCCAACGTTTTTTTTGGAATCTGGGCCTCAACCAATACTCCAAGGCAAAGTGAGCAAAGTAGAAGAATCGTTTTTGGGTTCATTTTACTCTATTTTTTTTGAAGTTTTACGGAAGTTTCACTTGTACTGAAATAATTCAACCAAATCACTAACTTCTGCTTACCTTCAGTATCACGAACAACACCCTGACGAAAATCTTTATTTTCTGAAAGCTGTTTTCCATTCAAAAAGAATTTGCACAATTTAGTGGAATTCCAATTTGAAACTGTAATACAAGGATTTACAATTGGTTGTTTTGCATTACCATTAATCGTGAAACTCATTGATTTGCTTTTTGCTGAAAGTGTATATGCTTTTTCTGTAAGTAGAAACTTCACGCTATCAGTACCTTCGATGTTTTTTACCGGAGGTGGATCCATCCACGAACACGAAAGCGGGTACAAATCGCCTGCCTTTTGGTTCGACATACCTTCCAGCATCACTTTTTCATACCAGGGAACGTCGCCCGGATGCGTTCGGTACAAATCCCAGAAAATATGGTTGAGCGAACTATGCGATGCCCGATCCGGAAAAGTAGTAAAGCGTCCGTCAGATCGGATCAGGCTTGTGGGCCAGTGGTTCCAGTTGCAAAAAACACTGTAAGACCTGTATTCGTTGTTGTTGTAAATATCTCCACCTGTAAAATCACAAATCGTAAACGGATCCCAATCCGATTTAAAATTGGCCACAAAAATGCGCTGACTGGCATAATCGATTCTCTGGGTAAAAGCATTTTTCCAGTCGTACTGGCTCACTTTTCCGCTGTCGTTCACGTAGTAATAAACCGGTGACTGTTCAATCACCTCTTCCGGACGGGTATTTTCACCGATGATGGCCATTCCTTCCTGCCATTCGTGGTTCAGCTTTCCGGAAGTGTACAGTCGCATGTGTTTCACGGCCAGTCCATCCGGATAAATGTAATAGAGCCAGTCGGTCCAGTCGCCCCAGTTGCTGATCGAATCGTAGTTGGCCTGAATGTTCGATTTGGTGTCCATCAGCGCTACACGCCACTCAACAACCGTTCGTGCCGGCGAATTTTCAATGATCCGGGCATGGGTGGTCAGCAGTTTCTTGTCCGACATAGGTTCCTGGCAGCCGCTACCGCCAGATGTGTACCAGGTTTCGTTAAACTCGTTGCTGTAATACTGGTTTTTGTCGTTCACGATGCAGGGAATGTCATTGGTGCCTTTCCAGAACACAAACTTCACAGGGTTCAGGTCTGAAGTAACCACCACATCCTGATAACTGCCAAAACGCCACATATTATCCCAGGTTTCGAAATAGTTCAGGTTGGTGTAAGTGCCTCCGAACTTCGCGGATTGGCCGATGACCGGCAATTGCCGGAAAGGCATGTCAGGTTTCAGTATTGCTTCCTGATTCACGTTGAATGATCTGAAATTGTCCATCAATTCTTTTTCTGAAAGCGGTTTATCAAATACTGAAACCTCATCCATCAAGCCGTCGAAACCAAAAACCGTCGGAAAATTCACATCTTCACGCACCGGATCACTCGCTGCCAGCGCAGTTCCTGAACCACCGATTTTCAGCATGCCAAAATCCGGGGCAAAATCCTGAAGATTTACCCTCGTGCTATCGACCTTTCTCCCATTAAGAAAAAGCCGGATTTCGCTTTTTTTAGCATCGAAAGTTCCGGTCAGAAAATACCATCGGCTGTGCTCCAATTGCGTTTTTGATTTGAATTCGATGGCTTTTCCACCTTGCTGAATCTTAAATCCCAGGAAGCCTTTTTCATCCAGCGTAAGTTCTGCCCGATTGGTTTGACCAAGCTGTACCAGCGGAATCTGATTCCATGGATATGCGCCAATGGCTATCCAGGCCTGAATACTTAAACCTGAGTTTGATTTACTTTGTGTTTTTTCATTAAAACGGATTAGGCTGGTATAACCGTCGAATTGAAGTGCGGTTCCAGAAACACCTTCTTTCCAATAACTTTTATGTCCTTCAATCCGAAAGCTTTTGCCTGAAATGTTTTCCTGAGTTGAATCGCCTTTCGCTTCATCCAGCC
>JBBIHV010000264.1:0-2220 GCA_037446835.1 Sunxiuqinia sp. | reverse complement strand
TTTAAAGCGATTGCCCGACGAAAACCGACGAATTTTCCCATGGGACCAGGCCTCCGTCGAAGGTCAGCCGTCCAGAACTTAGTCCGGTTAATAAAGCCGTCCCATCCCCTGAACCATCGATGGTGAAAAACAAGTCGTAAATACCCAGATTGGTCATCACGCTCATACTCAAACTAAATGATTTGCTTTTTGCATTTTCATTTAATTTCCAACTCGTTATCTCGCCTTTCGCAGTTATTCCACCAACACCATTGGGGCCAAACCTGAAATCCGATCCAACCTGAATAATCGCTTTCGTCGAATCGACTGCAACAAAATTAATGTTTGAACTAACCGGTATCCGATTTCCAAGCCGGTCCTGGAGAAAATCTGACTCCAGAACGAAATCCTTGTTTTCGAGCATGTTTTTGGTTAACTGGAACTGCTCCTCCATTTCAATTTTTCGTTTTTCTTTCCGGGTCAAGGATGAATTTTCGTCGTTTGCCTGGGCTGATGCAAAATAGCCGGAAACGACCATTGCTAAGATTAATACCATTTTTTTCATTGCATTGCCCTTTCTTTTTTTATTTACTAAACTTTAACAAGATTTGTTCCGAAGTAATTGAAATCAAGGCCAACTTTCGGCTCTTTAGCAAAATTTAACGGATCCCAAAATCTGATTTATCGTTTAACCTCTTCCGACGATTGACAAACAACATTGGATGGTATTTTATTAAATTTGGCGAAACTTCACTCCTGAAGAATGAAAAAACATACCATCAGGCTACTGCCGCTGGGAAAGGAAATCCAGGTGAACGACCAGACGCCGCTGATTGATGTGGTGCACGAATTTGGCATTGAATTCCCGTGCGGTGGAAAAGGCACCTGCGGCAAATGTAAAGTGAGACTGCTCGACGGTGAAATTACGGTTGATGAGACACACCGGCAAAAACTGGAAGTGCTGAACCTCGCGCCTGAATGGCGATTGGCGTGCTTCAGCCGCTGCACCGGCCCTATCACCCTCGAAGTCGAACAGTTTAGTCATTTGATTTTGGCCGACGAAAGTGAATTTGATTTCATTCCGCGGGAAGGGTTCGGAATTGCGGTCGATTTGGGAACAACAACCGTTGTGGCTCAATTAATTGATCTTTCATCGGCACAGGTACTGGCCGTTGAAACCATGCTGAATCCCCAGGTTCGGTTTGGAGCCGATCTGATTGCCCGGATTCAGGCTTGCCTGGACGGACATGCCGGAGAAATGACCCGGACGATCCGTTCGGCCATTGGAGACATGATTGAACGAATGCTGAAAAAGCATCAAGTTGAAATACAAAAGGTTGCATTGGTAGGCAACACCGCCATGCAGTTAATTTTTAGCGACTGCAATGTTTCGCCGCTTGCCTCCTATCCCTTTCACACCAACAATCTGGGACTGAAAACCTTTGATCCGGAAGAACTGGACTGGAAATTTGTGGTAGATGAAAAGGTTTGCTTTTACCCGTCAATCGGCAGTTTCGTCGGAAGCGACATTCTGGCCGGGATTGTGGCAACAGGCTTGCACCTGAAAGAAAATTACACCGCGCTGATTGATCTGGGAACCAACGGCGAAATCGTGATTGGAAATAAAACTCAAATCGTTTGCGCCTCAACAGCCGCCGGACCGGCCTTCGAAGGTTCGAATATTTCAATGGGAATGCGGGCTGTAACCGGGGCTATTTCGTCGCTAAATCTGGTGTCCGGAAAAACTGAAATACGCGTAATCGGAAATACGACGCCCAAAGGAATTTGCGGTAGCGCGCTAATCGATGCCATAGCCATTCTGCGGAAACTGGATTTAATTGGCATGTTTGGCGAAATCAATTCCGGGGAACAGGAAATTCACCTGGCCGGAAAAGTAAAACTGACCCAAAAAGACATTTATGAATTCCAGTTGGCCAAAGCGGCCATTGCTGCGGGGCTGACAATCCTGGCCGACAAGATATCCATTCAACTCGCTGATATTGAAACCATCTACATTGCAGGCGGATTCGGAAATTACATCAACATTGAAAATGTGGTGGCTACGGGAATGATTGAAATTCAGGAGGAAAGAATACACAAAATGGGAAACACGGCCCTGATCGGCGCCAAAATGTTTTTGTTTTCCGGCGCTGAAACGACCACCGAAATTCTGGCCAAAACCCGGCACATCAGCCTTGAAGCAGATCCAAACTTTCAGGATATTTATGTGGACAAGATGCT
>JBBIHV010000263.1:0-2282 GCA_037446835.1 Sunxiuqinia sp. | reverse complement strand
ATATGACTCTTAATCAGCGGGCCCAGGGTTCGAATCCCTGCAGACCGACAGAAAATGAGGCGATTACGCGTGGTGTAGTTGTCTCATTTTATTTTTATACCGAGGACCTACAAATTGCATCAAAAAAACTTCCTCCAATTCCCGATTTGATTGATGTTGCGTTCACCGATTGGTGTTGGACGGTACTGACTTTTGCGCATCAATTAGTTTACCACCGGAAATGCCACAATGCGGACCTTGGTGCAGCCAATTGGAACCAATGTAAGCTGCACGGTTTTGTCTGATACTTTTCCTTTGTAGGTTCCATCCCGGGCTGTTACTGGCTGATAGGCAATTCCGTTTACTGCGGTCCACTCCGGGATTTGTTTGCCCGGGGCAGTAATTTCGATCGGGGCATGGTCGAGGTTCCAAACAAAATTCTCGTCAACTGCTTTCACCTGCTTGACGTGCGTGTTTTCTACCGGATTTTTAACCACGTCCTGAAGTATCCCGAAATTCCAGTCGGATTCAGGAAAAACCGAAAAATAATCCCCCTCCGATTCTTCGTGGCCTTTTTCCCAGCGTTCTTTTACTTTCAGGGCATATACCAAAGGGCCGCGTTCGACGGTGCGCGAGTTCCTGCCCCAGTTTGAGGTTGAAACCTCCATGTGAAATTCGACTGCCAATTTGTCGAGGTTCGACCATTTACGGTTAAGGGAAACAATCTGTCCACCTTTTTCGATACTGAATTTTTCGCCGTTAACAGTGATTTTTGCTTCCTTGCACCAGGCCGGAATTCTTAACTCGAATGGAAATTCAACCGGGTTTTTCAGTCTAAAATCGAATTGTATTTTTCCATCAAACGGATAATTGGTATTTTCAAAAATTTCAACTACTGAACTGTCTTTTCCGACCGTGGTTTTAATCCTGTTTGGACTGAAGGTGAGCGCTGCCAGGCCGTTTTGCGCGTTTCGGTACCACAGGTGCTCGGCGAATTTTGTCCAGCCCTGGTGCATGTTGGCTAAACAGCAGGTATAGCCACTGCGCATTCCAAGCACATTGTTCATTTCGTGATCGAAAGGCAGCGAAAAGTTGAAAACACCACGTGAAATCTGAACCTGGTTGGCCATCTGGAAATATTGTTTGTTGTTATAATCGTCGGTAGTTTGCGAGGGAAGTGCGTTGAAAGCCATGCGTTCCAGTGCATCCATATAAAACGGGTCGCCTGTGATCCCGATAATCTCTTCCAGCGAAAACATGGATTCAACTATGGCGCATAATTCAACGCCCTGGGTTGGGTCGTTGCCATGCAAATCTTCATCGGCCGAGAAAATGCCCATAGGAAGCCCATGCAGGGCCATCAGATCGGTGAACCCGGTTTTCAGCGCTTTCAGGTATTTTTCATCGCCGGTACGTTGGTAATTCACTGCCGGATCTTTGAGCGCCATGCCCACATTTACCCCATGACGGTGCATCCATTCATTTCCGTTCTGGTTGGCGGCTGCATGGATCACCCAATCGCGGTTTCCCAGCCAGTTGCTCCAGGGGAACGATTGCGATTCGATCAAATCGGCCAGGTCGAGCAGGAATGATTCTTTTGTCTGCTGATAAAGCCATTGGGCCATCAGCGCATTGTCGGTTCCGCGTGCTGCAGCCCATGCCGTCCAGTTGTCGAGATGAACTTCTTTCAGGGTTTCGAACTGAAACAAAAAGTATTTTTTCATGAATTCGATCACGCGTTTATCTTTCGTGGCCAGGTAATATTGTTGCATTACCTTCAGCATTATCATTTTGGGCCACCAGTCGTCGCCTGTTTGCTTCAGGTTGGTAAGTGAAACCTGGGTTTTATTCGCACGTTCGAATTTGGTAATCCCCCCAAAATATCC
The DNA here is from genome assembly GCA_037446835.1 of Sunxiuqinia sp. Classification (GTDB taxonomy): domain Bacteria; phylum Bacteroidota; class Bacteroidia; order Bacteroidales; family Prolixibacteraceae; genus Aquipluma. The sequence goes on along the minus strand of JBBIHV010000263.1, from coordinate 417 downwards.
GGAAGGCCGCTGGGTTTCAAGGGCCCAGTCGATGTATTTTTTAACTTTTCGCTGAAGGGGGGCATCATCAAGCAACCAGGCCAATGGGACGGCGCCATCGAGCCAGTAAGGTGTTTCTTCCCAGGCATCGCCGGTACCTCCGAGCCAACCGTTGCTGTTTTTAATTTTATCGTAAATTTCATCGAGGTGCCCGGAAGTCCCATCGCGCATAATCTGCAACTGATGTTTGAGCCAGCCTTCAGGATGGATGGCCCCTAAAGGTATTTCCTGATAAACAGGAGGGGTAAATTCAGGGGATTCGGGAGGTGACTGGGCTCGCAATTTTAGTATGAAAAAACACAAAATCAGGAAGATTAAAGTTCTTTTCATATGATTATAATTTGTTTCTTATTCATATTCAATTATTTAAATAAAGTT
>JBBIHV010000262.1:0-2363 GCA_037446835.1 Sunxiuqinia sp. | reverse complement strand
TACAATTCAGCGTAATCGTTTCCCTTGTCAATACCGCCCACGATCCACACGGTTGGCTGGGTCATACTTTCGAGCGCGTACCAGGTCGAATTGATGTTGGTTGCTTTTGAATCGTTGATGAACTCGATTCCGTGAACCTTTAAAAACCGTTCGAGCCGGTGTTCAACGCCCTTAAAATCGGCCATGCTTTCGCGGATTTTTTCATTCCTGATGTTAACTGCCATTCCTGAAATACCCGCTGCCATTGAGTTGTAGGTGTTATGACTTCCCTGTAATGCAATATCTAAAATCGACATAGTGAAAATATTTTGTTCCCAGTTTATAATCAAATTGTTATCCTGAATTCCGGCGCCTTCCGGAGGAGGAGCACCCAGACTAAACGGCACACAACGGGCCGCCAGCTTTCGCTTCCTCATTTCTGAATGGATTACCGGATCGTCGCTCCAATAAATGAAAATATCGTCGGCGGTCTGGTTTTGCGTGATCCTGAATTTCGAATCGACGTAATTCTGCATTTTGTATTCGTACCGGTCGAGGTGATCGGGCGTAATATTCAGCAGCACAGCAATTTCAGCTTTAAACTGAACCAATCCGTCCAGTTGAAAGCTGCTCAGTTCAATCACGTAATAATCGAAATCGTTTTCGGCCACCTGCCATGCAAAACTCCGGCCCACATTTCCGGCCAAACCTACGTTGTACCCGGCTTCCTGAAGAATGTGGTGAGTAAGCAGGGTGGTTGTGGTCTTGCCGTTGCTCCCGGTGATGCAAATCTTTTTTGCCGACGTGTATCGCCCGGCAAATTCTATTTCTGAAATGACCGGAATCCCCTTTTCCTTCAGCTTAACGATCATTGGCGCTTTATCCGGAATACCGGGGCTTTTAATCACCACATCGGCATTCATGATTTTCTCTTCCGAATGGCGCCCTTCCTCAAAGTCGAACTGTCGTTCTACCAATTCCTTCCGGTATTTATCCCTGATGGCACCCAGGTCGGACACAAACACATCGAAGCCCTGTTTGCGGGCCAGGATGGCTGCACCAATTCCGCTCTCGGCGGCTCCCAGTATGACTGCTCGTTTTTTCATTTCTTTCGTATTTCCCTTTATTAAGCGTTTCGCTATATCGTCCGAAAATGTCTTATCGCTTTTCCAATCTTTTCCCCGCAGACGATTTTTGTTTTCATTCATTTCCTTAACTGTCGTCGCTATGCGACTATACCCCAATTCTTTAATTGGAGCTTTTTAAGCCTCCCCAATGGGGAGGTTTGGAGGGGCTTCTTTTCGTTAACGCATCTTCAATGTTACAATGGTTAATACAGCCAGGGCGATTCCGATAATCCAGAAGCGGGTCACAATTTTTGCTTCCGGAATGCCTTGCTTCTGAAAATGATGATGGATCGGGCTCATCAGGAAAACCCTGCGTCCTTCGCCGTATTTCTTTTTGGTGTATTTGAAATAGCTAACCTGAATAACCACTGACAGATTTTCGATCACAAAAATTCCGCACAAAATCGGGATCAGGATTTCTTTTCGGATGATGATGGCGAAAACCGCCAGAATTCCCCCCAAAGCGAGGCTTCCGGTGTCGCCCATAAAAACCTGGGCCGGATACGAATTGTACCACAGAAACCCGACTGTGGCCCCGATGAACGCAGAGATAAATATGGTCAGCTCGCCCAGGTTCGGGATGTACATGATATTCAGGTACTCGGCGTAAATGATGTTACCACTCACATACGCCAGAATGCCCAGCGTGGCGCCGCTGATGGCCGAAGTTCCGGTCGCCAGGCCGTCAATTCCATCGGTGAGGTTCGCGGCATTCGAAACGGCTGTGATAATCAGGATAATGGCCAGCGCATAAACCAGCCAGCGCCAGGCGTTTGCACTTTTCCCCATAAAAGCCACCAGAAAGCCGTAATCAAATTCATGGTTTTTAATGAACGGAATGGTTGTCTTGGTCGATTTCACTTCGTTGGTTACGTGCTGTAACCGTTGCTGCCCGGTGATGCTGTCGGTCACGATTTCCTTCACATACAAACCATTCTTATCGACCACCCGCTCGCGAACAACCACTTCGCTTGAAAAATATAAGGTTGCCGCTACAATCATTCCCAGCGAAACCTGTCCCAGAATTTTGAATTTTCCGGCCAGCCCTTTTTTGTCTTTCCTGAAAACTTTAATGTAATCGTCGGCAAAACCGATCAGTCCAAGCCAGATGGTGGTGATGAGCATCAGCAAAATGTAGATGTTATCGAGCCGCGCAAACAACAGCGTAGGAATGATGATGGACGCCAGAATGATGATTCCGCCCATGGTTGGGGTCCCTTTTTTCTGCAACTGACCTTCGAGGCCCAGGTCGCGGAC
>JBBIHV010000261.1:0-2481 GCA_037446835.1 Sunxiuqinia sp. | reverse complement strand
CTAAGAAACCAGCACCCCCAGCGTGAGCAAGCCGTAAAAGGTGTATTCCAAATCCCGGGTCAGATCGCCGTCGCCAGAAAGGAAGGCACCCTCAGCAAAGTTTTCCTGAATAAAATCGAGACAGGCAGGTTTTAGAAACCGCAAATCACTTCCGGCATAATTTAGCGCAAACAAAGCGACAGCCGTTGAAAGCATATCCGCCCGATCCGAATGCTGAAAAGCTTTGAACCCGCCCGGTTCGCAGGCAAACGACTGCAAAAGTTCCTGATCGTTTGATCCATCCTGATTCATCATTTTTTTCAGGAATACCCGGGCCGCAACTTCGGAACAAGGCGAATTTGCATCAACAAAGGTTTTCCGCATCATGTATCTGGCGCCGATTTTTAAGATTGTCCGGCTGGGCAAAACAGCATCCAGCGTCAGGAACAGCACAAAACTCCGGTACGATAAATTGATTGAACGACGTTCCTTCCAAAACGATTTTGCTAATGCAAATAATGTCCTAGTTCTGGAAAAACGTTTGATATTAAACTCTTTCTGAAGCAAAATCAAACAACATTTTTCGATGAATCCGGGAACCTCAGAATTTGATTGTCGGGCGATAAACTGTTTAAATTTCAGGACTGATTCGGTTGCGGGTTTCGGGTTACGTGTTACGGACTGTGTCGCTCCCAACATCTGACTTCTGACTTCTGACTTCATTGCTTTCAGCGTCAGTCCGCCAAACAGCGAATAATACAGGTCAGGCCTTCCACCGCGGTCCTGAAAACCGCCATCGGCATTTTGCTGACTGGCGATGAATTGAAACACTTCTTCCCTGCCCTGTTCGTCGAGCAAGCCAAAGGCATTCCCAAGCAAAGCAATCATTTGTTGGTAAAAAGGTTGATGTCCGGAAGGATTATTCACGATAAGTCAATCAGAATATTTTCCCCAAAACCGTATATAAACTGAGTTTCATTTTCAGATTTTCGAGTTTGTCGAGTTCACGGTACGCTTTTTCGGTGTATTCCTGAAGGAGTTTTTCGGCTTTCCGGTCGGTTTTTGTTTCCCTGATCAGGTCTGCAATCTTTACTCGTTCATTTTCAGCATAAAACAACCCAGGATTGGCCTTGGAAGCTTCGTCAAAATCGCGGTTCACAAGGGAGAGCAAAAGCGGATAGTCTGCCGGATGGGTATGTTCGCTGGCCTCGCGAAATTCGTCCAGATCGTCTTTAATCTGATAGGCCATTCCGAAGTATCCCGAAAAGACTTTCAGAATTTCCAAATCACTTTCAGGAGCATTGGCAACTACCGCGCCGAGCAGCAAAGCCACGCGGATGGCAGAACCGGTTTTGCGCTCAAAAATTCTGAGCTGTTCATCGATCGGCAAAATGGCGCGATGCGAACTGGCCAGCAGATCGGCTCCCTGCCCAAGCGAAAGGGAAACATGCCCGCTGGCAACCAGCTGATAACAGGCTGCCAGTTTTTCAGGAGCAAGCGGAAGTTTTCCCAACAATTCGTAGCCTTTCCCAAGCAGGAAATCACCGGTATTGATGGCTACCGCGGTTCCGTTCAGCTTGTGAATGGTTTCGGTATCGTACCTGAAATCGTCGTTATCTTCCACGTCGTCGTGAATGAGCGAGGCTTTGTGAAAACACTCCACCACCACCGAGAGCTCAGAAAGTAATTCTTCGGAAACTTGCACGGTATAAGCCGAATAAGCCAGTGCGGCCAGCAACGGACGAATGCGCTGTCCACCGTTGAGCATCGACTGAATGGCCAGTTGACAGGTTTGTTCATGAACAGAACCAATGGATTTGGTCAGTATTTCTTCCGTAAAAAAACCGTTTACTTTTTCTTTCAGGCCTGAAACCGACAAAGGGCGAAGTTCGATATTTTCTTGGAAAGCAGTCAGTTCATCGTTCAGCCAGCGGTTATCGACATCGGTTTCGGCGCATCCCTCGAACAAAAGCGGAATGCCGATGACCGGAACCGCAGCACGCGAAACCGGCTCGAACGACTTTTGAAGCACCGACATGCAACTGACGCCAATTACCGCGTCAACCGAACCTTCCTGAACCAGGCTCACCGCCACAGTTGTTCCTTCGGCAACCAGGGTGGCATACCCCAGCGACTCGGCTTTTTGCAGGATCGAATCAATCTGGCAGCTTTGACATCCGGCGCAAATCAATCCGAGCTGATCAATCTCAGCCTGACAATTGCTGTTGTTCTTCAGGCACTGTGGCAAAAGCAGCAACCGGCGGTTGTAGGGAGTAGCAGCCACCACCTGTCGCCAGATTTCGTTACCGCAAACCACCATCGTGAATTCGGCAAATCGGCTGTCCACTTCGGTTCGCCGGATGACCTCATCAGCCAGATCGCAAATGACTGAAAAACTGGCCGGAGGCAAAATTCCCCTTTCGGCCACCAGTTCGCGGGCTGCCTTTCGTAACCGGTTGCGCGTTAATGCCTGTTCCGGAACCTCCAGTATATTTTCTTTAA
>JBBIHV010000260.1:0-2555 GCA_037446835.1 Sunxiuqinia sp. | reverse complement strand
TATTTTAATTTTGTTCATTTGATTCTGATTATTGGACAAAAACTGCCTTTACTGCTTCAAGATATTTCATTCCGGATACCATATCAGGTTCCAGGTAACTTCCTTTGGTCCATTCGTTCCAGCAATGATTCATCAATCAATGTCGTTTCGTTCGTGTTTTTTAGTTTGACGTTTCCATGTCTATCGACGCTGAAAGATCTGGAACTTGAAATAATTCCTGACAGTGTCAGAAGGTCATGTCTGCGATTAAAAGTCAATTACTTCTTGAGCAATACGGCATTGCTGTTTCTTATTTCCAGTTCTTCGATCTGAACAAATCCGGAGCTTTCGGCCAACGCAACCGACTGCCTAAACTCATCGTTGCTGACATGCCCGACCGGTTCGGCAAAAAGCAACAAGCCGTCGGGTTTCATCATCCTGAAAAGTTCAACAAATAAAGCGGCCCGATCTTCAACCTCATGGGCTACGGCAAAGAGCAATTCAAAATCTATCAAGCCTTTCAGGTCCTGAAAAATGATTTTGTTGCCGGCAACCAATCTTGCGTCAACTTGCTGCGAAAGACCTGATTTTGATGCTCTTTTCAGGAGCCGTACAATCATTTGAGGCTGAATATCAAATGCATAGACTTTTCCTGAAGGGCCAACAATCCGGGCCATCGTCAGGCTGAAATAGCCCATTGCACAACCATAGTCAACTACATTCATTCCGGGGCTCAGGTAATTGCCCAGCAACTGATTGGTGTTGTGCCAATATTTCCTGAACGGGTTGATCAGGAAATAACCGTACCACCAAGGCATTAAACGGTGTTCCATAAGTTTGAATTTAAGTTTATAAACCGATCCAAGATTCGCTCCGGGCTGCCCTGAAGACTGTAATTGTGACTGTAAACCAACTACTTCCGCTCAATCTCATCCAAAGTCAAAACCCTGGGCGAATTATACAATTTCCTGACAACTTCGTGTGTATTGGCTGTCCACGGAAAATGCGCCCAACACATAAACCACGACCACATTGGCTGCTGTTCCAGAATTTCAGGAGTTGGAAGATTGCCGACTTCGCCTAAAGCAACCAGCTTGCCTTTGCCAAGTTTAACAAGTTGGTCATGATGCGACTGTTTGAAATCGTTTTTATACACATCGGCAGCCAGAATATCCACAAAGCTTGCTCCGGGATAAAACAATTCGTAGGCATAAGCCTGGTCGTCTTTCCAGTCGCGGGGCGCATTGGTATTCCAAACCCAGATCAGGTTGTCCAGGTGATGGTAGTTCACGTAGCGGTCGAACATCTGTTTCCAGAGTTTCTGAATACCATCCTTGCCGGGCCTGTTACCGTACCAGAACCACATGCCGTTCATTTCGTGGTAAGGCCGCCACAGCACCGGGATGTGTGCATCGCGAAGTTTTTTCAGCAATTCGGCCCGGGCATCAATTTTCGCCAGCCACATCTTGTGGTATTCGGTTCCGGGAGTCACGATCTGTTTCCACTGCTCATCAGTCACCCGGCCTTTTACGCTTCGGGCAAAACCCAGGCTATCCGGATCGAACGGTTTCACCTGGTGATACATGAGCGTGATGATGCAGCCTTTTTTGTACTGGCTGATCGCTTCGTCAACCAAAGATTGATCAAGACTGGAAATATCGGTCCCCCAAATCGCCGGAACTTTTCCGGTAATTGCCCTGATGCTGTCGGTCGAGCGTGTATATTCTTTCGGACTGGGGTAATTGTGCTGCGCCGAGAGTGTTTTCTTTCCCTGAAGCGAGTAAAGATACCCCAACAGCGCTTTGGCTTCAGGAGAAGCATGGCGGTTAACCGGCTGAAAGCTTTTGGAAGTTGCTGAAATGCAGGTTGAAACCAACAAAATTGAAATAATCAGGAGTTTTATCATCTGTTTATAATTTGTTTCTTAATTGCCAGAAAGCTTGTCCCGATCCATCGGGAGAACTCGCCTCGATAATCATGCGTCTGTATGAAATTATCTCACATGGCTCGTTTCATCGGTCTGGGTCAGGTTAAAATGATGCCATTCCGGGGGAGAGCAGAAGTCGCCCCCGGAGTGGAATTATCTATACTTTTGGCAGCGACCACGGCGCGCGGTAAGTTGCTTTGGTCAGGGCGTTGGCTTCCTGATCGTTCTTAAATTCCTGCTTATCGCCATCCCATTCCAGTTTCCGGCCTAAACGGTAAGCGATGTTTCCCATTTGCGCAAAACGGGCAATGTGGGCGCCGGTTTCGATGTCGCAATTGGGTTTGTTGCGGGTTTTGATGCAATCCAGAAAATTGGCCACATGCAGCTCCAATCCTTTGCCAGTCCCGTGTTGAATGGGCACATCGGTAAATCCCGGTTTGGCGCTGGTGCTTTTGTTTTCGGCCATCATCTCCCAGCCACTGCGGTCAACGATCAGGGTTCCATATTCGCCGATAAAGGCAACTCCGTGCGGGCGGCGTTTGAACTGAGCCCCATAAATTCCAATGGTATGATCCCAAAGAATTCCGAAATCGCCAAAATCATACATAGCCATCAGGGTATCCGGCGTTTCCATGGCATCGGTCGGAAA
>JBBIHV010000259.1:0-2572 GCA_037446835.1 Sunxiuqinia sp. | reverse complement strand
ATCTGATGATCGGGGCATCATCTCAGGATATTCGATTGAAGGATAGCTTTGAACTTTTAAAATAATCAGGATGAACATCAGACTATTTTTAATAACTCAATTATTTCTTCTTGGGGGCGTTCAGGCTGGCTTTTCGCAAACCACAAAACCATTGTCTGGAAGTGTTGAAGCCATTGCAGAAAAGTACAATCAGACGTTATTTGGCAAAAACACTTTTGTGTTCGACCCGTCCATGAACAGTGCCGAAATTCAAACGTTAATCGATTCAATTTATGCCGGTCAGCTCTATCCGGCGAATGAGTTTTCGAAAAACCGGTATGCCCTGCTTTTTAAACCGGGAACCTACAAACTGGATATCAAGGTTGGTTATTACATGCATGTGATTGGCCTGGGTAATTCTCCGGAAGACGTGGTAATCGACGGAGCGGTCAGGTCGGTTTCGAATCGCGACGGACATGTGCTGTGTAATTTCTGGCGCTCAGCCGAAAATTTAACCATCGTCCCGGCGGCCGATTCCACCAACACCTGGGCCGTTTCACAGGCAGCACCACTGCGCCGGATTTATGTGAAGGGAAATTTGAAATTGTTCGAAGGGTATTCGAGCGGCGGTTTCATGGCCGACTGTAAAATCGACGGCACTGTGAACTTTGGCGGGCAACAGCAGTGGTTCACACGAAATTCTGTCGCTAAAAAGTGGGACGGCGGTGTCTGGAACATGGTTTTTGCCGGAGTGGTCAACGCGCCAAAAGAGAATTGGCCCAAAAAACCATTTACCACCATCAATCAAACACCTGAAGTCCGCGAAAAACCTTTCCTGACTTATTCAGGCGGAAAATTTTATTTGAAAATACCTGCCCTGAAAGAGAATTCATCGGGAATTGATTGGAACGGAAAGGGCAACAACGAGAAGACCGTCTCACTTGATGATTTTTACATTGCGAAAGCCGGTTTCGATAATGCCCAAACAATCAACAAGGCGCTAAAAGAAGGAAAGAACATTCTGATTACGCCGGGAATTTATGCCTTGAACGAAAGCCTGAAAATTACCCGTCCCGGAACCGTCGTCATGGGAATTGGAATGGCCACGCTGGTTCCTGAAAATGGGAACAAGGCGATGGAAGTTTCCGACGTTGACGGAGTAACGGTTGCCGGTTTGCTGATTGACGCGAACCTCACTCCTTCCGAAACACTGATGCAGATTGGAGAACCCGGATCGAAAAAGAATCACGAAGCAAATCCCACCTTTTTGTATGATGTGTTTTTCCGGGTTGGCGGCCCGCACGAAGGATCAGCCTCAAACTGTTTGGTGATTAACAGCAACGATGTGCGTGCCGATCACTTATGGATTTGGAGGGCCGACCATGGCGACGGAGTAGCCTGGGACAAAAGCAGGTGTGCCAACGGTTTGATCGTCAATGGCAACAATGTTACCGCTTACGGACTTTTTAACGAACATTTTCAGGAATATCAAACCATCTGGAACGGCGAAAACGGCCGGGTGTATTTTTATCAGAGCGAAATGCCTTACGATCCGCCATCGGTTGAAGCCTGGAAACACGGCAGCACCTTTGGTTACGCGTCATACAAAGTTGCTGACCATGTTAAAATGCATCAGGCTTGGGGCATTGGCATTTACAATGTATTTTACGATGCTCCGATCATTGTCGATCAGGCTATTGAAACACCTCCGGCAATTGAAAAAGACATTCACCACATCACCATTTTTTGGCTGAACGGGAACAAGAAAAGCGTGGTAAAAAGCGTCATCAACGGAAAGGGTGATGGTGTAAATAATTCGCACCGAAAATCGACCAGAAATTAACCTGAACTGAGTTGTGGTATTACTCGACAATTACACCAAAAAGTTAAAAGCGAATTCCGTGTTGTTCACCCCGGCTTGAAAGTAAACAATTTCCTACTTTTACCTGCCACTAAATCAAATAACATGAACAAGCTACTTTTAACAATTTTACTTGCAGGTTTCTTGAATATCAGCCTGTTTAGCCAACCGGCCAACCATACTTTTTCACTGTCAAAAACCGATTTTCTGCTCGACGGCAAGCCGTTCCAGATTATTTCCGGAGAAATGCACCCGGCACGAATTCCGGCTGAATACTGGCGGCAACGCATTCAGATGGCCAAAGCAATGGGCTGCAATACGATTGCCGCCTACGTTTTCTGGAATTACCACGAAACGGAACCGGGCGTGTTCGATTTTAAAACCGGAAACCACAACATGGCCGAATTTATCCGGATTGTTCAGGAAGAAGGCATGTTCCTGTTGTTGCGCCCCGGCCCCTACGTTTGCGCCGAATGGGAATTTGGCGGATTGCCTTCGTATCTGCTTAAAATTCCGGATATCAAAGTGCGCTGCATGGATCCGCGCTATACCGAGGCTGTCGATCGTTACATCCAGGCGTTGGCCCTTCAGGTAAACGATTTGCAGGTGACGAAAGGCGGCCCGGTCCTCATGGTTCAGATAGAAAATGAATACGGAAGCTACGGAAACGACCGCAGCTACCTGAAATGGCTTCAGGAAGAATGGCGCAAAAATGGCATCGAAGTGCCATTT
>JBBIHV010000258.1:0-2620 GCA_037446835.1 Sunxiuqinia sp. | reverse complement strand
TAGCAAATTGCTTAAAATTTTTGCCAATATTCACTTTTTCGTGAACCTGTGTTGAGTCGGCCCCACGGTTATCGGTTCCGGGCAAACTTTCCGAAAATTTTCGGGTCGGGTCTTTCAGCAGCCACCAGAAAAAAAGCGCCAGCAAGACCGTTCCAATCGCCCACAATCCGTATTTAATGTTCTTTTCCAAGTTTAAATTGTTTTTACTTACCTGTGTTTTCTAAATTCAGCTTCAATGTCTTCAACGGTTGGCAAACTTGATTTCAGTTCGTCAGGCAAAATGCTGGTCAGATGATATTCTGATATTCCCATGGGTTTGTTAATGTCGCTTAATGCATACTCAGCCACCAATTTATCTTTACTTTTACAAAGCAATAACCCGATTGTCGGTTCATCGCCCTTTTGCCTGAATTGCTCATCGACAGCTTTTATGTAGAAATTCAGCTTTCCTGCATGTTCAGGTTCAAAATCGGTTTTCTTCAATTCTATGACCACAAAACAGTGCAAGCGTGTCTGGTAAAAAAGCAAGTCCAGGGCAAAATCGCGGCTGCCCACAGTAATTGAAACCTGGTTGCCCATGAATGCAAAACCAGCACCCAGTTCGAGCAGAAATTTGGTCATGTGATCAATCAGGCTTTTTTCCAGTTCACGTTCGTTAAAATCGGCACGCATACTTAAAAAATCGAAAACGTACGGATCTTTCAGCGTTTGTTGAGCTAAATCGGATTGATGTGCTGGCAAGGTTCTGCTGAAATTTGAGACCGCCGTTCCTTCGCGGTGGTAAAGGCCCGATTCAATTTGATGCACTAACACAGCCCTGCTCCATCCGTAACGAATAGTATTTGAAACGTAAAAGTGTGCTTCAGAAATAGTTTTGCATTTCAAATAAATAGCAATATTATGACCCCATGGAATTTGAAAAAGTTGTTCACTGTTCGAATCAGGTAATTGGCCAACAAGTTGTTGACCAATTTTAACACGTTGGTTATAAAATAGATACCATTGACGAATGTACTTGATATTGGTAAGTGAAAAGCCCTTTACTTCAGGAAATTCATTCTGTAAATCAAAACTTACCTGATTCAGAAATTTACTGCCCCAATCGGTTTTTTCCTGTTTCTCAACAATATCAGCGCCCAACTCCCAATAAAATTTCAATAACTCACGATTTACCTGCACCGCAGCTTTGATCTGAGTTTGCTGAAATTTCTGTTTCAGTTGCAATATCCAGTTGCTGTAATCTGAACCTGAAATATTGGGTTTCATTCTTTTCCTATTTTATTCACTATTTCTTAAGGTCGTAAACGGCCAGGTATTCGCCGTGGCGGACCAGTAATTTTCCATCATAAATGGCCGGATGCGCCCAATAAGGCCCTTCTCCTTTTTCAATCCTGAACGAACTGACTACTTCAAATTTCGCCGGGTTTGGGTTTACCAAAGCAACACGACCGGATTTTTCCTCCTGACAATACAGCATCCCATCAGCCGAAATGATTGGCCCTTTATTGAACCAGGCTGTTTCGTACATGGTTTTCCCGGTTTCCCAGTCGGCACAAATCCAATTTCCGCTGTTGTTGTTAATCCAGTTCGAACCATAAATATAATTTCCCAACCTGACTGCCCCGCCCAGATGATCGTCAAAATCGGGGTTTGTCCATTTAACCGAAACCGACCGTCCATCAGCAGCCAGCTTCAGCATAATCGCCGGATGGTCGTACCCGCTGGTTATAAAAATTTCATCGTTATAAAAAAGTGGTGTGTTGGTATTTCCGCCTTTGCCCATTTTCCCGGTTTGGTAAGGGGCCAGGTTAAAACTCCAGGCAATATCGCCATTTTCGATATTTACCGCCATCAGGTCGTTGGCCGTTTGAGCCAGCAAAAGTCGAAGCCCGGCTTTCTGAATAATTACGGATGAAGCATAGGCACGGGTCCCGCCTAAACTTTTTGTTTTCCAAAATAATTTTCCGTCAGCTTTATCGAGGGCAATAACCGAGGTTTCCTCACCTCCGGTGACATAAAAAACAGCCTTGTCGGAAATAGCCACCGACTCGGCAATGCCCCAGGTATGCGGTTCACCTTTATATTCGGTTTGTGCATCCACTTTCCAAATCAGTTTTCCGGAAACAGCATCGACACAGCCAACTTCTCCCATACCGCTCACCAGGTAAACGCGGTTGTTTTCGATGGTTGGTGTGCAGCGCGTTTCAGGAAAAGTACGCGACCAGGCCCGGCCATAAGGGGTTTCCCATTTCTTCTGTCCGTTCATCAGGTAAGCCGAAAGAACATCCATTGTATCTTTTCGCCCGGTTACAAAAATGATGTCATTATAAACCACGGGCGAGGAATAGCCATTTCCGATGGCATTCAGTTCGAGCAACAATTTGGGCCCATTTTCAGGCCAGCTTTTCAGGAGGTTTTGATCAGGATAAATTCCGGAACGGTTTGGCCCCCGCCATTCGACCAGATCCTGAGCAAAAAGGGCGTTGGAAAAGAAAAGCAATAGCAAACCTGTAACGAGCTGAAATTTATTCATTTGCAATATTTCAAGCTTTGATGTTATATACAAAAAGCACATCGCCGTGACGCAGGTACAATTTGCCGTTGGCAATAAACGGGTGTG
>JBBIHV010000257.1:0-2634 GCA_037446835.1 Sunxiuqinia sp. | reverse complement strand
GCCGATGTTTTGGCCCAGTCGAAAGTTGACCCGAAAACGATTGATTCGATCGGAATTTCGTACCAAATGCACGGGTTGGTTGTGGTTGACAAAAACCAACAGGTGCTCCGTCCTTCCATTATTTGGTGCGACAGCCGCGCTGCCGCAATAGGCGACAAAGCTTTTGCTGAATTGGGCGAAGAAAAATGCCTGGCCAGTTTGCTCAATTCTCCCGGAAATTTCACCGCATCGAAATTGAAATGGGTGAAAGACAATGAACCCGAATTGTATGCCAAGATTGAAAAAATCATGCTTCCGGGCGACTACATTGCCATGAAACTTTCAGGCGAAATTAAGACGACTGCCAGCGGTTTATCCGAAGGAATTCTCTGGAACTTCAAGGAAAACAAGGTTGCCAGCATGTTGCTCGATTATTACGGATTCGAAAAATCGTTTATTCCTGAAATCGTTCCAACATTCTCGGTTCAGGGTGTGGTAAACGCCAAAGCTGCTGCCGAACTGGGCCTGGCTGAAGGTACTAAAATCAGTTACCGGGCAGGCGACCAGCCAAACAACGCGCTTTCGCTGAATGTTTTGAACCCGGGCGAAATTGCCACCACAGCCGGAACTTCCGGAGTTGTTTACGGCGTGAGCGGCGAAGTGAAATACGATCCGTTCTCTCGTGTAAATACGTTTGCGCATGTAAACCACACTGCTGAAGCCAATCGTTTGGGCGTTTTGTTGTGTATTAACGGAACGGGAATCCTGAATTCGTGGTTGAACAAAAACGTTGGGAACAAGGCTTTTTCGTATGAAGAAATGAACCAAAAAGCCGCTGGAGTGGCCATTGGCTCTGAAGGCTTGAGCATTTTGCCTTTTGGAAACGGCGCCGAACGGGTTCTCCGGAACAAAAACATTGGTGCTCAGATTTCAGGATTGGGATTTAATACGCACACCGATGCGCATCTGTTCCGTGCTGCACAGGAAGGAATTGTTTTTTCTTTCAAATACGGCATGGAAATCATGGAAGAAATTGGCATCCACGCGAAGGTTATCCGTGCCGGAAAAGCCAACATGTTCCTGAGCCCTGTTTTCCGCGAAACACTGGCCGGAATTTCCGGGGCAACCATCGAACTGTACAATACCGACGGATCAATCGGTGCTGCACGTGGCGCCGGAATTGGTTCGGGTTATTATGCTTCGGCCAAAGAAGCCTTTGCCAGCCTGAAAAAACTGGATACCGTTTCTCCGGATTTGAGCAAAAAAGCCGAATACGAAGCGGCTTACCAAAACTGGAAAACCGTACTGGAAAAATAGCCCCCTTCCCGTTCCCCCGAAGGGGGAAAGCTTGGGTCTATTCGTATTCGATAAATAAATAGGAGTAAATCAAATATTAACGAACTCTTCTTTAGCCTCCCCTTCGGGGAGGTTAGAGGGGCTAATTTCAATCATCATGACAGCTTTTAAAGGAAACAAAGAGTATTTCCCTGGAATTGGAGAGATAAAATTCGAGGGACCGGATTCAAAAAATCCGCTGGCATTCAAATATTACGATGCCAACAAAGTAGTTTTAGGCAAAACCATGAAGGAATATCTCCGTTTTGCAGTAGCCTACTGGCACACCTTCTGCGGTGACGGTGGCGACCCGTTCGGCCCGGGAACAAAAAATTTCCCCTGGGTTGGCGCAGCTGATCCGATGACTGCCGCCAAAGAAAAAATGGATGCAGCGTTCGAGTTCATCAGCAAAATTGGCGCTCCGTTCTACTGTTTCCACGACACCGACGTGGTTGGTGGCGGTTCGGTTTTTGAAATTGAAAAACGTTTGGCCAATATGATCGACTTCGCCAAAGAACGTCAGGCAGCAACCGGCATCAAATTACTTTGGGGAACAGCCAACGTATTCAGCGATCCTCGGTATATGAACGGCGCTTCAACCAATCCCGATTTCAATGTGGTGGCCAACGCTGCTGTTCAGATTAAAAATGCCATGGAAGCAACCATCGCGCTGGGCGGAACCAACTACGTTTTCTGGGGCGGACGCGAAGGCTACATGAGCCTGCACAACACCGACACCAAACGCGAACTGGAACACATGGGTAAATTCCTCGGAATGGCGCGCGACTACGCCCGCTCGAAAGGATTTACCGGCACTTTCCTGGTTGAGCCAAAACCAATGGAACCCATGAAACACCAGTACGATTTCGATACGCAGACCGTCGTTTCTTTCCTGAAAGCTCACGGATTGGACAAAGATTTCAAGATGAATATTGAAGTAAACCACGCCACCCTGGCTGGTCACACGTTTGCTCACGAACTGCGCATGGCCCGCGACATGGGAATGTTTGGTTCGATTGACGCCAACAAAGGTGACTACCAGAACGGATGGGATACCGACGAATTCCCGACCAACATTTACGAAGTAACCGAAGCCATGATCGAAATTATTCAGAATGGCGGTTTCACGACCGGTGGTATTAATTTCGACGCCAAAACCCGTCGCAATTCAACCGATCTGGAAGATATCTTCATCGCACATGTTTCAGGAATGGACACCTTTGCCCGCGCGCTGGTTATCGCCGACAAAATCCTGAAAGATTCGGATTACCTGAAACTGAAAGCTAACCGTTATGCGTCGTTCGATTCGGGCAAAGGCGC
>JBBIHV010000256.1:0-2658 GCA_037446835.1 Sunxiuqinia sp. | reverse complement strand
AACTCCGGGTCCGGCAGTCAGAATTGATTTCTCAAGTTTTCCTTCAGCAAAAACATTTTCGTTCATCAATTCAAGTCCGGCAAACCAATTATCGCTGAGCCTGTAAGAAAGACCGTAATTCCATTCCAGTTTAAATTCCCGTTCGGTTTCAGTTTCAAGCCGATTTTCTTTCTGAATAAATTCTTTTGCAAACTCGAGTTCACCAACCAGGTTAAAGGCCTGAATGAATCGGCCCATTTGCTTATCCAAGATAAGTTTGCCTTCAAGTGCTGTTTCGTCGGGTGCCAAAGCATACTCGAAGTAGGCAGCAGAACCCAGTTTGTTGGCAACCGGATCGCTCAGTTTCAGTTTCCATTCGTTGGCAAAACTGTACGAATTTCCGGTAGTTAAAACATCCGTTCCATTACTTTGGGAAATTCCTTTGCTGTAGCCATAATTCAGGTAAAACGCGGTTTGCAGTTTTCCGCCAAGTCCGAGTTCGAATTCGAGGCTGTGATTCAAGCCACGGTAAAAGTCCTGACGCCCGGATCCCAGCGTTGACCATACTTCCAGCTCTTTCTGGCCTTTATTTAAAACGTTGCTTTGGTAGGTGTAAGTGAATACACGGTCCTGCGCCTGGGCTCCAATTGTCAACAAGAATGCGGCTATAAATAGATTTTTTTTCATTTGATGATTTTTTGTTTGTTTAACCGGAGCAAAAGTACCGGCGGTTTAATCATCAAACAATCACTAAAAATGGGGATTTAAATCAGGTCGGCGGTGTCGATTTCACACACGTCAACAATTTTTTTCAGGATCGCGTACATGGTCATTCCGGAAGCCGAATGGATGTTTTTGGGAATTATTTCAGGAGAATATCAATCGTATTGAGGTTGATCAACCATTGATTATAAATATAACTATCTGTTTAGCAAGTCTTTCAAAACTTCATTCAAAGCATACACTTCTTTTAGCAATGGGTTTGCAGTTTCCTCATCAAAATCAATAAAGTCAGCATAATCTGTTTCTTGCCTCCAATCAAAAAGATGAGAATACAACTTTCCATGTTCTTTGCTGATAATTCCAACTTTCACAAAATTGAGAAACAGCTGAGTTTTTACCCCATTATGAGTTTCGGCATTGAGGTCGTTTTTAAAAAGAAGCGCACTGACCAGGTAATAACTTGAATAATAGAGTCGATTTATGCATGAATTCCATCGTTCGTTATTTGCCAACAAGGTAGCATCGTCAAATGCCTCTGATGATTTTGAAATCCGATAATTAATATAATCATCTTTCGTTTCCTTCATCGGATGTATATGCCGTCGCGTTTTATACTTTTATACAAAGGGGTTACAGCATGTCTGGTTTCCCAATCATCCTTCGAGTAAACAAACGTAGAAATAGGTTCACCAATCTCAAGTTCAACATCAAAAAGTTCTTCCCGGTATTCTTTTTCAGTTTTTCGGGTTACACTCAGGCTATCCAATAAAATTAAGATGTCCCAATCGGAGCCGGCATGAGCTTCTCCGCGTGCATGGGAACCAAATAAAATGACATCGGCACTTGAATTTTTTCCCCTGATCTTTGATTTAATGAGGTTAATTATATGTTTTTCTTTTGCATCCATCAATCAAATGTAGGAAGTTTTTAATCATATTCAAATCTTTAAATGAGTTCATTCTGGTCGATTTCACTCAAGTCAACAATTTTTTTCAGGATGGCATACATGGTCATTCCGGAAGCAGATTTGATGCCGGTTTTTTCTGAAATGTTTTTGCGGTGCGAGATGACCGTGTGCGTGCTGACAAACAACTGATCGGCTATTTCCTTGTTCGAATAGCCTTTACAAAGCAGTTGCAGAACTTCAATTTCGCGGCGGGTAAGTTCTGTTTCCGTCTCTCTGGAAGCTTCGGCCACAAAAGAATTCAGCAGTTCGTTCACTTTATAGCAGATGAGCGACGACGAATCGAAAAGACTGATGGATGGCAGAGAAGTAACCGAATCAGGAGCCAGTTCGAGGGTCATGAACCGAACATTTCCTGAAGCAGAAAGGATTTGCCGGACAAAATCGGCACTTTTTTCCATTTCTTCGAAAGGGGCGATCACCAAAATAAATCCTCCCAATTCAGGAAAATCAATGATCTCGTCGCCACGGTGAAGCTGAATGATTTCTCCAGCCAGGCTCCCTTTCAAAATTTCGGAAAGACCAGCCAGGATAACATCCGACCGACAGATGAGCACAATGGATTTATTGGGGCTGCTAATCATGGTTTAGTAAAACTTTTTCGAGCTGTTTTACTTTCGGAATCAGGATGTGGTCTTCAATCCGCGAATGATTTTTCATATCCTTTTCGAACATGAAAATAGTTGAAAGAAAAGCATTTCCGCGGTTCTGATCGTAATTGGGCGGAAGGTATTTAATGATAATGTTTTTCAGATCATCCAGTTTGTCGTCCATGGCGGAGTGTTCTTTTTCAAACCCTGAAATTGAATACTCCGGATATTTCTGTTTGAATTGCGCCCTGGCATCGGGGTTTTCGATAACATGGTTCAATTCAAGAATATAGGGAAACATTTCGCACTCCTCAAAATTCATGTGAATCACAAATTCTTCCTTGAACCGGGAGTAAAATTTCCGGACCAAATCATTCTCAGCGCTTTCATCCGGAGAAGCTG
>JBBIHV010000255.1:0-2664 GCA_037446835.1 Sunxiuqinia sp. | reverse complement strand
ACAGAAAAAAATCTATATTTTAGAGCTAAGTAATAATATTAAAACGCAAAATATCAAAATTTAAATAAACTATGTACAGTTCAGACATACTCAAAAACCAATTTCATTACATTAAGCAAATAGCTTTGGTATTGATATTAATGTTAAGCTTTTATTCATGCTTTGCCCAAAGTAAGTCAAATATTGAGAGAAAGCAATTGTTCGATTATGATTGGAAGTTCTTTTTAGGCGATGCTTCTGAAGCCAAAGCAAACAATTTCAATGATGATAGCTGGCGGAAACTCGATTTGCCGCACGATTGGAGTATCGAAGGGCAAATTCAAGCTAAAAACACTACCGGGAATGCAGGCGGCTTTTTCCCAACGGGAATTGGATGGTACCGGAAAACTTTTACTGCCCCTGGCGAATGGAAAGGAAAGCTGATCTCCATTTATTTCGAAGGTGTTTACATGAATTCCGAAGTATTCATTAACGGGAAATCACTGGGGTTTTATCCGTATGGCTATTCCTCATTTAGTTATGACTTAACTCCTTACCTCGATTTTGATAAGGAAAATGTGATAGCAGTGCGGGTTGACAACTCGCAGCAGGTAAATTGCCGTTGGTACAGTGGCTCAGGTATTTATCGCCATGTTTGGATGAGGATTACAAACCCGGTGCATGTTGCACAATGGGGCATTGGCATTTTAACTCCCGAAGTTTCATCGAAAAAAGCAGTTGTTCAGGTAAAAACATTGGTAAAAAACGAAACCACTGCTCCGTGGAGTGTCGTTGTTAAAACCGTTCTCTGGAACAAGATTTCTAAAAGTGTGGGAAATGGTCAGGCAAAAATTGAGATTCCGGCCAACGGCGAAAAGGAAATCAGCCAAACCATCAACGTTTCGACCCCGTTGCTTTGGACACCTGAAACTCCCGGCTTATACCAGGCGCAGGTTCAGGTAATAAAAGATAATCAGGTAGTTGACGACACCAAAACTGCTTTCGGAATCCGTTCAATCAAATTTACGGCTGAAAATGGCTTTCAGTTGAATGGCAAAACAGTGAAAATAAATGGTGGTTGCGTGCATCACGATAATGGCTGTTTGGGCGCTGCCGCTTTCGACCGTGCTGAGGAACGCAAAATTGAGTTGCTCAAAGCAGGTGGATTCAACGCTGTCAGGACTTCGCACAACCCGCCTTCCGAAGCTTTTTTGGAAGCTTGCGACCGATTGGGTTTGTTGGTCATGGACGAATCGTTCGACTGCTGGAAAGTAGGCAAAAACAAGAACGATTATTCGAAGTATTTCAACCAGTGGTGGCAACGCGATCTGGAAGCCATGGTTTTGCGCGACCGCAACCATCCTTCAATAATCATGTGGAGCATCGGCAACGAAATACCCGAACGAAAAGAGCCTCAGGCTGTTGAGACTGCAAAAATGCTTATTGCTGATATTAAGAAGATTGATGATACCCGTCCGGTTACCTCTGCTGTTGTAGGTTGGGGCGACGATTGGGCAGTGTTCAATCCGCTGTTTGCTGCTCACGATGTAGCTGGTTATAATTACCACCTCGGAAGCGCCCCCGATGATCATCAAAAAGTTCCTTCTCGGATAATCGTACAAACCGAATCGTACCCGCGCGATGCCTTTGCCAACTGGAAACTGGTTCAGGAAAATAACTGTATTATCGGCGATTTCGTCTGGACATCAATGGATTACCTTGGCGAATCGTCAATCGGCCGTTGGTATTATTCGGGTGAAGTTCCCGGCCAGCATTGGGAAAACGATTTTTTTCCATGGCATGGCGCTTACTGCGGTGATATAGATTTGATTGGCTGGAGAAAACCTATTTCGCACTACCGGAGCATGTTGTACAACGATACTGAAAAGCTTTACCTGGCTGTAAAAGAACCCAATCCGGAACCGCTTGAAATTAAAGAAACCATGTGGTCGGTTTGGCCAACCTGGGAAAGCTGGACCTGGCCCGGGTTTGAAGGAAAAGATATTCAGGTAGAAGTATATTCCAAATATCCGAAAGTTAGGTTATACCTGAATAATAAACTTATTGGTGAACAGGCCACAACCCGCGAACAGCAGTTTAAAGCTACATTTTCAGTACCCTATTCAACTGGCTTGCTGAAAGCGGTTGCTGTTGAAAACGACCAGGAAATTGAATCGGCTACGCTGCAAACTTCGGGCGAAGCGGCAAAAATTAAGCTTACTGCCGACCGGAAGGAAGTTTTGGCGAACGGGCAAGACTTGTCGTTTGTAACTGTTGAAATTACTGATAAAGACGGAATCATTCAACCCAATGCAGCCAACCGTTTGAAATTTAAAATTGAAGGCCAGGGCACAATTGCAGGGGTTGACAATGCCGATATTAAAGATACCGACCCATACGTTGGCAATACACGTAAAGCCTGGAAGGGACGTGCGCTGGTGGTGATAAAGTCTGGCCGTACTGCCGGCGATATCAGACTGACGGTAAGCTCGCCGGGCTTAGCGGATGCTATTATAAACTTCAGGACTTTAATAAAATAAATGGGCTTAACCCTTTCAAAAATTATTTATATGACAAGGAAAATATTATATGGAATTATTCTTTCCATCTTTTCAATTGGAATAAGTTACGCCCAGGTAAAAGCCCCTGCCCCTTTTAACCCGGTTCCATCTGAAAACCAGTTGC
>JBBIHV010000254.1:0-2671 GCA_037446835.1 Sunxiuqinia sp. | reverse complement strand
ACAAGGTTTCTGGCTGAATTTTACGCTGATGCCTCAATTGACTGATCTGGAAAGTGGTACCCGAAACTTAGTCGATGAAGATGGACTTCAGGCACGATTAATTTTCTCGTATGAATTCTAAAAAATTACCCCGTTACATGCTGGCAGTCATCTGTTTATTGCCGGCATGCAGTCCAGCTTTATACATTCCCACAATGGACGATGCCATCCGCACAAAGGTTTCAGCCGACAGTTTAACGCTGGGGCGCACATTGTACATCAATCACTGCGGAAGCTGCCACAACCTGCATCTGCCTGAACATTATACCCGGAAGCAATGGGAAAAAGAGTTACCCGAAATGCAGCAAAAGGCTAAAATATCGGACGAAGATGCGAAGCTGATTCGCAATTTTGTGTTGGCACGCTGTAGGCAAGATTAGCATGAAACTGAATTTTCAGAAATATTCTTTATCTTTCACCATATTTTAATTGGATGATTGATTCTAAAAAAATAGATGAAGTGGCTTCCCGGATTGCATCCAGATTCAATCCTTATAAAATTATACTTTTTGGTTCTTATGCCAATGGAACGCCCAATGATGACAGTGATTTAGACCTGCTCATTGTTCAGGATTCGGATCTCCCCATGCAAAAAAGAGGACTTGATATTCGCATGTCATTAATTGGGACTAAGATTCCATTGGATATTCTGATATATACCAAATTAGAGTTCGAACAGGAAAAAAGCGAAAATTCCTCTTTTCTAAATTCCGCGATTAAAAATTCAAAAGTGTTGTATGAACGGCCAGATTGATGAAATAAAAGAATGGATCGAGAAAGCTGACCATGATTTGGGGTCAGCTAAAATAATCTATTTGCATCTTCCTGACTATTTTGATACAATCGCTTTTCATTGCCAGCAAGCCGTTGAGAAGTATTTAAAAGCACTTTTGACCTTTCACCACATTGATTTTATTCGTTCGCACGACTTAATTTATCTGCTGGATTTACTTTCGGCAAAGGTTGAGATTGATGATTCCAGATTCAAAAATGCTTTCGTTCTGAATAATTTTTCTGTTCAAATCAGGTATCCCCATAAAATTTTAAAACTGTCAAAAGAAGAAATTGAAACAGCAATTGAGATTTCACAGGAATTCAGAAGTTTTGTGGTTAAAATCATTGGGATTGATTAATCGTTTCAACAGCACTTCACGGAGCGTTCTGTTACTTTCAGTTTTTTGGAATAGTTCCTCACTTTCCCTACTTTTGCACACCAATTATTTTCAGTTTTCAGTCGCAGTTCGCAGCTTTCATTCGGAACTTAAAACTTGAAACCTGAAACTTGAAACTTTCAGAATGAGTCGTGTTGTGGTAGGTTTGTCCGGAGGTGTTGATTCGAGTGTTGCCGCTTATTTGCTGAAGCAACAGGGACATGATGTGGTGGCGCTGTTCATGGTGAACTGGCACGACCGCACCGGGACCATCACTTCGCGCTGCACCTGGGAAGACGATGCCATGATTGCCGGTCTGGTGGCCAAAAAGCTGGAAATTCCATTTCATATTGTCGATCTGAGCAAAGATTACAAGCAGCGCGTGGTGGATTACATGTTTACCGAATACAGCAAAGGCCGCACGCCCAATCCGGATGTGCTGTGCAACCGCGAAATTAAATTCGATATTTTTCTGGACGAATGCCTGAAATACGATGCCGATTTTGTGGCAACTGGTCATTACTGCCGAAAATCGGAGTTTGAAAAAGATGGCCGGATCATTCATCAATTGCTTGCCGGATCGGACAACAACAAAGATCAAAGCTATTTTCTTTGCCAGTTGAACCAGTACCAGCTTTCGAAAGCCATGTTCCCGATTGGTCATCTGGAAAAGCCTGAAGTGCGCGAAATTGCCCGCCAGCAAAACCTGCCAACAGCCGAACGCAAAGATTCACAGGGCATTTGCTTCGTTGGCAAAGTCGATTTGCCCACCTTTCTTCAGCAACAACTCGAACCCAAAACCGGCAATGTAATTGAAATTCCGGCTGAATTTATCGCGAAGAAAAAGAACATCGAAAAAACCGAGGAGAACTTCCGGAAACTGTGTTCGGCATTTCCTTACAAACCATGGAATGGCGCGGTGATTGGCGAACATCGTGGCGCCCATTTTTACACCGTTGGCCAGCGCAAAGGCCTGAACATTGGCGGTCATCAGGATCCACTGTTCGTAATTGGGACCGACGTAGGCCGAAACATTATTTATGTGGGCGAAGGTACTGAACACCCCGGATTGTATCGCCCCGGACTTTTTGTTCCGAAGGAAGAAACTCACTGGATTCGGCCCGATCAGGTGATGAATCCGGGCGAAAACAGAAGATATGATCTTCGTATCCGTTACCGACAGTCGTTGGAAAAAGCAACCATTTACCAGCGCGAGGAAGGTATGTACATGATCTTCGACGACGAACAACGTGGCATCACCTCCGGGCAATTTGCCGCCTGGTACGAGGGCGACGAGCTCATCGGTTCAGGCGTAATTGCCTAATTCAAGAGAAAAGGTAGAAGGAAAAAGCACTTGTCAAAACGGACTTTTTCTGATTTTACTTTTGCCTTTTTACTTTATACTTTTGCCTTCATATTTTTGCCTTATCTTTAGCAGCTAAAACCATCGTTTATGATCAGATCAATGACAGGATTCGGAA
>JBBIHV010000253.1:0-2690 GCA_037446835.1 Sunxiuqinia sp. | reverse complement strand
GAACGGATGATGCAACCACCGCGCCACATCAGGGCGATACCGCCGTAATTCAGGTTCCAGCCGTATTCTTTGGCGGCTTCCATCATCAGGTTGTAACCTTGAGCATACGAAATAATTTTAGCGCCGAACAAAGCATCTTTTAGGTCTGAAATCATCTGGGCTTTGTCAATGGTTTTGTCAACAGCCGGTCCGCTGATTACTTTAGAAGCTTCAACTCGCATATCTTTTTGAGCCGACAGGCAGCGTGCAAATACCGATTCGCCAATCAAAGTTAACGGAATGCCCAGATCGAGCGCGGCCACACCAGTCCATTTTCCGGTGCCTTTTTGTCCGGCGGTATCCAGAATTTTTTCAACCATTGGTTCGCCGTCTTCGTCCTTGTAACCCAGAATGTCGCGGGTAATTTCAATCAGGTACGAATCCAGGTCGCCTTCATTGTATTTTTTGAAAACTTCGTGCATTTCGTCGGCGCTCATATCCAGCATTTCTTTCATTACCTGGTATGCTTCGCAGATGATCTGCATATCGCCATATTCAATGCCGTTGTGAACCATTTTCACGAAATGACCGGCGCCACCTTCGCCAACCCAGTCGCAGCAAGGCGAACCGTCTTCCACTTTGGCAGCCACCGCCTGGAAAATCTCTTTCACAGCAGGCCACGCAGCTGGCGATCCGCCCGGCATCATCGATGGTCCTAACAAAGCGCCTTCTTCACCGCCAGAAACACCGGTTCCGATGAACAGCAAACCTTTGCTTTCAACATATTTGGTGCGACGAATAGTGTCCGGAAAATGCGAATTTCCGCCGTCGATAATAATATCGCCCGGTTCCAGGTGAGGAATAATCAGTTCGATGAAATCGTCAACCGGTTGTCCGGCTTTAACCAACATCATCACTTTACGCGGACGTTCGAGCGAGGCGCACAATTCGGCAATCGAATGTGCTCCGATGAAGTTTTTGCCAGCGCCGCGACCTGCCATAAACTCGTCAACACGAGCGGTGGTGCGGTTAAAAACGCCAACGGTAAAGCCTTTGCTTTCCATGTTCAACACCAGGTTTTCGCCCATCACGGCCAACCCGATTAATCCAATGTCTGCTAATTTTTTCATTAATTATCGTTTTTGAATGTTTGTTATTCCAATTTAATTTCAATATTCAACCCTTTCAGGGTTGTAGTGGTCAGGTCATTCTATGCCATGGGCTTCACCCACGGTTATTCAAATTTAACCCGTTCCGGGTTTGTTTTTGCAAAAGTCCGAAGGACTTAAATCTCAATAACCGCCGGTGAAACCGGCGGACAGTACTGCGACCTGTTCTCAGAACCCTGAAAGGGTTCAATTATTTCAATGAACGGTGAATCCCAGTTTTTCCAATACCTCTAAAGTTTCTTCGCCGATATTTTTCGGAACAACTGTAAATGCCGGAAACTCCCTCCTTGTTGGGTAATCGCCACGTAATTGCTCGAATTTATCGGTATTTTTTCTGAAATTCTGATCATCTTTCCGGATATCGTAGGTGTGCAGAATGGCTTTGGCAAGGATTTCCTGTTCGCTAAGTCCGGTTCCGTCCAGTTCAAAAACCGGGTTTGCTGGTTGCTCCACTCCTGAAGGTTGCCAGTTTTCCAAGCCCAGTCCAAAGTATTGACTGATGGCCTGAACGCTCATTTGTGTCCCGGTGGCTTTTCCGTCTTTTGAATAACCGGCGATGTGTGGCGTTGCAATTTCCGTCATGGCTAGTAATTCGAGATCAATGTCCGGTTCGTTTTCCCAGCAGTCGCAAACAAATCCTGAAATCAGATTGCTATTTAGTGCGGCTTTTACTGCCAGCGTATCCACCACTTCGCCGCGGCACGAGTTAATTACTACCGGTTTCTTTTTCAATCCTGAAAAGAATGCTTCGTTGCCCAGGTGGAAAGTTGCGTCTTCGCCTTTCATGTTCAGCGGAACATGCAGCGTGATGATGTCGGCATCTTCCATCACCTGTTTCAGGCTAACAAATTCAGCCGCTCCTTCAGCCCGTTCGCGGGGCGGGTCGTTTTTCAGCACTTTCATTCCGAAAAGTTCACTGATCCGGGCCACTTTACTGCCCACATTTCCTACGCCAACCACACCGATGGTCAGGTCTTTCAGTTGCAGGTTTTTGCGCTCTGCCAGAACCATCAAGGTAGAAGCGATGTATTGTTCCACCGATTTGCTGTTGCATCCCGGAGCGTTTGTCCATTTTATTCCGGCGGCATCGCAGTAGTCAGTATCAATATGGTCATAGCCAATGGTAGCGGTCGCGATGAATTTAACCGATGAACCTGCCAGCAACTTTTCGTTGCAGATGGTTCGGGTTCGGGTTACAATCGCGTCGGCCTCTTTCACCACTTCCGGAGTCGTTTTTGAACCGGGCAAATAAACCACCTCGGCCACTCCTTCGAATGCGCCTCGGATGTATGGGATTTTATCGTCAATTACAATCTTCATATTCAATTTTTTTTACCACAGAGAAACAGAGTTCTTCACAGAGTTTTTTTATTTGTGGCTTTTATATATTTCGGCAACTGCCTTTTATGCGTTTACTGTTGTCGGGTTTGGTGAAGTAATAATTTTTCACCATTTCTTCGAGAACGGCGCTGGTTCGGGCGGCCGATTTTCCGGTGCTCACACAATCATTTTCACCCCGCAGATCTTCAACAACCTGACGGA
>JBBIHV010000252.1:0-2721 GCA_037446835.1 Sunxiuqinia sp. | reverse complement strand
CTGCTACAACTGAACTAAATGCCGTATTTCAGGCTGCCTCGCAGGAAATGTACAATGCACAGGCCAGTGGAGCCCAATCGGAACCACAAGGTGGCCAACAGGCCAATGCAGGTGGAAGCAGCAAGCAAGATGGCGAAGTAACTGATGTGGATTTTGAAGAAGTCAAGTAAACAAGGCAAAAGTATAAAGTATAAAGTAACAAGGCAAAAGGGTTCAACTACTTTTTACACTATATTTTCAAAAGCCCTGCCGGAATCTCCGGCAGGGCTTTTTGCTGGGTTAAAAGCGTTGAAAAAATGTGGGGACAACGTAGCTGCTGCGGGCAGGTGATGACCGTTTTACAGTGTTATTCAGGTTGATGTCATTGTTGTTCCAATTGCATTTGGATAAGATAGCAAATGACTTTCTTCAGGACTAATGTACAAACGAGAACAAACGTTTCCAGCGGATTTTGTTGTAGAATGGCTGGTCTTTGTCGAGCGAAAGCCAGATGAATACTGCTTTTCCGACAACGTGATCTTCAGGAACGAAGCCCCAGTAGCGCGAGTCGGCCGAATTGTGGCGGTTGTCGCCCATCATCCAGTAATAATCCATTTTGAAGGTGTAACTGCTGGCCGGTGAACCGTTGATGTAAATTGTGCTGTCTTTCACTTGCAGTTTGTTGGCTTCGTAAACGCCGATAATCCGCTGATAGATAGGCAGATTGTCAACAGTCAATTTCACGGTTTGCCCTTTCTTCGGAATTTCAAGCGGCCCAAAGTTGTCAACATTCCACGGATATTTGTTGCTGAACGGGAAAATATTCTGGTCCCAGTTTCCGGCAGGCATCAAAGTAGCTTTTACTGAAGTTACATTTTTCATGGCTTTCAGTTTTTGCGCATCGATTTCTGTCAGGGGCAGGTAATATTGGTTATTCGATGTCACGTGGCGGTCATCTTCGGAAATATGAAGTTCTTCAAAAGTACGTTTGTTAATTCCGGTGCCGTCGGTGGTTACCATGTAATCCAGTTGCATTCCGGGAAAATGTTTCTGAGGCTTGTCGTTCACATAAACCTGTCCGTCTTTAATCTCAAGTTTGTCGCCGGGTATGGCGATGCACCGTTTGATGTAGTTTTCGCGTTTATCAACCGGACGTGAAATGATGTCGCCAAAGGTTTCTTTTTCCTGCCAAACCCGCGCCCGGCCATAACTGCGGACCAACTGGTAATAGCTTTCATTCTGAACTTTTGTGGCCACTGTATCGCCTTCAGGAAAATTGAAAACAACCACGTCGTTATTCTTTACTTTCCCGAAACCTGCGGCACGCTTGTAAGGTAATTCAATCCAATCCAGATAGGATTTCTGCGAAACGGAGAAAGGCATGGTGTGGTGTACAAACGGGAAGGACAGCGGCGTGTTTGGCAATCTTGGCCCATAAGACACCTTGCTTACAAAAAGATAATCGCCAATGAGCATCGACTTTTCCATCGAAGAGGTTGGGATGGTGTAAGCTTCGATGAAAAACAGGCGGATGAAAGTGGCTGCAATCACTGCAAAAATAATGGCGTCAATCCATTCAACCGTTTTGGTTTGTTTCCCATCCGGGGTGTTTTTCTTTTTCCAGAATGCCCAGTGTACTTTTTTCGACACGTAAATATCAAAAATAACGGCCAGGCCAATCAGCCACAGATAGCTTCCGATCCAGACGACCCACAACAAATAAAGTAATCCGACTACGGCAAACTTGAACCATTTATTGGACAGTATTTCTTTCATGATATTGAATTTTAAATGTTTAGCAAATCGTTCATAGACAAAACCCCTTTCTTTCCGAAGCTGAATTCGGCGGCCAAAACAGCGCCGAAAGCAAGTCCTTTACGGCTTTTGGCGCTGTGGGTAATTTCGATGTAGTCAACTTCCGAATCGTAGTTGATGATGTGTGTGCCCGGCACCTGACCTTCGCGCCCTGAAATGATTGCCAGTTCGTTCGCGTTCGTGGTGGCGCGGTTTACCCACGTTTTTTTCTCCGGAATTTTTTCCATGATCCCTTCGGCCAGCGTGATGGCCGTTCCACTGGGCGCATCCAGTTTCTGGGTGTGATGGATTTCTTTTATTTCAATCGAATACTCATCCCGGTTGGCCATCAGTTCAGCCAGTTTTTTGTTCAGGGCGAAAAAAATGTTGGCGCCCAGGCTGAAGTTGGAAGCATAAAAAAAAGTCCCATTCATGGTTTTGCACAACTTGAGTATTTCCGGGAGTTGATCGAGCCAGCCGGTGGTACCGCTCACGACCGGAATTCCGGCTTCGAAACATAGTTTGTAATTGGCCGGTGCTGAGGTTGGAATGGTAAATTCGATGGCGGCGTCAGCTTGCCGCAGGTTGGCCAGGGTCAGGTCGTCCTGATTGGTGATGTCGATCTTTAAAACAACTTCGTGGCCACGGCCCAAAGCAATTTGTTCGATCTCTTTCCCCATTCTTCCGTAACCGATTAGTGCAATCTTCATTCGTATCAGTTCTAAATTTTTGGACAGCAAAGATATAAAATCAAGCCTAATAAAAGCGAAGCCTCTCCGACATCATTGCCTATTTCGGCAAATTCACTTTCTTTAACACTTCCCCTTTCAGCTTATTTCACAAGGATTCCAGCCACCACACTGGTTTTAGTCTTATTTTTGAGCCGATTAATCAGTATATTCGTTGAAGCAAAAATTACAGGGGCCAGTATTGGAATTTGGATCAGAG
>JBBIHV010000251.1:0-2813 GCA_037446835.1 Sunxiuqinia sp. | reverse complement strand
TAATAATAAACCAACTTACTTTAGTCGTGAAAAAAATCAAATCCTGACAAATCATACCGTGTTTAGTTTTTAACATCATTTGATTTATCCAAACCTTTCGTTTTGAAACGAGCATGTTCTTTCCTCTTTCCCTTTTCTCTTTTCGAATGACTTTTTCCTAATATTTTCTGTTTCACAAAAGCAAACATATTGGAAATCAGTAGATTTGAATTATTTCTTGTGAATTGCCTCAGGTTTCTCGCGTGGGGAAAAAACCGAAGAGTTACAAACAGCTATGTTTCAGCACAGTAAAATTGAGACATCTGTTTGTTTTTATTAAAATTGAATTATATTTACTTTCATCAAATTGACCCCTGATGCCGCCAGATGTAAGTATTTTTGGCACATAAACGGAGCCTGATGTTGGAATATCGTTTTTTTTTGTAGCTTTATACCGAATTGCACCAATCTACACGAAAAAGACTAGCTGGAGGGGGAAGGATACACCGGTAAAACGGTCTTCGGGACAGTCAAAATGAACAGTTTTGTTTAAGTTTTTCGCTGAGGGTTAAAATGTTTTCTGTTTTTGAGCGCCAGGTACTGACTATGCCTGAGAGTTCCGACAGAACGTATTTTTCACAGATTGGATTTGCAAATTATGGGCTTCTATGGAAAAATAATGGCTGGGCTCTGGCCTGTTATTTCTTCGGCTTTACGAACTATCGTTCATAAAGCCCGAAGAAGTGACACTTTTTCTGTATGGCCAAACAACTTCAACCCAATTTCAGGGCCACTTTCCGAAAACATACATTCTGCTAACCTTAACGAGTCCGGGTTTAAATTTATTGCAGCCGTTAAGCCTTTTAACTTTCTTTTGCATTTACAACCCCAAACCTGCGGATAATGAAAAACCTGATCCGCATATTACTTCTAACCATTCTGGTTGCGTTTAGCTTCAGTTCAAGTTATGCCCATAACGGATTGGCCCCTGATTTTCATAACCCTTTTTTTTCAACGAATCCTTTGTTTGTTTCAAAAGCTGCGGCAACAATTACTTCTACCGCAACCGGGGGAAACTGGAGCAGCGCATCTACCTGGGTAGGAGGTGTTATTCCCGGGGCGGGAGATGATGTAATAATTGCCGATGGAACAACTGTTACAATCGACAATGCTTACTCTTGTGCCAGCCTTACCATAAATAATACCGGCATTCTTACAATCGTTGGTTTCAATACTTTGGCAGTAAATGGAAACTGGACCAACAATGGAACCTTTACTGCAAATACTGGCGCAGTAACTTTTTCGGGAGCAGGTAGTGCAACCATTAGCGGGTCTTCAGCAACGGCCTTCTACGACTTTACGATCAACAAAATAAACGGGATTGCCGATATCCTTGAAGTTGCATCAGCAGGAACGGTTTCATGTACACATTACAAAACATTTACAAGCGGTTTATTTAAGCTTTCCTCCGGAACCGTTAATCTTTCGGGAGCTGCCGGATTCACGATTTCAGGCAGTTCAGGGATACAGGTTGCGGGGGCAAACTTTACATCCGGGGATTATTCCATTGTCAACAGCGGTTTGTTTGAAATGAGCAATGGTATCGCTTTTTTGGGGCTGGGTACAGGGAATAGCCTGCAGACAGCTTCAGGTGGAACTTTTAAAATGGAGGGCGGCACCCTGAATATTGCCGGGAGGTTGGTCAATACTGCCGGAACGGCAACCATTTCAGGAGGTACAATCAATTTGTCAACTCAAGGGCACGCCAACACTACTTATGCCAGTTTTGATATGAGTAAAACAACTAATTTATCCATTACTGGCGGAACAATTATTCTTCATCAACCAAATACTTCGGCCTTCGACGATATTCATATTGAGAATACTTCCGGAATCAAATCAATTACCGGCGGGATCTTCCAAATTGGAAGTGGATCAACTCCAACTGGAAGTTTATTTAGAATATATAGCGAGGTTCCACTTTTCGACCTGACCATTAATGGATTTAACTCTCCATCGGTACAGTTGACCGGCGATAACTCAACGTTTTTGGCCAATTTAACGATTGCCGATAAACTAACCATGCAGGGCGGAAACATTGATGGGGCCACCAATAATAAAAAGCTAATCCTGACCAACCCTGATATTAATTCCATTGCATTGACCAGTGGTTTCATTACCGGGGCGATTCAAAGGGCTATTAACAGTTCAGGGACTAATGCCTACCTTTTTCCGGTTGGTAATGGTACAAACAATACCCCCATTTTGCTTGACTTTAACGGACTTACTGCTGGCGGAACGATTACTGTTTCTTCAATTGGCAGTGCATATACCGGGTTAAATAGTTCTCTCCTAGACCCCTCAAAGAGCATCAACAATTATTGGACGATTGCCAACAACGGGGTAACCTTTAGTTCCATGGGTGGTTCCTTCACAGTTCCGTCAGGTTTTCCTGACATTAGCAACTTCAAAGTCGGAATGTATCAGGGTTCATCCTGGATTTATCCTTCAATTACATCTTCTACGCCAACAAGCATTGGTTTTTCGGGTATAACATCCCTTACTACTGCCGATTTTGCTCTAGCGGGTTGTATTACCCCTACCATCACACTGGGTACAAGTCCAGCAGTTTGTTTTGGAACTACATCGGCGAATCTGAGCTATTCGGCGACAACCGGCAGTCCGTATTTTTACCGGATTGTTTTTGATGCCGCGGCAAAAGCAGCCGGTTTTGTTGATAAAACAGATGTTTTTCCATCGAGTCCAATTCCGGTTGTTGTACCTGCAGCAGCAACTGCTGCCACCTACAATGCAACTCTTTATGTGAGCAATGC
>JBBIHV010000250.1:0-2827 GCA_037446835.1 Sunxiuqinia sp. | reverse complement strand
CCTGGCCAAAGGTCACGCGTCGAAAATTAATGCGGGTATCGACGCCAAAATAGGGGTAACCAACAACATGACCATGGACCTGACCATCAATCCCGATTTTGGGCAGGTGGAAGCCGATCCTTCGGAAGTAAACTTATCGGCTTATGAGACTTTCTTCAAAGAGAAACGGCCGTTTTTTATTGAAGGTAACAACATTACCAGTTTAAATCTTGGCATTGGCGATGGCGAAAATGGCAACGACAACTTATTTTATTCGAGAAGAATTGGCCGAAGGCCGCAGGTTTATCCTGACCTGAAAGACGGATGGAACGCCGATGTTCCCATTCAATCGTCTATTCTGGGAGCAGCCAAACTTACCGGCAAAACTCAGAACGGGCTTTCAGTCGGATTTATTGATGCGGTTACCAACAATGAGATCGCTGAAATTGATACGGTTGGTGGAAGAATACAGCGGACGGTTGAGCCGCTCACCAATTATTTGATTGGACGGGTTCAAAAAGATAGCCACAACGGAAACACCCTGATTGGCGGGATTTTTACAGCCACCAACCGTGAATTGAACAACGATGTGCGCGATTACCTGCATAAATCGGCATACACGGGGGGTGCCGATTTTACCCAATATTTTAAAAACAAGAGCTGGGTATTAAATCTTAACGCGGCATTCAGCCTGGTGCAGGGTTCGGAAAAAGCCATTGAGAATACGCAAAAGTCGTCGCTCAGGTATTTTCAACGCCCGGATAATAATTACACCGTTTTGGATACCAACCGCACTTCGCTTGCCGGATCAGGAGGAAAACTGCAACTAAGCAAACTAAACGGGCACTGGAATTTTATGGGTGTCGCCATCTGGAAATCGCCGGGCTTCGAAACCAACGCCGTGGGCTACCTGCGCGAAACCGACCAGATTTTGGGTGTGGCTTGGGGGCAATATACACAGTTCAACCCCAAGGGAATTTACAGAAGGTACAACATCAACAGCGACATTTATTCGGTCTGGAACTTTGGCGGAGACGTGCTTGGTAAAGGGTTGGAATGGAATGCCAGCATGGATTTGAAGAATTTCTGGAGTGTTTACGTCGGAGGCGCTTTCAGGAGCAATAATCTGGATCAGACGATTTTGCGGGGTGGTCCAATGATGAAAACTCCCGGGAATATTTCCGCGCGGTTCGAAATATCGACTGACACCCGGAAGAAACTTGTTTTCGATATCAATGCCAATAATACTACCGGACTTCAGAAGAGTTCAGCCGATTTTTATACCGGATTTTCCATTTCGTATAAACCCACCAATTACCTGAATTTCACCTTCAATCCCGGATTCAGCAAATCATTCAGCGATCTTCAATATGTAACTTCGTTAACTGCCAACAAAATTGACAAATACATTTTTGCCAGTATCGACCGGAAAACCATCAACGCTTCTTTCCGGATAAATCTAAACCTGAGTCCCGATCTGTCTCTTCAATACTGGGGCCAGCCGTTTATCGCTACCGGCAAATATTACGATTACAAATTAATCACCAATCCGATGGCCGGAACTTACAACGATCGTTTTCACGTTTTTTCTCCAGACCAGATTCATCCCGTTGGTGATCAATTGGTAATCGACGAAAACAGGGATGGCCAAACGGATTACAGCTTTGACAAAAAAGATTTTAATGTCCGCGAATTTCTTTCCAACCTTGTTCTGCGATGGGAATACAGTCCGGGATCGTCGGTATTCCTGGTCTGGAGCCAAACAAGGAGCAGTTCCAATAATTCAGGAAATCTGAACCTCGCGAACGATTTGGGCGATCTTTTTAATGGGGCCGATAACAAACCGCACAATGTTTTCCTGATAAAATTCAGCTACCGGTTTGGATTGAAATAATCAGTCCAATTTCAAAACCTGTGAAACAGTTCGTTTATCGGCAAAAACAGGTCATTCGTGCCATTTCCTTTTCCGGTATAAAACAATGATTCTAAATTCACGCTTCAAATTCAGAAAACATGAACCAAACAATTAAAATCCGCAAAGAGACCCCGGAGGATTGTGACCGGGTATTCGAACTGACCCAAAAAGCTTTTGAGACACTCGAAATCAGCGAGCACAATGAGGGACAGCTGGTCGAAAAACTCCGTAAAGCCCCAACTTTTATTGACGAACTTTCTATGGTAGCCGAACTCGACGACCAGGTGGTTGGCCACATTTTATTCACTCCAATGATGATTGAAAATGACGAACAGAAATTCCAGACACTGATATTGGCTCCGGTTTCGGTTCTCCCACAATTTCAGAAAATGGGCATTGGCGGTCAGCTTATCCGTGCCGGGCATCAAAAAGCTAAAGAATTGAGATTTAAATCGGCCATTTTATTGGGACATCCGGAATACTACCCGCGCTTTGGGTACAAACCGGCCTCAAAATGGGGAATTAAAACGCAAATACCTTTGCCTTCTGACGATGTATTTATGGCCGTGGAACTTACCGACGGCGCGCTGAGCAATGTTTCGGGCATGGTCATTTTTCCTCCGGAATTTGGAGAATAAAACGCTGTGTTCTCGGTGGAAAATTAACGAGATAAACCACAGAGTGAACAGAGTCAGACACAGAGTATCACAGAGAAAAAAGAATACAGAAACATGAAAGAACAGAAAAAAGCGGTGATCATCGGAGCCGGCGTTGGCGGCATTACCACGGCTGCCTTCCTTGCCCAACAAGGATTTGCCGTTGAAGTCTATGAAAAAAATGCCAATGCAGGCGGCCGCTGTGGACAAATGATTCAGGAGGGTCACCGCTTCGATTTGGGCGCAACCATTTTGCTGATGCCATCGCTTTACAAAC
>JBBIHV010000249.1:0-2835 GCA_037446835.1 Sunxiuqinia sp. | reverse complement strand
GTTATAAAGTTCAATGTTCACGGGTTGTTCACGGGTTTGACCAAAGACAATTTCCAGAATTCCTGAAGTTGGGTTCGGGAACACGCTGATATTTCCGAAAGGGTTTCCAGCGAGCGATTCAGCATTAGTGACGGCCATTTTCACCATGCTCACATTGTCGATGTAAACTTTTCCGGTAAATTGTCCAAAGCCAAAGCCAAACCTGCAATTCAAATCTGTTGGATAGGCCATTTGCACCGTCCAGTAAAAAGTCTGTTTTGTTCCTGAAATACTTTTGGTTGTTGAATAATATCCGCCATAATCGCCGTAATTCTTCGCGAGGAACACATCCATCGAATTCGGGTTTTCGGCCCAGGCATCGAATGAAATCTGGTAAGTAGCGCCCTTGACCAGCGGAATATTTGGCTCCTGATCGACAATGTGCCAGTTGGCGGTACCTGGTTTGGTCACATTAACCACATACACACCATCGACCACCGACGATGTGGCGGCAGTAGTTGACGGGCTGTTGAACCAAAGACCGGCCCAACCTTGTGCCCCCAGGCTGAAATCGCCATTTGTGATCAGTTCATTTTTTTTTTTGAAGACCGGGGTCAGCTTCATGTTATTTACAACTTCAATTTTTAGTGGATTGGCCGAACTTTGGTGCAACCATTTGTCGAATTCGTAACCGGGTTCAGGATTGGCTGTCAAGGTTACCGGTGTTCCGTCAGGATAATTATCCATTTTGGGCGAAACATCAATGCTACCGCCTGTTGACGGGTCAACCTGAAGCGAAAACGGCCCGGCTGAGTCTTGTAACTGGTAAACCCTGACATAGTCGATATAAAATTTATGCGGAAGTTTCGAATCGTCAATTCCCTGCTGTGCACCCCAACTGCCGCCATAAGCGAGATTCAGGATCATGTAAAACATTTTATTGAATGGCCAGACGCGCGGATCGTCGGCAGTTTTTTGATAAAACTGATATTTAACCCCGTCGGCATACCATTCGAGTTTGTCAGGAGTCCATAGCAAAGTAAAGGTGATGAACCGGTCGTATGGCTGAATAAATGTACCAAACATTCCTGAACTTTGATGGCCAGTGCCATCAGTTCCCTGAAAATGAGCCGTAAAATAAAGATTGTTTGGGTTCATGCCAACATATTCCATGATGTCGATTTCGCCACTTTTTGGCCAGCCGCCATATTCGCTGTTGGTAGGCATCATCCAGATAGCAGGCCAGGTGCCTTTCCCGGTCGGGACTTTGGCTCTAATTTCCATTTTGCCATACTGCCAGTCGCCTTTGTACTTTGAAATTAAGCTGGCTGAAGTATAATCTGCACCCAGGTAAGGTTCTTTCCGTGCTTCAATAATTAGAACCGTATCCTCAATACGGGCATTTTCATAGCGTTTATAGGTGTAATATTGCAGCTCGTTGTTGCGAACTTTGCCCACTTCATAATCCCATTTGGTGCTGTCGGGCAGTCCAGGTGTATTAAATTCGTCGCCCCAGATTTTTACATATTTCTGCGGAAAAGCCTGAGGGGTAATAAAAACCAGAAGAAAGAACAGAAAAGAAAGTTTCATTGCAAGTGTGGTTTCGTTTAGTCAGGCTAAAAATATAAATTAAAAAGAGCGATTGCAAATGCCTGCAAAATTGCAAGGGCCCGGGCGCAACATAAAGTCTCACCCGGACTTTAATTTTCCTTTTGCCTTATCACGTGTATTTTGTATGTTTGCATACCAGAACAGACCACTTTATCTGAAACCACATGGAAAGCAAATTTCACTTCACGGTCAATCCTCTTTCTAACCTGTTGAAATTTCAGCAGTTGATTGATGCTGTTAATGAGGCCATCAGTAAAAATCTGCTTCAGGTGGGCGATATACTGCCTTCGGTAAATCAGCTTTGTAAGGAAAGTGTTTTGTCGCGCGACACGGTTTTTAAAGCCTATGCCGAACTTAAAAATCGCGGAATAATCGAGTCGGTGCCGAACCGCGGTTATTTTGTGGCCAAAGCAGTGACAAAGGTTTTCCTGTTTCTGGATACTTTCAAGGCTTATAAAGAAGTTTTGTACGGCTCGTTTCTGGAGGCGCTTCCCGAAAACATTGCAGTCGATCTGCATTTCCACCATTACAACATCGACGATTTCGAAAAAATCATCCGTGAAAGTGTTGGAAAATACACCAAATACATCATCATGAATTTCGACCATGAACGTGTTCCTGAAATAATCGGCCAAATCCCGGCAAGCAAACTTCTGGTGATCGACTGGAATGTGAATGCACAGGTAGGAACTTCGTCCATTCATCAGGATTTTGGAGAATCGCTCTACCATTCGCTCGAAAGCGGACTGGAACTGATCCGCAAATACGACCGTTTCATTTACCTGTATCCGTCGTTTACCTATCATCCCAAAATTTCGATTAGCTATTTCGAGAAATTCTGTTCCGATTACCAGATCAAATCCAAAATCCTGTACGATTTCAAGAAGTTCGACCTTCAGAAAGGAGAATTGTATTTGCTGGTGAGCGACCGTACCCTGGCCAAATTTCTGGACCAGTGCGCCCAAAAGAATTTTCTGCCGGGTGTTGATGTCGGCGTGATTTCGTACAACGAAACGCCCATGAAAAAGTATGTAAAGGAAGGAATTACTGTTATTTCGACTGACTTCGACCTGATGGGCAAGAAGATCGCCGAATTTGTTGTTACCGGCGAAAAAACAAATTTGGTTATTCCGACCAAACTGACTGTTCGTAAATCGCTTTAATTAATGTTTTAAAACAGCAGAACTTATTTTGAGAATGAGCTGGCAAGCCCTAGTTTTGTCGGGCATACCAGAACAGAACGGA
>JBBIHV010000248.1:0-2836 GCA_037446835.1 Sunxiuqinia sp. | reverse complement strand
GCTCTTGGTAATTACCTGCCCATCGGTGAAATGGTAATACACTTCAATCGGGTGGATGTACCCGTCTTTATCGGTGAGGGCTTTTGAGATTTCGGCAAGGCTGGCTGTGCTTTTCAGTTGCACACAGGGGTTCATCAGGCCGGTATTCAGCTTTATTTCTTTGTCCACAAAAATTTCGTTCATGGTGGCCGGTTCGGTCTGCGCGGTTATCACGCTCCCGTTTACCGTTGTGCTTACCACTTTGCGCAGGTAGCCCATTGTATCGACATCAACGGTAATCACGCTGCCGGGCAGCAGTTCGGGTTTACTGCCCGTATATTTGATTTGTACTTTCCCGGTAATTGTATCGAAGGCTGCAACACCGGTTACCAGTGGTTTTAACTCAACATACCCGTCGCTGGTGCCGGTTGAAGCCACAGTGCTTGTCAGGAACGGAAAATTCATGGGAATGGAGCTTTTTATTTTTGCCCCCTGCGGCCTGGCATAAAATCCGGTTTTGTAAACCGAAACCCTGATGGTATCGCCGGGCATAAAATCGGTTGCCGAGGCGCTTCCGGTTTCCCCACTTTTAAGTTTGGGTCTTTCCGGCGCCTGTTCTTTTACGGCAACATCGAAACCGCTTATCTTTTTAGCCCCGATTGCTTTGAAAGTTTTTAAGCCGCCCTGTGTTTCAAGCTGCACAAAATACAGCCCACTGTCAACCAGCCTGACTTCGACCACATTGCCAGGGTAAACAGTTTTGCTACTGCCCGAATAGACTTTTTGCCCGGTGACGGCATAAACCGATATGATGACCTGCTCCGGCGAGCTTCCAAAAAATGAAACAGCCAGTAAGCCCGGCAGATTTTGTGCTTCGCTGAACGGGGAAAATTGCAGGTTATCGATCCCGACAGTGCCCCAGTACGCATTTTTTGTCAGGTTGATTTGGTAGTAGTCATTTACGGGCAACTGATCGAAGCGGGTCCGATTACCGGTAGTGAGGTTTTCGACCACAATGGAGTCGAGAGGGGTTTTTACCTGGTTTATTTCACCGCTCACGGAGTAGATGATATCTTGGGCAAAGCCCGAAGCACCTAGCAGGAAGGCAATCAGGGCAAGGAATGATTTTTTCATGACAGGGTCTGGTTTTTTGGGTTTGACGAAATCGGGTTATCTGATTGGGCTAGTAATGATAAGCAAAATTTCGGAGTAAAAAAAGCAAACTAATGAACAGCACGTTTTAATCACGAACCAGCTATTTCCGCTAACGAAGCAGGGATTCCATCCCTTATAGAAAGGATGGAATCCCTTACGACAATGGTGGGTTTTCTGCGCTAACGATTGTGGTTTCCAGGCAAGTTTATTACTTTTGAACCAAAATATTTCAAGTTATGACCACTGTAACAATTAACGAACGTACCGCAAAAGGGAAAAGCCTGCTTGAATTCCTCCGCAAATTCGAAGGAGAAAACTTTATCCATATTGGTGATGAGCCAAATGCGGAAACCCGGAAGGCTATTTCTGAAATTAACCAAGGGAAAGGCAAAAGACACCAATCTGTTGATAGCTTAATGAGCGACTTAATGGCCGACTAATGGAAATAATTAGCAGCACCCAATTTAAACGCGATTTTAAAAAAGTCAGGAATAATCAGTCAAAAGTTGAACTGTTTAAACAGGCGTTAATGCTTATTTTAAACGGGAAACCCCTACCAAATACGTACAACGAACATCCGTTGAAGGGAGACTAAATCGGGTTTACCGATATTCATTTAGCTCCT
Source organism: Sunxiuqinia sp. (assembly GCA_037446835.1). Lineage (GTDB taxonomy): Bacteria > Bacteroidota > Bacteroidia > Bacteroidales > Prolixibacteraceae > Aquipluma. The sequence goes on along the minus strand of JBBIHV010000248.1, from coordinate 1,077 downwards.
GATTTCATTCTTATTTTCAGAATTGACAAACTTAAATCGGAACTTCATTTAGCTCGTATTGGTTCTCATTCCGATTTATTCAAATAATCTTCGCTCAAGCCGGAGCAGTAAGTTCCTGTATTCTCCATTTCATTTCAATCGGAAGATTTTATTCCCCCAACGAACTTATTTTTCTATTTTTGCAGCTTCGTTTAAAAGTGCAAACAGAAAAGATTGTTGAACCCACCCTGGGGTTCCAATTTTCATTTCTTCGATTGCTTCCGGTTATACCGGAGGTTATTCAGATTAAAGTCCTTCGGACTTTTCTTCCTGAAAACCCTGAAACGGGTTCAATTTGAATAACCGTGGGTAAAGCCCACGGTAAATAAAAGAGATGGGGGCACAACCCTGAAAGGGTTGAATATCATTGAATTTTAAAATGAAATTGTATAAAATAAATAAAATAACCCGATATGGATATCCCCAGCAAATACAACCCCGCCGAAGTTGAAGACAAATGGTACAAATACTGGATGGAGAACAAGTTTTTCCATTCCGAACCTGATGAGCGCGAACCTTATACGATCGTCATTCCGCCACCAAACGTCACGGGTGTGCTGCACATGGGCCACATGCTCAACAATACCATTCAGGATATTTTAACGCGTCGCGCCCGTATGTTGGGCAAAAATGCCTGCTGGGTGCCTGGAACCGACCATGCTTCGATTGCTACCGAAGCCAAAGTGGTGAACAAGCTGCAGGATGCCGGGATTTCCAAATTCGACCTGAGCCGCGACGAATTTCTTGAACATGCCTGGGAGTGGACCCACAAACACGGTGGAATCATTCTGGAACAATTAAAAAAACTAGGCGCTTCGTGCGACTGGGACCGTACAGCCTTCACCATGGACGAAGTTCGCAGCGAATCGGTCATCAAAACATTTGTTGATTTGTACGACAAAGGCCTGATTTACCGCGGCGTTCGCATGGTGAACTGGGACCCTGCTGCAAAAACTGCATTGTCCGACGAAGAGGTGATCTTCCGCGAAATGCAGTCGAAATTGTATTACCTGAAATATAGAATAGACGAAGACCAAG
>JBBIHV010000247.1:0-2874 GCA_037446835.1 Sunxiuqinia sp. | reverse complement strand
CAGAATCCGTACCAGGCTCCGGCATTCTTTTCGATGCTTCCCGGTACTGAAATTGCCGAAGGCGCGTTGTTCCCGAAAGGCGGAATGCACCGCATTGTGGAGACTTTGATCGCTTTGGCCGAAAAAAACGGAGTGCAGTTTTTCTACAAAAAACCGGTCGAAAAAATCATCCTGAACGGCAAAAAGGCTGAAGGAATTTTGCTCGACGATGGCACGATTGTACATGCCGACTTCGTGATTGCCGGCGCCGACCTGCCTTACGTGTACGACAAACTCTTGCGCGACAAACGGAAGACCAAATCACTGAAAAAGAAGGAATATTCGTGCTCGGCCATCGTTTTTCATTGGGGAGTTGACAAAGTTTACCCGCAACTCGACCACCACAGTGTTTTCCTGAATGACCCGTATAAAGAGGGACTGGAAAAGATTTTCAAAGAGAAATCGCTGTCCGATAATCCAAGTTTTTATGTCCATGCGCCTGTCCGAAGCGACAAATCCGCAGCTCCCGAAAATCACGATACACTTTCGGTAGTCATCCCGGTGGCACACCTCGATCAAAAAAACAATCAGGATTGGGCAAAACTAAAGCAGAAAGCCCGCGAAGGTGTCATCAGCAGATTGGAAGAAGCTGGTTTGTATAACATCGAAGAGCACATTAAATTCGAAATTTGCTACCTGCCCAAAACATGGGAAAGCAGTTGCAATGTGACCCGTGGTTCGGTATTCGGAAGTTTGTCGCATTCCATTTTCCAGATGGGCTATTTTCGCCCTCATAATCAGCATAAAAAATATAAAAATTTGTATTTTGCAGGTGGAAGTACGCATCCCGGAAACGGAGTTCCGCTGGTGCTTCTGGGCGCAAAACTCACCAGCGAACGTATATTAAAAGATGCAAAGAGCCTGAATTTTAACTAACATGGAGACAACAGTTCAAACCCAAACCGACCTTTTTCTGGATACATTCTATTCCATTGACTTTGAAAAAATTGTCGATCACCCGAATATCCTGATTGCCGCGCATTTCTGGGACAAGGAACGGTTTCAGGCCGCAAAAAACTGTTACAAATTTATGCGTGCCATCGACGACCTGATCGACAATTACAAAACCGAACATGTAACCATCGCTCCTAAAAATAGAGCAGAATTTGAAGCAGATGTTTACCGGTGGATCAACACCGTGATCGAAGCTTCGAAAAACAATCCGGCGCAGGCTGAACTGATCGAATCGATTGAGAAATTCAGCATTCCCTGCTGGCCACTCGAAGCCTTTGCCCAGTCGATGATTTACGACATTTACCACGACGGATTTCCGACTCTGGAAGCTTTTATCGATTATGCAGGCGGCGCTTCAGTGGCACCGGCTTCCATCTTTGTGCATTTGTGCGGATTGACCCAAAAGGATGGACAATACCTTTCACCTGTTTTTGATGTAAAACGTATATCAACACCTTGTGCCATATTTAGTTACCTGGTACACATTATTCGCGATTTCCAGAAAGACCAACTCAATAACCTCAACTATTTCCCGGATGACCTGATCGAAAAAAATGGTCTCAACCGCGAAAAGTTGCTTCGCATGGCACAGGGAGAACCAATTTCCAATGGGTTCCGAAGCTTGGTTCGCGAGCTCTATAAAGTTGCCAGCTATTACCGCCTGAAGACTTACGAAATGATCAGTGAAATCAGGCCATTGCTCGAACCCCGTTGTCAGTTGAGCCTCGAAATCATTTTCACCCTCTACCTCATGGTTTTCGAACGCATTGACATCGAGGAAGGTACATTCACTTCCGAAGAACTCAACCCAACCTGGCAGGAAATTAAGGAGCGCGTTGGACTGGTGATAGAGGGGTTCGAGGCGGTGTAAGGATATCTTCAGAAGAAGCATAGCCACTGCCTGAGCGTTTATGGTTCCTGAGTAGCGAAACGTATCGAAGGAAGCAGTCGAAGGCAGAACTTGCCATAAAAATTATACATTTTTTTGTACTGTTGGAACCATTAACTTTGTCTGTAACAATCTATAACCGCTATCCGTCATATCCCAAATTTTCTGCCCATGAATCAAAAAGACACTGCTTTGACGGCCGAAATTGACCTGCTGGAAAAAACTTCGAATGCATATACTGAACTCGAAGAAAGTGTGTTTGCTGCACTCGAAACCTATTCGAACGTTCACCGCGGAAGCGGGCATTTTTCGATGGTAACAACCCATTTGTTCGAACAGGCCAGAACGATTGTTTTAGATTACCTGCACCTGAATAAAAATCGGTACACGGTAATTTTCTGTTCTTCCAGGGATGCGGAACTCTTCAGCAACCAAATTTCGCCGGATTCATGTCGTGTTTTGTCAAGCCGTGATTTTGGTTTGGCCCTGGGCGTAAATGCGCTGGCAGTGAAAAAGAAAGCTTTATCGCAGCTTGTTCCTTTTCGTGTTGGCGGTGGTACAGCCCGGTTAATTTCAAAAGATTGGGTTATTTGGGCAAAAGCTCCCGACAAGTTTGAGGCCGGTACGCCTGCCATCATCAATGTTATTGCCTTTGCAAAGGCGTTGCAAATGATTCAGAACGACGGGAAAGATATTTTCCTGAATCCTGATACTGAAAAATTAACCGTTTCAGAAATTCTTTACCACGATGAACTGGAACAATTTTCGGATAAGGAATTATTGGATGAACTCCGAAAAACGCAATTTGGGCAAGGGATTCAGGTTTCAACTACGCAAGGTGTCAGGCCATTTATTAACCTCGACAACAGCGCCAGCACGCCAACATTTGCGCCTATTTTCAACGCTTTTCAAAAAACATTGAATCAGACGGAACTCATCCGGAAAGAAATCATTCAGGAAGTAAAATCAATCTGCTCCCGATTTTTGAATGC
>JBBIHV010000246.1:0-2915 GCA_037446835.1 Sunxiuqinia sp. | reverse complement strand
GAAAAAGGCAGGGAAAATGGAATTAAGGGAATTGCGGGGGTGATGAGAAAAATATTAGTTGTCTGTGAATTTACCATTTAACTTCATAAAATTCTTCAAAATCAATATTTGAGAATACCGTCAGTTCTTTATCCGATTTATAATCTGCATATTAAATTTCAGCAGCTAATATCATCCGACTTTCATCTTACAGTTTGCGTAAAGAATGGATTGTTCTTTCAATGATAAAAATCCGTTTTTGAATGGGCACCCTTTGAATTTCTTTAAGCAATTCCTTAGCTCTCATGGCAATACGTCTATTTGTGCGAGAAATAGATTAGTTTCCGGTTTCGAGTTCGTGCTGAATGGCGCGTTGTACAAGTTGATTCAAAGTGATGCCTTCAACACTGGCAATTTGTGCTGCCTGACGGTGTAAATCGGGTGCAATCCTGACATTGAAACTTCCTTTGTATGATTTTTCAACTGGTTTTCCTTCCTGCTCACAATCCTGAATGTGTTCTTCCACCATGAGTTTAAATGCCTCTTCAAGTTCGCTAACCGTTGTTCCTTCAAAAGTAACCAGATCATTAATCCCTTCAATTTTTCCGAAGAATACCCGATCTTCAGCACTAAAATGCACTGAGCCAATAAAACCTTTGTATTTTATAATGTTTTTCATATCAATTGCTTTTTTTCAAGTTCCTGTTCAATCAAATCCAGTTGATAGCGTTTTAAAATGTTTTCAGGATGTGGTTTGTGTAATTTGATCTTGTGGTTAAGACTTTGGTTCACAAATACAACTCTTGAGCCAGAACCTTGTTGCTCACAATAACCAAAGCCAAGTAAAAACCGTTGTATTTCACTAAATGTAAAGTCTTTGGGTTTTGATTTGAATCTTTGTAAAAGTTTGTCTTTTGTGCCCATTTTGCAAAGATAGAAAATTGCAACTAAAATTCAGTTGCTAAAGACAGTATTTTTTAAACAATCAGCAACCCATTTTCGCGCAATTCCTTCAGCGACGGGCTGTTCCAGAAAAGTACAAAATCGTCGCCGGTGTGCTGCTCAAAGCTTTTTTCGAGTTCGCCAAAAGTAATTTGTTTCGGTTTGCCGACCGAAAGTTCAGGAATTTGGTCAAACAGCCACTGACCTTCCTGCTGTTTAAGCTGAATTACCAAATCGTGCTTTTTATTGCTGATGGTGAGTTCCGCCATGGCGAACGACTGATTTTTCTTTTTCCGGGTAAAGCTCCGGATGGAAGGAACACCCCCCAGCCAAACGATTTTGGCATTCGGACCGGCTGGTTCATACTCCTGCTGATCAATGACTTCCTGAATATATTTTGGAGCAACAGTCGTTCGTGGAACTTTGAAATCGAACCAGTCCTGAAGCGGAAAATCGAAACAAATGCCGTGCATATAATTGAAAAGCGATTTACGGAGCCCATCGCTGAAACGTTCATGATCGGTTCCGGTCTGATCACTGTGAATCAGATCGTTGTTGGCAAACGAGCCAGGTTTTTCGTTTTCAATTCTTATCCTGAATTGATCCGGATTCAGGCCGATCGGGCTGTGTGCCGTAAGCGCGAACTGGTGCCAGAAGCCCGACTGAACCACTCCTGCCTCGAATAATTGACGCACCACCTCGAGCGAATCAATGGTTTCCTGAGCAGTTTCGGTGGGGAACCCGTACATCAGGTAGGCATGAATCCTAATTCCGGCGCGGGTGAAATTGTCAGTTACTTTGGCTACTTTAGCCACGCTCACGCCTTTGTTTATCATAGCCAACAAACGGTCGGAAGCCACTTCCAGACCTCCGGAAACCGCGATGCAGCCCGATTCTTTCAGGAGCAAACACAGGTCGTAGGTAAAACTTTTCTCGAAGCGAATGTTGGTCCACCAAACCACGGTCATCTTCCGGCGGATGATTTCCAAAGCCAGCGCGCGCATCAGGGCAGGCGGCGCGGCCTCATCGACAAAATGGAACCCGATTTGTCCGGTTTGGCTGATCATTTCTTCCATGCGGTCGCACAAAACCTGCACGGCGTTGGGTTCGTAGCGGCGGATGTAATCGAGCGAAGTATCGCAAAACGTGCATCGTCCCCAATAACAACCGTGCGCCAGCGTGAGCTTGTTCCAGCGGCCATCGCTCCACAGGCGGTGCATCGGGTTCACAATTTCGATGACAGAAAGGTAGCTGTTGAGTTGAAAATCGGAATAATCCGGAGTTCCGGCTTCGAATTGTGAAAAATCGGGCTGGGTTGAGCCATCCAGGTAAACCACTTCACCATTTTCGAGCGCGAAAGTTCGTTTCAGTTCTGCTCTCTGGCGCTCTCCGCCGAGGTATTCAACCAGGTTCAGCAGAGGAGCTTCGCCATCGTCGAGGAGAATAAAATCGAAATAATTGAAAACTCTGGAATCGCTGAGCGAGCGCAGTTCGGTATTGGCGAAACCGCCGCCCATCGCGATTTTCAGATCAGGATAATACGTTTTGAGGTATTGTGCGCATTTGAACGCGCTGTATAAATTTCCGGGGAAAGGAACCGAAAAAGCCACCAAGTTTGGCTGCGTAAGTTCAATTTTCTCCTGAAGCAATTTCAGCGTGATGCGATCGATAAAACTTTCCGGAGCTTTTAAAGCGGCCTCCAATTCGTCGAAAGTAGCGGCCGAACGGCCCAGTCGTTCGGCGTAGCGGCTGAATCCAAAATGCGGGTCGATGGCCTCGACAATCAAATCCGATAAATCTTCCAGGTAAAGCGTGGCCAGATGTTTGGCCTTGTCGTGCGTTCCCATGGTGCCGAATGCCCATTCCAGATCTTCGGTTTGGGCAAAGCGTGAGGCTTCAGGCAAATAAATTCCTTCGCAAATCACCTGAGCCAGCACAACATTCTTTCCCTGCAAAAAGGCAATCACAGGATCGATGGTTTGAATGTAGCTTTC
>JBBIHV010000245.1:0-2943 GCA_037446835.1 Sunxiuqinia sp. | reverse complement strand
TCGGAGCAGTATAAGCCGTGATTACCATTGATTTGTTTCAGGTTTTTAATGCTGAAGGCATGACAGGATTGTAGAAAGGTTAACACGCAGTGCATTTATAAATGCCGAAGGCATGGCAGTATCATGTCACCACTTCGTGGTTCAGAACTGCTTTCACATTCTTTTTCTACAATCATACCAACCATTCTGGTTTGGAAAACTCCGACCTGTCCGTTTAGAAGGATGTCAAAATTTAAATGCGTTTGCCCTGGGTCCTGACACAGGGTATATTTTTCTCATTGGAGAATTTTTTCTAAAATTGTGTGCCAATAATTAATCAGGTTGTTTTTGCTTATTCTGAACACGCATTATGTCGGAAAAGATACAAGATGGAATTGACGAATTTACAGTGGCTCGATTTGTTCGTGGCGACATGAAAGCTTTCGACACCATCTATTTTGTATATAATCCCAGGCTTCAGAAATTCGTTTATTCTCTTGTGAAAATTGAGGCTGATGCTGAAGAGATCGTCCAAAGTGTTTTTGTTAAAACCTGGGAAAACCGCGAGAAACTCAAGTCGTTCGCTTCATTTGAAAGTTATCTTTTCACGATTGCCTACAATTCAACGATTAGTTTATTAAGAAAGCGGACAAAAGAGGCCCGGTATATCGAATATGTCAAGTCGGTGCAAATTGAAATGGACGACGCTGGCCTGGACGAAAACTTCGACTGGGAAGAATTTGATGACAGGCTGAACCTTTTGATTGAAAGAATGCCCGCCCGCCAGAAAGAAGTATTTAAGCTGAAACACATTCAGGGCTGCTCCTACAAGGAAATAGCCGATAAGTTGGGTATTTCCGTGAATACGATCGAGAACCATATTGTTAAGGCACACAAATTCTTAAAAGAAAATCTGGGCAAGAATTATTTGGCAACTCTCCTTTTCATCCATCTTTTTTTGTAAAAAAATTACAACGGAATAGTGGTTTTTTTATTTTCTGCGTCTAACGGTTGATTTAAATCCAGTTTAGGGATCAGCTAAACTGGTAAAACAGGCGAAAACAGAGGCATTTTTATCATTCAACTCAATGAAATGAACCGTAAACTTTTACATAAGTTTGCCAACAACAGGTGTAGTTCCGACGAAGTGGACGAGGTTTTAAACTGGATCCAAAAGACGGATCAACAATCTGCTAAGGTCATGTTTCAGGAATATTGGGACAAAACCAAACCAACGAAAAATATTGATGACACTTTCGCTCAGCAACGTCTTGACAAAATTCATCACCGAATAAATATTAATCATTCGGATAAGATCGCTTCAGAAAAAATCAGGACACTTCCCTCAAAAAAAATTTTTGTATTGCAATCACTTGCCAGGGTTGCGGTTATTCTTCTCATTCCTGTGTTAACCCTGTTTGTTTATACACGGTTTTTTCAACAGAATTTCATCGCTGACAATGAAATTATTTCTCCTCCGGCCTCCAGAACATTTTTGGAATTATCAGACGGGACGAAGGTTTGGTTGAATCACGGAAGTAAAATGGTTTATCCGCAAACTTTTGCGGGTAGCACCAGGCACGTAAAACTATCCGGAGAAGCGTACTTTGAGGTTGCCCATAATCCCTCAAAGCCTTTTATTGTTGAGTCGGAAGGAATGCAGGTAAAAGCCGTGGGAACAGCTTTTAACGTACGGGCATACGATGACGGTTCCGATTTTGAAACCACCCTGGAAGAAGGGAAGGTGTTGGTTCAGAGTAATTTAAATGGAAATGCGACAACAGTCTGTAACATGGACCCCGGCCAGCATTTTACCTTGAATCTTAAAACTAAAGTCTATAACCTGAAGTCTGAGGAATCCTACAAATTTGTGGCCTGGAAAGATGGTAAACTTATTTTCGACAATGATCATCTTGATAAGGTTGCCCAACGTTTATCCGAATGGTACAACGTGGACGTCATATTGGAAGATCCAAAGCTGGCCGAACTTACCTACAATGCCACATTTGTCGATGAGAATATCTCACAGATACTCAATATGATGAAAATTGTAATGCCGGTTACGTTTGTCGAGCAAAAACGAGAAAAGGCCCCGGACGGAACGTATAAAAAACAACAGATTTTATTGTATCTGAAGAATTAATAATTAAGCTAATAATAACTAAACAATCTACTTATGACAAAAAGAACCATTTGATTTTCTTGCAAAAAATGCAGAAAGCAGGAAAATGCGCCACATTTCCCTGCTTCAGTGATTTAAAAAAACTCTTTAAAAGAGCATTTTCTAACATTCCAAAACAAAAGTATGAAAAAAATTAGTGACTGTGTCAGACAGGCAGGAATTGCCTGGCATGAACGAAAATTATTTTTAAAAATGAGACTAACCGTTTTTATATTGCTACTGGCAATTATTCAGGTAATGGGCACGGAGGCTCGTTCCCAGGAAACAAAACTAGTGTCGCTAAACCTCAAAAATGTTTCGCTCAAGGAAGTAATGGAGACCATAGAGGATAAGACAGATTTCTTTTTTATGTACAGCGCGCGAGTCATTGATGTCGATCAGAAAATCGAGACGCTAAACATTGATCGAAAGGATATTTTTCAAACGATGAGTGTCATTCTGAAAGGGACCGGAATTGACTATAAAGTGAATGGACGGCAAATTCTTTTGTTTAGTGATAAACAAGAAGGTTTTGACGAAAATAGTCAGCAAACAAAAACCGTTTCCGGCAAAGTGATCGATTCCTCCGGAGCACCATTGCCCGGTGTGACTGTTGTGGTGAAAGGAACCGCTAAAGGCACCATCACCGACGCCGACGGTAAATATTCACTTTCCGGTATCCCGGCTGATGCTACCTTGCAATTTTCGTTCGTGGGCATGAAAGCCCAGGAAATAAAGGTAGAAGGCAAAACTTCGATCAATATTACAATGGCTGATGAAGCTATCGGAATTGAAGAAGTTGT
>JBBIHV010000244.1:0-2946 GCA_037446835.1 Sunxiuqinia sp. | reverse complement strand
GGATGAATTGAAACGAAGTGGAAATCCGCGAAGCGAATATCTCACATGCGAGTTCCATCCGGCAATTCAAAAACAAATTATTTTCGGATGAAAAAACACAAAATAAGCGTCATGTTAATCGACCGTGATCCAGAATCACTGGAGTGGATTCAGGAAATCCTGAAGGGAAACCCACTGGTTTCCTCGGTTGAAAGCGTTGTGAGCGCTGATGAAGCTTTGTTGAAACTAATAACCATAAACCCAGACCTTGTTCTCCTGGAATACCCCATTAACGGAAAGGCAGGCAGGGAACTTCTAAAATTCATTAAATCGAAACACGAAAATACAATTGTTGCATTTGTATCCAAAACTAAGGAATATGCTGCAACTGCCATTCGCAACGGGATTTTTAATTACCTTTTAAAGCCGGTTTCCAAGGCAGAAATCGAACTGATAATCAGGAAGGTACAGTTAATAAAACAGTCGAACATAAATGTCAGGGTTCAGGAAATTATTGAAACCTCACAGGAGAAAACCAGGCTTAGGATTCAAATCCTGAAAGGTTATATGCTGATTGATCCGGGAGAAATTATTTATTGTAAGTCGGAAGGTTTTTATACTGAAATATATTTGGCAAGCAACCGCATGGAATTAAGTTACCTGTTTCTTTCGAAACTGGATGAAATACTCAGCGAATTTAAATTTTTCAGGGTTAGCCGGTCGCATTTGATTAATCCGTTCTATATCAGGAAATTGTTCAGCGGGAAAAACGTAATTGTTTTGTCGTCAAACGGCAAAGAAACAGAGATAAAAGGTTCAAAATCTAAAATAAGGGTTCTCAATAATCTTTATTCCGAATAGTTAAATTATGGACGCGAAATTCATATCAGTTGTTATTATCGACGACGAAGCGACAGCCATCGACCTGCTCGAAATGTTCCTGCGCCAGTTTCCCCAGTTTAATGTTATCGGAAAAGAAACAGATGCCAAAAAAGGGCTCGAAAAGGTCATTGAATTATTGCCTGAACTGGTTTTCCTGGATATTGATATGCCCGGCATGAACGGCCTTCAGGTTGCCAAAAAAATCCATTCCGGAAATTTTTATTCTGAAATCGTTTTTACAACCGCGCACGAACACTATGCCTTTGATGCTTTGGGGATTGAACCGCTTGACTTCCTGACCAAGCCTTTTTCGATCAGCGACCTGGAAGCCGTGGCGCAGAAATTTCAGTCACGGATTGAGAAGAAAAATAAGGACCGGAAGTTGGACAATTTCATTCATACCCAAAACAATTCGCCCAAGATAACACTTACAGCAAATCACGGACTATTGTTGGTCAGTATAAAAGATATTGTTATGGTAAAATCAAATTCCGCAAAATCCATACTGTACCTGGAGGACGGATCGGTTGAAGAAGTTAATAAAAACCTGAACGCGATTATGGATCAGATCAATTCACCGGCTTTCTTCCAGATTCACCGTACTGTTTTTGTGAATTTGAATTACATGCAGCAACTCGACAAAAAGAAATCAACCTGCGTCCTTGGTTTTAACAATTCAACCCTCGAAGAACCCATATCGAGAATTCAACTGGCCCATTTCGAAAAACTCAATTTGTTCCCCACATATCATTCCTGAAATTTGTTTCGCGGTTCAGATTGGGCCTCATTCCATCAGTCGGGGAATCAACCGTGTACAAAAAACGGGCTACGGTTGATTTTAATCCGCAGCCCGCTTTCTTTTAACAATCCCACGAAAAGCTATTCAATTGTTGCCGGATGATCCACCTTGTCTTCGAGCAAGGCTAAATCAATAACTTCCTGAATGGTATTTACATGATGAAATTTAAGCCCTTTGAGGTAGGCGCCTTTTATTTCTTCCAAATCCTTCCGGTTTGCCTCCGACAAGATGATTTCTTTAATGCCGGCACGTTTGGCTGCCAGAATCTTTTCCTTGATCCCGCCAACCGGCAATACTTTTCCGCGAAGCGTTATTTCACCGGTCATGGCCAGGTTTTTCCTGACTTTGCGTTGGGTGAAGGCTGAAGCGATAGAAGTGACCATCGTAATCCCGGCCGATGGGCCGTCCTTCGGGATTGCACCCTCCGGAACATGGACATGAACGTTGTAGTGATCAAATACTTCAGGACTTATATTTAGTTGCCCGGCGTGAGAGCGGAGGTATTCGAGCGCCAGCATAGCCGATTCTTTCATCACATCTCCCAAATTTCCGGTCATGGTGAGGGCGCCTTTTCCTTTGCTCAGGCTGGTTTCAACATACAGGATTTCGCCGCCAACCGCCGTCCAGGCCAGGCCGGTAACTACTCCGGCAAAATCGTTTCCCTGGTAAATTTCACGGGTGTATTGCACCACGCCCAGGTATTCGCGGATGTCGGCCTTGGTCAGTTCGATGTTGTACGGTTCATCGAACCCAATTTTCTTGGCAATCCGCCTCATGATTTTGGCAATTTTCTTGTCTAGTTCGCGAACTCCCGATTCGCGGGTGTAATTTTCAACGATATGCTGAATGATTTCAGAAGAAAAGCTCACCATGCCAGCTTCCACGCCATGATTCTCAAGCTGTTTGGGAATCAGGTGCCGTTTGGCAATTTCAATTTTTTCTTCAACCAGGTACCCGCTCACTTCAATCAGTTCCAACCGGTCGCGCAATGCGGGGGCAATGGTGTTGAGCGTGTTGGCCGTGGCAATGAACATCACTTTCGATAAATCGTATTCCAGCTCCACGTAATTGTCGTGAAATTCGAAATTCTGCTCCGGATCGAGTACTTCGAGCAGGGCCGAAGCCGGATCGCCGTGGAAATCTTGCGATACTTTGTCGATTTCGTCGAGGATGAAAACCGGGTTCGACGATTTGGCCTTTTTAATGTTTTGCAGGATCCGTCCGGGCATGGCGCCGATATAGGTTTTGCGGTGCCCGCGGATTTCAGCCTCGTCGTGCAAACCTCC
>JBBIHV010000243.1:0-2975 GCA_037446835.1 Sunxiuqinia sp. | reverse complement strand
TTAAAACCATTCTTTTACGACGTCGGCATACCGCGTTTCGTGCTGGTGCCTGAAGATGTTTTCTTTCGGGAAATAGGTGTATTCGGCAGCATATTTCTCGTAATTCGAAACGATATCCTGAAGGGCTTCAATGAATAATTGAATTTCCGGATTGGTCATGGTTGGATGCAGCGACCAGCGCACCCAACCCGGTTTTAGGGAGAGGTCGCCCTGATCGATACGCCGTGTAATTTCTTCCGATAGTTCGTGGCTTACTTCAAGCAGGAAATGGCCATATGTTCCGGCACAGGCGCAGCCGCCACGAACCTGAATGCCATACAGATCGTTCAATAATTTGACCAGCAGGTTGTAGTGAATTTTTGCCACGTAGAATGAAATCACGCCCAAACGTTCGCGGTGATTGTTATCCATGATTTTAACTTCCGGTATGCCATCGAGTCCCTCAAATGCCAGTTTCAGCAATTCATTTTCGCGCTGATGGATCTTCTCAATATCCATCGCTTCTTTTAAACGGATTGCAAGCGCCGTCCTGATGCTTTGTAAAAAGCCGGGAGTCCCGCCATCTTCACGTATTTCAATGTTATCCACGTATTTATATTCACCCCAGGGATTGGTCCAGTCAACAGTTCCGCCGCCCGGCTGATCGGGGACTGAATTGTGGTACATCGACTGGTCGAAAACCAACACTCCGGAAGAACCGGGGCCACCCAGAAATTTGTGAGGCGAAAACATCACCGCATCCAGTTTCTGCATCGGGTCGGCAGGGTGCATATCCATTTTGTCATAAGGTGCCGAGGCCGCGTAATCAATAAAAACTACACCTCCGTATTCGTGCATGATTTTAGCCAGTTCGTAATAGGGCGTTCGGATTCCGGTGACATTGGAACAGGCCGTAAACGAGCCGATTTTGAAGGAACGGTCCTTGTATTCTTCCAGCTTTTTCCGGAGGTTTTCCGGAGAAACCTGCAAATTTTCGTCCGGATCGACCATGACGACATCGGCGCTGGTTTCGTACCAGCTCGTGTGGTTCGAATGATGTTCCATGTGCGTGATAAAAACCACCGGTCGCTCGCGTTTGGCAATACATTCGGTATGACTGACCTTCCCGCAGTATTTCAGGCCCAGCATGCGCTGAAACTTGTTAATGACAGCGGTCATTCCCGATCCGGCAGTGATAATGATGTCGTTTGGCCCTGCATTGACATGAGATTTGATGATTTGTTGTGCCCAGTGATAGGCATGGGTCATTAAAGCCCCGGTTTCACTGGTTTCCGAATGGGTATTCCCGACAAAAGGCCCGAAAATTTCTGTAATTTGTTTTTCGATGGGCCCGTAAAGCCTCCCGCTGGCAATCCAGTCGGCATAATTGATAAGCTTTTCCCCATAGGGCGATTTAAAAGTCTGGTCAATGCCGACAACTTCTTTGCGAAACGGTTCGAAATAGACTTCAAGATTTGTCATAGGTCGGTTTATTCGGATAAATCAGGTGCAAAGTAATTGCTTTCCTTCAGATTAAATGCTGGAAAAAATCAGTTTTTGTCATTCCGGAAAGTTCTGAAGTGACAAGGTCGGTGACAAAAAGTCATTTTTAGGACGTGGTACGGTGTTTGAATTGCCACGAGCCGTAAAAATGAATGTTTAACTAAAAAAATAAGTACGATGCAAAAAGGAAAAATTGGTGTAAGCAGTGACAATTTATTTCCCATTATTAAAAAGTTTCTGTATTCCGATCACGACATTTTCCTTCGTGAAATAGTGTCGAACGCGGTGGATGCTACCCAAAAACTTCGCACACTGGCTGGCCGTGGTGAATATTCAGGCGATTTGTCGAATGCCAAAGTGGAAGTCAAAATTGACAAAAAAGCAAAAACCATCACGGTTTCCGATCATGGTATCGGGATGACGGCCGAGGAAGTTGAAAAATACATCAACCAGATTGCTTTTTCGGGCGCCGAAGAATTTCTGGAAAAATACAAGAACGACGCCAATGCCATCATCGGCCATTTTGGGCTTGGTTTTTACTCGTCGTTTATGGTTTCGAGCCAGGTTGAAATTATTTCAAAATCGTATCGCGAAGGCGCAACAGCCATTCGCTGGGAGTGCGACGGAAGTCCGGAATATACGTTGGAAGAATCGGAGCGGGCCGAAGTGGGAACCGACATCATTATGCATGTGAATGGCGATTCGGAAGAGTTCCTTGAAAAATCGCGGATTTCGGAAATCCTGAATAAATACTGTAAATTCCTTCAGGTTCCGGTCGTATTTGGAAAGAAAACAACCTGGAAAGACGGCAAAGAAGTGGATACCGACGAAGACAACCAGATTAACGATGTGGCTCCGGCATGGACCAAGAAACCGGTTGACCTGAAAGATGAAGATTATTCCAATTTTTACCGTCAGTTGTACCCCATGGCCGACGAGCCGCTTTTCAACATTCACCTGAATGTAGATTATCCGTTCAACCTGACTGGTATTTTATATTTTCCGAAGCTGAAAAATACGATTGAAGTTCAGAAAAATAAGATTCAGTTGTATAGTAACCAGGTTTTTGTAACCGATTCGGTTGAAGGAATTGTTCCTGAATTCCTGACCTTGCTGCACGGCGTGCTCGATTCTCCCGACATTCCGCTGAATGTGTCGCGTTCGTATCTGCAAAGCGATTCGAATGTGAAGAAAATCAGCAGTCATATCACCAAGAAAGTAGCCGACCGGCTTGCCCAGATTTTTGCCGATAAACGGGAAGATTTTGAATCGAAATGGGACGATCTGCGCCTGTTTATCGAATACGGTATGCTGACTGATGAGAAGTTCTATGAAAAAGCGATAAACTTCCTGCTTTTCAAAAATACCGATGGTAAATATTTTACCATGGAAGAATATGAAACCCTGATCAAAGGAGAACAGACCGACAAGGATAAAAACCTGATCTATCTGTACACCAGCAATCTGGAAGAACAATACACGTTTGTTCAGGC
>JBBIHV010000242.1:1237-3000 GCA_037446835.1 Sunxiuqinia sp. | reverse complement strand
TGGAAGCGGCATTGCTCAATCAATTCATTTTCACGCGGGTTAAAGGCGAAATCGTAATATTCCTTCACTTCTTTAAACCGGTCGTAAACGTCAACTATTTGATCTTCAAGCTGTTCCTTTGTCAGTTCTTTCAGGTATTTTCGTAATTCGCGCTTACTCATTGTTTCGTGTTTTGAATTCTTCCGATGTACTTTGGAATACTGATTTATAAAAATAAGAAAGTTCGCCGGGTAATTCTGCATTTTAGCAAAATTTACCCGGCGAACTTTTTACTTTAACCCTGCAAAATCACACGATTTGTCAGACTAAAATTTATTTATGATCAGGCAATGTTGTTGAAAACCGACTGGATGTCGTCGTCGTCTTCAAGTTTGTCAATTAGTTTTTCAATGTCAACCAGTTGTTCTTCAGTGAATTCTACTGGTGTATTTGGAATCCGTTGTAAATTTGCCTTGGTCACTTCAATTTTCAGTGCCTCAAGCGCCTGAGACATCGACCCGAAATTTGTGTAGTCGGCATACGCATAAATCGTTTCTTCATTTTCCTCAATGTCTTCGAGCCCGGCATCAATGAGTTCCAGTTCCAGGTCTTCAATATTCACCCCAGCTTTCTTCGGAAATTCAAACACCGCCTTCCGCGAAAACATAAATTCGAGCGATCCGGTTGGTACCAAAGCTCCACCAGCTTTGTTGAAATACATTTTCACATTGGCAACGGTACGCGTCGGATTGTCGGTAGCACATTCAATAAAAATCAACACTCCGTGAGGTCCTTTGCCTTCATAATTTATCTCAACAAAATTCTCCGCATCTTTGCCTGAAGCCCTTTTTATAGCGGCTTCGATATTGTCTTTCGGCATATTCTGGGCCTTGGCATTCTGAATGGCCGTGCGAAGTTTTGCATTCATTTCCGGATCGGGCACGCCTTCACGGGCAGCTACTGTAATTGCTTTTCCCAGTTTTGGAAATGTACGCGACATTTTGTCCCAGCGTTTTTCTTTGGTTGCTCTTCGGTATTCGAACGCTCTTCCCATATCAGTATTTTTTAGTTACAGCTTAATTTAGCTCATTTTTTAACGCGACAAAAATACAAATTGCAAACCTTTTTCCCGAATGAATATTTAAAATAATTGCGTTGGGCTAAATGACTTTCCTGAACCTGAAATTTCGCCTGAAAATCAGGTCGGCAGCTTCGATTCAGGCTTATTGTTGATAAAGTTTTAGTATTTTTGCACGCGGATTCTGACAATCAGGAAAATAAAAGTTCAACTTTTGGAGTGATAAATTTCCTGAACAAATGAACAATTACAAGATTAATTTGATTTTATTACAGACTTGTCCGGAAATATTTTAATACCCATTGATACACATGACTTTTGAAGAATTTGGTTTAAACGAAAAGGTACTTGAAGCGATCTCCTATATGGGATACGAAAAAGCTTCTGAAATTCAGGAACTCACCATTCCGTCAATCATGGCAGGCAACGATATTCTGGCCTGTGCACAAACCGGAACCGGGAAAACAGCAGCCTTCATGCTGCCCATCCTCGATCACCTTTCGAAAGAAGACAACCACGACTTAAGCACCCTCATCGTTGTTCCAACCCGCGAACTTGCCATCCAGATCAACCAGCAGGTACAAGGTTTTTCTTATTTCCTGAATATCAATTCGGTAACGGTTTATGGTGGCCGCGATGGCTCCGATTGGGATGCCGAATGCAAAGCGCTGACCAAAGGAACCAACATCATTATTGCAACACCCGG
>JBBIHV010000242.1:0-1137 GCA_037446835.1 Sunxiuqinia sp. | reverse complement strand
TAGTTTTTGAGAACCAGAAGATTCCGGTGATCAACAGCCTGATTTCGGACAAGCCTGATTTCGACAGCATCCTGATTTTCAGTTCGACCAAACGCAAGGTTCTCGATATTGTAAAAAGCCTGAAAAGAGCAGGAAATGTGGTTGAAGGAATTTCGTCGGATTTGGAACAAAAAGAGCGGGAAGATGTGCTCATGCGTTTCCGGTCGCGGCGGACCCGCATTTTGGTTGCCACCGATGTGTTGAGCCGCGGAATCGACATCAAAGATATTAACCTGATTATTAATTTCGACGTTCCCGGGTCAGCCGAAGACTACGTGCACCGGGTTGGTCGGACAGCACGTGCCGATAAAACCGGCGTGGCCATCAGTTTCATCAACGAGCACGATATGGATAAATTTGTTCGGATTGAAGAACTGATTGAGCGCGAAGTCATTAAAATTCCGGTGCCGCCTGAACTGGGTGATGGCCCGGTTTGGAAAGTTCGTCCTCCACGGAAAGGTGGACGCCCAACCGGAAAGAGAAACTTTTCATCGGGAAGAAAGCCCAACCGGAACAGTGAAAGCCAGAATTAGCTGCGGTAATTTTTTACCTTATGCTGAAATTTTTACGCTTCCTGTCCGAATTCTGATTGCCGTTCATCAGATTTTGTATTAAATTGCTGATCTGCAAATATTCCTGTAAGGATTAATAAAAAGCAGGATAAGTAATCAAAAACTATAAAAATCTGTGATATGAAAATCAGGCAATTTTTCGCATTCTTCTTCATTCTTTTAACTACAGGCGTGCTTGCCCAGGAAGATCACAAGAATCCCACGACACTGGCTATCGGTCAACCTGCACCTGATTTTAAACTGAAAGGCACCGATGGCAAAATGTATTCGCTAAACTCATTTCAAAAGGCAAAAGTCCTGGTTGTTATTTTTAGCGCCAATCATTGCCCAACGGCCCAGGCTTATGAAGACCGGATTATTGCCATTTCAGGAGACTATAAAACCAAAGGTGTTCAGGTAGTTATGATTTCGTCGAACAGTGCCGAAGCGCTTAACCTTTCGGAAATGGGCTACACCGATTTGGGCGATACCTACGACGAGATGATTATCCGGGCCACTGATAAAAAGTTTAATTTTCCATACCTCT
>JBBIHV010000241.1:0-3066 GCA_037446835.1 Sunxiuqinia sp. | reverse complement strand
GGATACGCCCCACACCAAACGAAGGCAACTCCGTCAATGCAAATTCGAGCAACGACCCGGCTGCAATCAAATGCAGCCCAGGCATATCTTCATAAAAAAACCGTAACGCCTGAATAGCCCGGGGGCAGGCCTGAATTTCATCAAAAAAAAGCAACGTTTCATTTTCGCGGATGGGCTTCCCATAAAAGGTTGACAATTCAAGACAAATGCGGACCGGATCAAGGTCCTTGATGAAAAATCCAGCCACCACCGAATCCTTTTCAAGATTTACTTCAATAAAATTGACGAATGTCTTTCCAAGTTCCCTAACGATAAAGGTCTTTCCAACCTGACGGGCGCCACGAAGTAAAAGTACCTTATGCTCTGCCGATGCCTTCCAATTAAGCAAATGGGTAAGAATGGTCCGCCTCATAACTGTCTCATTTATTGAATTGTAATTTGTTTTTCAACAAAAAGTCAAGGCAAATATACATTAAAAATAACAAAAAGTCAAGGCAAACAGCAGTCTATTTTATCAAAAAGTCAAGGCAAACAATAAAATCAGAGGTATTCCTGAAACAAAATTTCGACTTTTTGGCCGGGTTCGAGCCAGATACCATTCAGTCCGCAGGTAATGGCGGCTTCGACGTTTTGGCGTGAATCGTCAATAAACAAAGACTCTTCAGGATTTATTCCGGAAAGACAGATAATTTCCTGAAATGACTCCGGCATCGGTTTGCGGAAGCCAATTTCGTTGGAATAGAAGTCCTTTTCGAAAAGCTTGGAAACTTCAAACCCGTGCTGTTTCCGGAAGTCGGAATGATATTTGGCCACATGGATGGCATTGGTGTTGCTGAAAAGATAAATTTTAAAATCAGCACCGAGGTGTTTTACCAATTCGACCCGGATGGCTGGAAAATCGAGCAGCATGGCCGTCCAGGCCGAATCAATATCAGTCGGTGAAACGGGTTTTGGGAGTAATCTCTGAACACCATCTCTGAATTCATCAGGGCTAATCTGACCCTGCTCCATCCGGTAAAAAATGTCGTGATCGTACGAAAGTCCTGTATTTCCAACGAGTTGATCCATGCCAAGCTGTCCGAATGCTTCGATGGTTTTTTGCGGATCGATGTTCAGCAAAACACCGCCCAGATCGAAAATGATATTTTTAATTCCTTTCAGAATTTCCATAGTTCCTGATTTTGAGAATGCAAAAGTCAGAAAAATAATGGAAATAAAAATGCACATTATAAAGTAGGAGGCGATACCCGAAAATTCCAAAAATATTATCCGGAAAAGTTTAAAGCGACTTTTCAAACGACCCTTTTCCTTGGTATTATTCCTGAAAAGTCTGTTTGATTCGCAGCAATGCTTCCTGCAATACTGAATGCGGACAGCCAATATTCATCCGCATAAAGCCACTTCCCTGTTTCCCGAATTGAGTCCCACGATTTAAACCGACACCGCCATCAATAAGTTTCTGATTCAGAACTTCATCGTTCAGTCCAAAAGCCGAAAAATCGAGCCAGATCAGGTAGGTAGCCTCCGGTTTCATCACATTTACATCAGGAAGGTTGTCCTGAAAAAATTTTTCCATTATGGAATAGTTTTCCTGAAGATATTCCATGAGTTGTGACAGCCATTCATCTCCGCCGATATAAGCTGCTTCCAGCGCAACCGTTCCGAATATATTGCCCATGTGCAAATGCGGAAGCCGCATGACGCGCTCGTAAGCTGCGAAATGTCGCTTGTTCGAAATTACCAGAAACGAAGTCGTCAGCCCGGCTGTATTGAATGTTTTGCTGGGGGCCATGCAAACGATACAGTTTTGTGCAATTTCTTCCGAGATTCCGGCCAGCGGAGTGTGTTTAAATCCGGGGAAGATCAGATCTGAATGAATCTCATCAGAAATAATCAGAATTTTATTTTCAAGACAAATTTGCGCCAGCTGGCTTAACTCTTCCTTGTTCCAGGCCATGCCGCCCGGGTTGTGGGGATTGCTCAGTAACAGCAGTTTGGTTTTTGGCGTAATTTTCAGCTTCAAATCTTCCAGATCGAACTGATACCGGCCATTTTCAAGCCTGAGCGGATTTTCGATCAGTTCACGGCCCGTACCTTTTATTGAATCGAAAAACGGGAAATAAACCGGGGGTTGAAGGATAACTCCATCGCTAGGCTTCGAGAAAGCTTCGATGGCGAGGGTCAACCCGGCTACCACACCCGGGCTAAAACTAATCCATTCAGGTTTGATTTCCCAGTTGTGCCGGCGTTTCAGCCAGTTGACGATGGATTGGGAATAGGATTCAGGACGAAAAGTATAACCGTAAACTTCATGTTCGGCACGTTTTTTAATGGCTTTAACAATAAAGTCAGGTGTCCGGAAATCCATATCGGCAACCCAAAGCGGCAACACGTCGGCCTTCCCGAAAACCATGGATCGTCCGTCGTATTTAATACAATTGGTATTGGTGCGGTCGATTGGCTCGTCGAAATTGTAAGTTTTCATACAAAGTATTTACGATTGAATAATTTACGATTTGCGGTTAAAATCTTTGTGTGCATTCTTTTAAGTTCTCAGCCGGGTAGGAGATTAGGGGAGGCCAATCTTTTTCAGATAGTTCACCCCGTTCTCCCGGTTCACCTGCAATACAAAGTTAAACCGGTTGAGCGACAGACACAGATCGAAATCGGCCGCAGGTGCCCATTCCTGCTTTTCGGGAGCAAAAAAACGGGCGCCGTCGCCTTTTCGAATCTGTTCCACCATCGCCTGAAAGTCATTTGGGTTGCCTTCCAACTCATTTTTAATGTAAACAGCCAGAAGCGTGTCTTCATCAGTCGCATACCGGCAACTGTAGCCCATGCAAACCAGCGATACTTTTTCGGGATTTTTCTTCCGGATATAATTAACGATGGCTTGTGCATTTACGAAGCTTCCAGTCAGAATCTCATCGGCATGGGTGGCGTTGGCGATGCCCTGTGTTCCCGAACTGGTGGTGTGCACCATTGTTTTTCCTTCGAGACGGGCAGCCAGAAGCTGTGAAGGCGAGTTCCCAAAGTCGAAACCTTCGGGCTTTTGCTCTTCCCGTT
>JBBIHV010000240.1:1895-3250 GCA_037446835.1 Sunxiuqinia sp. | reverse complement strand
AGCATTTTGTCGCGCTCAATCTTTGCAAAAGTTAGTTTCTTCGAAATTTTTGCCAGAGCTTCCAGCGGCACTTCCCCGAAATTGGTCTGGATAGGCAATAACCGCAGGGTTTGAATGTTCTCATTGAATTTTCCCTTCATGTAAAGTCGTAAAACCTGGGTATTCATCGATTGCAAATCGGCATTCAATCCAACCTCCTGACCTTTGATCGGGATTTGCGAAATAATCTGATAGGGTGTCAGGCCATAGCTCAATGCTTTATTTTCATCAATATCCAAAACGATTTCGCTGAAGTCCTCGCCCCAACTGGTTGAAATAGAGGTAAGACCTTTCACATCTTTGATAGCCTGACTGACTAGTATGGCTTTGTCTGCCAGTCCATCCACCACGGGTGATTTCAGGCGCACATCCACGGATGCTTTAACAGATGAAAGTGGTGTTGCGCCAAAGTCGTACACATCGAGCCTTTTGATTCCTTCCAGATTTGAAAATTTATTCCGGATCGTGTCTTCAAGCTGCCACATGCTTAGTTTCCGGCTAAACCGGTCAACGCAATTGACCGTAATAGAAGCTTCCGAAGGCAGGTTGCCGCTGCCAAGACTGAGGACACCGGCTTCCGTACCAAATGCGATTGAACTTCTTACCACCCATGGCTGAGCTTGCAACCATTTCAGGATAGGGGCCAGTTTTTCTTCCGAACTGTTTACCGTTTCGTTGGAGCTAAAGCCAATCTGTGCTTTAATGATACCCGTATCCATTGGGGGCATGGCGTCTTTCCCGA
Organism: Sunxiuqinia sp.; assembly: GCA_037446835.1. Lineage (GTDB taxonomy): Bacteria > Bacteroidota > Bacteroidia > Bacteroidales > Prolixibacteraceae > Aquipluma. The sequence continues at coordinate 2,469 of JBBIHV010000240.1, read as the reverse complement.
TGACCGGCATAATGGTTCGCACGCTCACCGCCAGAAGTACAAGCACACCAACCGACAGGGCTACCCGACGAAGAACTTTTCGTTTTGTATTCGAAAACTTAATCACGCTAACGTACGGTTCTACCAGTCGCCCCAACGATTTGTTATAGACTTTATCCAGCCAGAGTTCCGCCTTATTTTTGGTTACCCCGTTTTTGTAGAGATATTTTAAAAGCTGCGGAATAAAAGTTACCGCCAGGAAAAATGAAATAATCAGGGCAACGATTAAAGTGAAGATGAGCGGTTTAAATATTTTTTCAGGAAAACCACCTACAAACATCAATGGGAAAACGATGGCAATGGTGGCCAGTGTTCCGGCAAATATTGGGGCGATTACTTCTTTTGTGCCTTTCTGGATGGCGGTTTCAAGGTCTTCTTTCAGCTCGTTCATGTGGCGTTCCACATTTTCGAGCACCACCACCGCATCGTCGGTCAGCATCCCGAGCGCCAAAATGATAGCGGTGTAAATAACCAGGTTCAATTCGCCTCCTGAAAGCCAGATGACCGCAATGGTCGAGAAAAATACCATCGGAAT
>JBBIHV010000240.1:0-1795 GCA_037446835.1 Sunxiuqinia sp. | reverse complement strand
TGAATGGCTTTGGCTATCAAATCGAAATTTACCCCGTAACGTTTTGCCTTAAAGGGATCAACTTCAATATTAATCCCGCTTTCATAACCGCCAAAAACTTCGACATTGCCAATGTTCGGATTACTAAGCAGGTATGGTTTAATAAAACTATCGGCGATTTTGCGTATTTCAGCCAAATTAATTCCATCGGTTTTTGGCGATAGTGAAATAACATCCACAGGCAAGGTGAAATCGCCTGCCGTGTATATGGCCGGATTTGTACCGGCTGGTAATTTTGCTTTGGCAATCGAAAGGGCGTTGGCCACATCAACCGCGGCGGCATTCAGACTCTTTTTGTAGCTAAAGTCAGCCTTGACAATGGAAAAGTTGGCTACATTGGTAGAACTGATGTCCTTTACTTCGCCCAGTCGCGCAATCTCCTCCTCGATGGGTTTCGACACCGTGTTGGCTGCCACCTGTGCGGTAGCTCCCGGAATCGAGGTAATAACAATCACCTGAGGTGGATTTGCATCGGGGAACAGGTTCTTGGGAAGCGTTACCAGGCCAACAATGCCCAGGATGAAAAACCCTGCTATTAAGGAATATAGCGTATAGGGCCGTTTGTAGAAATAATCGAACATGGTTTATTCCTCCTTGCTTTTAATTGAAACTCCTGACAACAGTTTAAGCAGGATATCTTGTTTTTCGACCACAATTTCTTTACCGGCCAGCTCATTGTTGCTCACAACAACACCATCTTCGCCCGATTGGAGGATGTTAATTTCAGTAGCAACCGCCTGGTTGTTGTTCTTTACAAAAACATAGCTTTTCCCGTCGCGGTCTAAAATCGCATCAAAAGGAAGTTTAAGGGCATTGCCCTCAAATATTTTTACAGCTACTTCAACGCGTTCGCCGGTCATGAGTGCAAGGTCTTTGTCGGTCACTTTGTATTCGGCCAGACTGTTAAATGTGCTGTTGAGCGGAATGGCCGGATAATTTTTGCCGTTGATGCTAACCCCGAACACGTTCAAATCGGCCGGGACGCTCAACTTCAGGTACGAGCCACTTTTAGCGCTGACAATGGCGATGGGCATACCGGGCATGGCCATATCGCCCACGTTGAGCATGGTTTTGGAAATAATGCCGGATACCGGTGCCGTGAGAGTTGCATACGAACTGTTGTTGCTCGCGTCTTTCAGCGATTGTGTCAACGCTTCAATTTTCGCCTCGGCTTCGGCAATCCGGCTTTCTTCCATTTCCGACTGTTCGATGGACGCGCCCTTTGCAGCCAAAAGTTCAAGGGTCCGTTTATGGGTTGCCTGAAGATTTTTCAGTTCAGTATTTGCTGCCGATATCTGGGCTTTTATACTCTGGATGCCGCTTTGGATACTGGTATTGTCGAGCCTGACTAGGACCTGCCCTCTTGAAACACTGGTCCCGCTGGGTTTTATTGATTCGATGCGGGCGGCAATTTTTGACGACAGGAAGACATCATCGTCGTTCTGCACCAGGGCGAGGTAGGGGAGAGTGAGGCTAACCTCTTTCAGTTCAGGTTTCATGGTCGAAACAACCATGGAATACGTCTTTGCAACCGGAGCTTCAGCATCCCGTTTTTTAGCTCTTTTAACCACCATGATGCCTAAGGCAATAATCACAACGACTACAATAACCCAAATGATAGTTTTCTTTTTCATTTTACAATCTCCTCTATATTGTTTCCATAAATTACACACAACTTCATTAATGTTTGCCATTTATCGGCCTGGGCCTTAAATAGTTTCGATTTTTCGAGTACCACATCGTCCTCGTATTTCAG
>JBBIHV010000239.1:0-3283 GCA_037446835.1 Sunxiuqinia sp. | reverse complement strand
CTGGTGGACCGGTGGTTGACTGGAGCATGTACGAAGTGATGTACGGCGAACGCTATATGGACACGCCAGAAGAAAACCCGGAAGGTTACAAAATCGCGAATATGCTGAATTATGTGGACAAGCTGGATGGAAAATTGATGCTCATCCACGGCTTACAGGATCAGACCGTGGTTATGCAGCACAGCATTCAGTTCCTAAAAAAATGTGTGGACCTTGGCAAACAGGTTGACTTTTTCGTTTACCCGACCCATGAACACAACGTACGCGGTAAAGACCGCCTTCATTTGATGGAAAAAGTAAGCAACTACTTTCTGGAAAATTTATAGACCAGGTTTATTCGAACGGTAAGGGTTCTGGGCCACGAGGCTGGAAGGAATAAAAGCTCGACCTGGAAACCTCATCAAGAATAAAACCCATGGCGCCTACATCGCTCGGATGATATGGATAAAAGGCCAGCCGCAACTGAATCGTTTTAAAAATGAGGTTCTCATTACGGATACGAAGGCCGACGCCCAGACCGGCATAATATTCATCGTTGAAAATTACTTTGTCAGCCGATCCGATCAGTCCTAGATCAAAAAAAGTAAAAAAGGCTGTTTTAAAATTATAGATCGAAGTATTCTGAAAAAAAACATTTTCAATTTTCAGGGTCAACCGCTGCTGCCCCTTACCAATGTGGCTGCTAAACCCCCTGATCCCATCGGTATTGCCAAGAAGCAAATTTTCATCATCGAACCGGTTAATCCCAAGGGTATAATCCAAGGTAATAAATTGCCGGGACTGAATACCCCGGATGTGAAAAAGAGGTGAAATAAAATTGGTTTTAAAGTCGATGATTCCTTGTTCCAGCCCTGTTTCGGGACGCCAGAAACTACCGGCCCCAAGTGCAGCATAAAAATAAAAGGGCTGATGCCTGAAAAGATTTCCACTCGATAAAAACACATGCGAGTACCAGCGATCGCCAAATTCATTGTGATCATACCCAAAAACCAATTCATGCAAATAACCCTTCGGAATATCTTCGGTTATTCCATAACTATAAACCAGGTAATCGCGGATATAGGAACGCTGCGAAAAGCTCAGGCTCGCCAAATAGAATGTGCTGTTGGCAAAGTACTGATGATTTTCATTATCCGGAATGGGCCGGTCGAAAAAAGAAGTGTACCTGACGCGTCCTGCAAGTGTCATCTGGAAACGGCTATCCTTTGGATTGATACCCAAACTCAGCCGTCGTCCGTACCAACCATCCAGATAGATAAAATTCAGGTTTGAATTGCTAATTACAACGTCGTTTGGGTCCACCTGATTTGCCCTGAAACTTCTGAGAGCGGTCAATCCTCCGGCATAAACCGACTGCGGCCTCAAAAAATCACGTTCGAGCGAAACATAAAAACCTTCTTTCAGGTAGGTATTCGCATATCCAGCCGAAAAATTTACAAAATTTCCCTGCACATTATTAACAGCATAATATGTTTCGAAGCCCAAATGAGGAATCTTGTCGGTATGCCCCACAAGGTTCACCCCTACTTCATGTCCAATTCCAAGAATGTTCTTATCGTAAATTCCAACATTGCCTTTATTCAAATTACCGATCCCTCCGGAAATGCCAAAAGAAAACACATCCTTGGTAAGAATCAGGATATCAACAAGCTGATCATTTCCGGGCCGGGGGGTTAAGATAAACCGGACATCCTTCAGATAGGGCAAGCTTCGTAAAAGGCGTTCATTATCCATAACCAGATTGGCATCAAGAGCCTGTCCTTCCTTGATCCACAGGTTTTTACGGATCACATTCAGGTTAGATTTTGAATGAAGTTTATTGGCCAGTTTTTCAATGCCAATCTGCGTTACTTTTGTTGTATCGTCGAAATTAGGCCCAAAAACTTCGAGCGATTTAATGCGGATCGAACCAATCGTCCGACGTTCAAAACTCTTGTAATATTCATAAGAAAATACATCTTTTGTATTAACAGTGTCCTTTGTCGCACAGATCATCTTTTCGTAAAGCCATCGGGTTACTTTATGCCGCGATGCCTTTACCTGCAAACTATCATAAAAAACCTCCGGTTTTTTTTTTGTTTCAGAAACATACACCGAATCATGTTTCAGCACAGATATTTCCATTCCTTTCAGTGAGGATGAAAACAAAAGCATCACAACAATCCAGAGAATTTTCATTCGAAAAATAACAGCGTTAATAAATTGAATATCTGTATGCTATCGCGCAAATACGCCAACGAGTCTGGAACTTTCATGAAGTATGATTTCCACTTTGAACAATATTTTCGTTTCGTTCAAATTCGTTCTCATTTAAGGTCGCCTCAGTAATAACAAATTCCAGAGTCATATTCGTTTCAAAACGAAAATTTACCCATTAACAAATTCTAAATTTATTTATTTATTTCAAAAAAGTACCGTTAAAAAAACTTAACCTTGATTTCACGCATACAAAAATTTGAACTGACACGAGTTCAAACTTAATTTTTCCGCTTTAAATCACCAGAATAGCCGATTTTATTAAATTTGCCACGCCATGTTGAATATAAAAGAACTATACCGAAAAAACATCTATGGGGTTATGGGAACCCTGATCTTTCATATACTGCTGGTCTCAGCTTTTTTATTTTCGGAATTACGGTTGGATGAGAAGGCAAAGAAAGAAGAAGCTATTTTGCTTGATTTTACAATTCAGCCTGAAAAAGAAAAAGTACCTGAAGCGGCAAAACCACTGGCAAATGCTGGTACAAAAAATTCTGGAAACAGCAATGAAAAAATTAGCAACCGTGCAGTGAACGATGCACCCACGAATATCCGAAAAACAGACAAATTTTTTGATGACAGCTATCGTAAAGATATCGAAGAGGCAAAGAAGGTGGTTTCTGAAGTAAGCAACCAACTTTCAAAAAAAATTCAGCCAATCAGGAAATTCGAAATGCCGGAAGCCACCACCGAGGGACAAAATCCAGATGCGATTAAAAATTTAATTTATTCAGGGAAAAGCAACATCCATTATTTTCTCGAAAACAGGTATCACATCAGATTACCGATCCCTGTTTATCTGGCTCATGGCGGTGGGGAAATTTCTGTTGACATACAGGTTGACCGATCAGGAAAAGTTATAAAAGCTGAAGTTCGTCCTCCGGAAAACATAAACGACGCAATGTTACCTGTTTATGCCCTACAAGCAGCCGAACACACCATATTTAACCCTGAGCCCAAAGCTCCTGCAGTTCAAAAAGGGACTATCACCTACAAGTTCGTAGCCCAGTAATATTTAATTAAT
>JBBIHV010000238.1:0-3336 GCA_037446835.1 Sunxiuqinia sp. | reverse complement strand
CGACCGGACTCCATTTTATGGCGAATCCGGAGGTCAGGTTGGCGATTCAGGATACCTTGTAGCCGACGGACACCGGACTAAAATTCTGGATACTCAAAAAGAAAATAACCTGACGATCCACATTGCCAATAAACTTCCTGAAAATCCTGCTGCCACTTTTATGGCGGTTGTTGATGCCGGAACACGCACGCTGACCATGAACAATCACTCGGCAACGCACCTGCTTGATCAGGCTTTACGCGAGGTGCTGGGCACTCATGTGGAGCAAAAGGGTTCGTTGGTGAACAGCGAATATTTGCGTTTCGACTTTGCCCATTTCCAGAAAGTGACCAAAGAAGAGTTGGAGAAAATTCAGGCACGCGTAAACGAATTGGTTCGCAAAAACCTTTCTCTGGAAGAAAATCGGGCTGTTGCTTTTGATGAAGCTAAAAAACTGGGAGCTATCGCGCTTTTCGGTGAAAAATACGGTGACTTTGTGCGCGTAATCAAATTTGGCAAATCGGTTGAGCTGTGCGGCGGAACTCACGTTCCATCAACCGGACAAATTGGTTCGTTTATCATTACTTCCGAAAGCGCTATTTCTGCCGGAGTTCGCCGCATTGAAGCCATTACAGCCATCAGGGCTGAAGAATTTGTGAAAAAACAACTCGACGAACTGGCAGAAGTAAAAAGCTTGCTGAGCAATACTCAAAACCTGAAAAAATCGGTGGAGGATATGCTTTCACAAAACAGCAAACTTCAGAAGCAGATTGAAGAGTTTGAACGTAAAGCCGCTTCAGGAATTAAACAGGAACTGAAGAACAAAATTCAGGTCATCAATGGTGTGAATGTTATTGCTGAAGTGATTCAGCTCAACTCTGCCCAGGCGGTGAAAGATTTGGCTTTCCAGTTGAAAGGTGAAGTCGAAAACCTGTTCCTTGCTCTGGGTTCGGCAATTGGCGGAAAACCATCGATTTCGGTAATGATTGCCGAAAACCTGGTTACTGAAAAAGGGCTGAATGCAGGAGCTGTGGTTCGCGAAGCAGCCAAAGAAATGCAGGGCGGTGGCGGTGGCCAGGCGTTTTATGCCACTGCCGGTGGTAAAGATTTGAACGGATTGGCCGCTGCTGTTGCAAAAGCAAAATCGTTTGTGAAATAGATTCAAGTCAAAAGTATAAAGGCAAAAGTCATAATGCCTCTCTGATCAATGGACCGGGGAGGCATTTGCTATTAAATAGTGTCTTATATTTTTACAAAATCCCTAAAATTACTTCGATCAACTGTAAATCCTTCTGTATGATAGGCTTCAGTAAAAGTCAACGGCAGTTTTAATTTTTTACTGTTCCATTTAAATTCGTATCCCCGGATATTGCCATCTTTTTCTTCTACAAAGTCAACTTCCTGCTGTTGTTTTGTTCGCCAGAAATACATTTTCGAAAATGTATCTTTGTACTGGTTCTGCTTTCGTCTTTCAGAAACAAGGAAATTTTCCCACAAAGACCCTTTGTCTGACCTTAAATCTAATGGGTTAAAATTTCCAATTATCATATTTCTGATTCCATTGTCATAGAAATATATTTTTCGGTTTTGTTTGATTTCATTTCTGAGATTTCGGCTAAAACTATTCAACCTGAATACAATATATCCTTGTTCCAAAATTTCAATATAGTTCTGAACGGTGATTTTATTTATTCCGATACTTTGAGCCAATTCATTGTAATTAACTTCACTTCCTACCTGAAATGCAAGTGCTTGAAGTAATTTTTCAAGTACTTCTGGTTTTTTGATGCCTGAAAACGCTAAAATGTCGCGATACAAGTAACTGTTGACCAGATTTTTGAGTGTTTCTCTTTCTTGGCCCTGGTTATTGATTACTTCCGGATAAAAACCATAGAGCAATCTGTTTTCAAGTTGCTGTTCTGAATTAATATAGCCAATTTCATTTTCATATTCCTCCCACGAGATCGGGAATAATTCATATTCCCATTTTCGACCAGTTAATGGTTCGTTTAACGCATTTCCTAAGTCAAATGATGAAGATCCGCTGACCAAAAGTTGAACATCTTTAAACTGATCGGTAATTATTTTTAAGGTCAAACCTATTTCAGGAATACGTTGTGCCTCATCCAGAAAAATGAATTTGTTTCCTCCAATAATTGTTCTGATTTGTTCCGTATTTGGTCTCGATAATATATTTCTGGTGGTTGGATCGTCTGCGTCAAGGAAAAGGTAACCGATATCTTTTAAAATTGTTTGTAAAAGCGTTGTTTTACCGACTTGTCGGGCTCCTACCAGAACAATAGCTTTTCCTTTGTTGATCTTTTCTTTTATCTTATTTTCTAAAGTTCGTGGAAACATTTTTTATTTCAAAGATACAATTATTTTATTGAAGTGACCAAAAGTTATAACTATTAGTCATTGAAGTGACCAAAAGTTATAACTATAAGTCATTTTGATAATTTTTAATTGATATAGTTGAGGGGAAGCTATCTGAAATATTCTCAAATAATGAATCAAAATACGAGTTTGTCCTTTGAAATCATCGAATCATTAGGCGGTGCAAAGACACCGCATTGCAATGAGTTTCGAATTAAATACCCCGATGAAATGATATACTTTGGATTGAGCTATGCCTCATTCGAAGCGGGTGCGAGAGCCGTCAAAACGCCCGGCTGAGGGTTCGTTTTGACAAGATTTTTGCTTCCTTTTCATCGAATGGAAAAGGAAGAGCCAGTCCGGCTTGAGGACAAAAAACGATCAATCCCAGTACATCATTCCACTTTCCCCACAAAAAAATGAATTGATCCGGATTTTTTCCTGTCCGTCGCATAAATGTGACGGCAAAAGATACCGCTCTGATGATTTGTAGTGCGATTCCTTTGCCGTTTGCTTCAGCCATCGGATTTAAGCGAATAAAGTGGTGCAATATTTTGATATTCAGATTGCTTTGTTCCTGTCAATGACAGATTGCTTCGCTACATTTCATTCCGTTCGCAATGACGCTCTGATCATCGCGTACCGTCATCGCGAGCGTAGCGTGGCGATCTGCCAGATTACTGTAATCATCACTTTTTTGAATATTCAGCTGCCGGTTCGGCGGCCATTGGCAGGTTTTCGGTTGTGGGGGCATCCGGTTCGGATTGTAGAGACGCCATTAATGGCGTCTCTACATCGGATACGCTACCGCCCCAAACCCGTGCAATCCGGTCTTTTATCTTTTGCTCGAAGATGGCAATCAGTTGTTTGTTGGCATTCACCAATTCCTGTTCTTTTTCGATTTGGGAAACGATGCGGTGTTGGGTTTCGAGGGGAGGGCATGGAACCGGTAGCTTTTTTAAATCATTTACCGATAAGTTA
>JBBIHV010000237.1:0-3367 GCA_037446835.1 Sunxiuqinia sp. | reverse complement strand
ATTACCTGAAACTGAAAGCTAACCGTTATGCGTCGTTCGATTCGGGCAAAGGCGCTGAATTCGACAAGGGTAAACTCTCTTTGGTAGATTTATACAACCATGCCAAAGAAGTTGGTGAACCCAAACAAATCAGCGGTAAACAGGAAAAACTGGAACAGCTGATTAACTGCTACATCTAGGCCCCCTCCCAACCTCCCCCTTTGGGGGAGGAGATAAAAAACAACAATTGAAATAATTGGTATTCAAAAAATATAGCTCCTAACTCCCTCCCTTTGGGGGAGGGCTGGGGAGGGGCTTTTTTCAAACTTAAACTATGGATTCACAAAAAGGAAGTAATTCTTACATTTTTGGTGTAACACTGGTAGCTACTATCGGTGGTTTGTTGTTTGGATACGACACTGCAGTTATTTCGGGCGCGGTCGACTCCCTGAAAACGTTTTTTCATTTGAATGCCGAAACGTTTGGCGAAATGGCAACTTTCTATCATGGAGCAACCGTTTCGAGCGCCTTGATTGGCTGCATTATTGGTAGCGCAATTTCAGGAATTTTTGCCTCGAAACTGGGACGTAAAAATTCCTTGTTTCTGGCAGCGCTTCTGTTTTTGGTCGCATCGCTGGGAGCAGCTTTTCCTGAATCAATATTCTTCCCGAAAGGCGACGGCTCACTTCGCGTTCTGATCGCATTTAATATTTATCGTATTATTGGCGGTATAGGCGTTGGACTGGCTTCTGCCATTTGTCCGATGTATATTGCCGAAATTGCACCAGCCGAAATTCGCGGGAAACTGGTTTCGTGGAACCAGTTCGCCATCATCTTCGGTATGTTAATTGTTTATTTCGTGAATTACTTTATCGCCAACGGCAAATCAGTTGAATGGGTTGACTCAACCGGATGGCGGTACATGTTCGCGTCGAATGCCGTTCCTGCAGGTGTATTTGGAATTTTGTTGTTCATGGTTCCTGAAACGCCCCGCTACCTGGCTTTAATCGGGCACGAAGAAAAAGCCATGCACATTCTGGCAAAAATTAATGGAATCAACAAAGCCAAAGAAATTTTGTCGGAAATTAAAGAAACTGCTCACGAAAAAGTTGAAGCTGTTCTGGCTTATGGCTGGAAAGTACTGGTTATCGGGATTCTCCTCTCCGTATTCCAGCAAGTGGTTGGTATCAATGTGGTACTTTATTATGCACCAACCATCTTCAAAGGGCTTGGTTTTGGGAACGATGCCGCCATGTGGCAAACCGTTATCATGGGATTCATCAACATCATTTTCACCCTGGTGGCCATCTTCACGGTTGACAAATTCGGACGTAAACCGCTGTTGATTATCGGTTCAGTCGGGATGGCTATCGGTATGTTTGCCATCGGGTTTCTGGCTTTTTTCAATGTTATCGGCATCAGCACGCTGGTCTTCATCGTTATTTACACAGCTTCGTTTATGATGTCGTGGGGACCGATTTGCTGGGTTATGATTTCTGAAATCTTCCCGAATACCATTCGGGGAAAGGCAGTGGCTATTGCCGTTGCTGCACAATGGATTACCAATTTCATTGTTTCGGCCACATTTCCATCGTTGTTGGCATTCAATATTCCGTTCACGTACTTTTTATACGGCGTAATGTCGGTTTTGTCGGCCTTGTTTGTATTGAACATGGTTCCTGAAACCAAAGGCAAAACACTGGAGCAAATGAATAAACTCTGGAAGAAATAAAAACCAATTCAGATAGTGACAATTCAGGCCGTTTTTCCTTTTGAAAAACGGCCTTTCTGTTTGATCGGATGTTAATATAAAACCAATTTACGGCTTTCAACCCTTCCATCTTTTCTGGCCAAAAGAATATAAGTTCCACGGGGAAATGAGTCAGTTGATATGTAGGTTTCGTTGTTTCCAGCTTTTTTACTGAATAAAACCGTTCCATTGCTATCAGCTAGCTGAAGAATCACGTTGCGAAAATCAGCCAGAACAACCTTGAATTTTCCTTTTCCGGAAGGATTTGGATACACTTTTTCAAGAATCGACGGTCGATTCTGAGGTAATTCAGGAAGCATTCCGGTGGCAAAGTCTGGATCGACCAGCTCGGGATGTGCTTGCTGAAAAGCAAGTAATCCAGCGCCAAAATCATTCAGGTTCCCGTTTGAATCAACGCCGTTTGAAGTCCAGGGCATCAATCCTTTCCAGCCATGATTGTATGCGGCAAGAAACATCTGAACAGCCGGAACTACCAGCGTTGGAGTTGCTCCGTCGTTAAAAACTCCTTTGGCAGGGTTTTCGCCGATGATACAAGGCCGGTCATCGATTCCATAATCGGCAGGAGTTTTATCAACCGCAAAATTTCCGAACCACTTTACCACCCAACCATAGAAATGAGGCGAATAAAAATCTAATCGTGCGTTATCCTTTGGATATTGTGCTTTCAGATTAGCATCGCTCCAGTAATTTGCTTCACCTTTCGGACTGTTCCATTTTACAGCCGCGCTTCCGAGAGTAACCAGCACCTGACTGTTTTCGTGGATGGCAGACGCCACTTTTGCTACAAAATACTGAAGCCGGTTCCACGGAATATTTCCATCTGCAGCATCCTGATTGACCCATTCAATTTCATTGCAAATGTCAACCGCCCACAAATACGGATTCACGCCGTACCTTTTAACAAACGGGATCACATAATTATCAGCAAATGAAGCCACTTTGCTGTTATCCTGAATCATATTTCTCCAGCGCTGGCAATTGGCATTGCCATCTTTGAAATGATCGAAGGAAATCAAGGTTGCTTTGATGTAGATTTTATTTTTTGACGCCAACTGAAACATATCGTCAAGGTTTGACCAGAAAGCCGCTGTGGCGCCCGTCACGGTTCCATCGGACGAAATGGTTAATCCAACCGTTCCGTTGCAACTGATCCAAATCCGGGTTGAGTTGCCTCCGCTTTTCTTAATGCGTTGAAATTCGGCATCCCACCACGAACTCTTATAATTTCCACCAAAATCGTTCCAATTATTCCAAGGAGTGTTGGCTCCATTCATAAAAATCTCCTTGCCATCAATCACGAATTTGTTGCCGCTTACGGTTATGCGCTGTGACTTTGCCGTCAAAGGCAGAAGAAAAAGAAAAAATACGATCAGTTTTAGGAATGTTTTCATAGGTTTTTGAATTAGTTAGTCATACGAAATTAACAATTTCAGCACTCCATTCAATGCGCTCAGGCGATTTCGACTGTGAAATCCCTCGGAAACAAAAAGGGCCGCAACTTTCCTGGAAGAGCGGCCCTTTTTGCAATTGCCTGTATGAACTATTTTTTGGGTTCCCAGGCACATCTTACCGGAGAAACAATTTTTCCTTCAGCTTTCAGGGTATTCATGGCTTTAT
>JBBIHV010000236.1:0-3482 GCA_037446835.1 Sunxiuqinia sp. | reverse complement strand
CTCGGGGTGATGTCAACCAACACGGCTGACCCAAGTAACCAAAACCTGAAAGACTTCACGATAAAAATCGAAATTCCCAACGTCTTGTCGTACATGGCTTTCCTGAATTGGGACGCATTTGTCCCAGGGGTAAACGACCTGATTAACGGAAACCCGAAATATGGCATTATGGCGGCCACCGATAAAATCACGCGCGGAAAGCTGGCCATCGAAAAACTGAAGGCATACAAGGAAGCCAAAAAGTCGGGGCAAACTGCAAAAGCCGATTCACTAAAGGCCGAAATTATGAGTCCTGATTTTCAGGTCAACTATTTCAAATACTTTGGATATGGCTACATCAGCGATCCGCAAACGTTAATGCCAAGTATCCCGCTTTCGTTTTACAGTTTCCACATCATGGTGGTACTCGGCATGTATTTCATTCTCTTTTTCCTGCTTGCTCTGTTCTACACATTAAAAGGAAAAATCCACAAAAAACGAAAATTTTTAGGAATAGCCATCTGGACCATCCCACTGGCATACCTGGCCAGCCAGGCCGGATGGGTGCTGGCCGAAGCAGGCCGTCAGCCCTGGATTATTCAGGATTTGATGCCTACCATGGCCGCCGTAACCAAAATCAGTTCCGGAGCCGTGATGGTGACTTTCTGGCTTTTTGCCATCATTTTTACCACGCTGCTTGTTGCTGAACTGAAAATCATGATGCGACAAATTAAATTCGGACCTAAATCAGAAGGAGGATCAAGCCATGTTTGAAGCTTTATCACTTATAAGTTTACAGCAATACTGGTGGCTCATCGTTTCGCTGCTGGGCGCTTTGTTCGTGTTCCTGACCTTCGTTCAGGGTGGTGGAACCCTGTTGTTCACCATTGCAAAAACCGAAACCGAAAAAACACTCCTCATTAATACCATGGGCCGGAAATGGGAATTTACGTTTACCACCCTGGTCACTTTCGGTGGTGCATTTTTTGCCTCGTTTCCCTTATTTTATGCTACCTCGTTTGGTGGCGCCTACTGGGTTTGGTTCGCCATCCTCATTTCGTTTGTCATTCAGGCCGTTTCGTACGAATACCGGAAAAAACCCGGCAATTTTCTGGGCGCTAAAACCTTCGAGGTTTTTCTTTTCCTGAATGGTTTGCTGGGGCCGCTGCTCATCGGAACCGCAGTCGGAACTTTCTTTAACGGGGCCATGTTTTCGCTCGACGAGATGAAGCATGTAACCTGGGGAACTTCATTCCGCGGGCTTGAGGCCGTGCTCACTTTTCACAACCTGGCGCTTGGTTTGGCCGTGCTTTTTCTGTCGCGGGTACTTGGTTTGTTATACATCATGAATTCGGTTGAAAATGAACCGATCCTTTCCAGAGCTAAGAAATTCCTGTTGCCGAATACTGTTTTATTCCTGGTGTTCTTCCTATATTTCCTGATCGCCCTGCTTTTCAAGGATGGTTTTGCCTACAAATCCGGAACCGGCGAAATTTTTATCGAACCGTACAAATACCTGCACAATCTGATTGCAATGCCCGTCAATACCCTGATGCTTTTGGTCGGAGTGGTTGGCGTGTTGTGGGGTATTGGGTCAACACTTCTGAACGGTGGCACAAAAGGCATCTGGTTTGCCGGAGCCGGAACAGTACTGACTGTTTGGGCGTTGCTCATCCTGGCAGCCTTTAATCACACCAGTTTCTATCCTTCAGTGTACGATTTACAGTCGTCGCTGACCATCGAAAATGCTTCTTCGAGCCGGTTCACACTGGTTACCATGAGCTATGTTTCGTTGTTTGTTCCATTCGTTTTGGCGTATATTTGGTATGCCTGGAAATCGATGAACAACAAAAAGATCAGCGCTGCCGAACTGGAACAGGAACACCATGCATATTAAAAAAATGAATAATGAAAAATGAAAAAGCCGGGTTCAGTTTTCCTGTTTGCTTTTTACATTCTGTCCTTCAAAAATAGTTAATAGTCAATTAAGTACAGAAGATGAAATAATGTCGTATTATTTGGTTTGAAAACCTGACTCACCCCCATCACACCTTTGGTGTTCTGCCCCCTCTCTTCGTGAAGAGAGTGGGGAAGCCCGATTTATTGGGATTCGGGGTGAGTAAATATAAAATACGACAATAAATTGTTCCTAATAATTTCTAAGAGACTGTTTAAATTTAATTTAAACGGCAGGTATCAAAAAGTTTAACCCCTTCAGGGTTGCTGGATTATGTCATTCATCTTCCGTGGGTTAACACCCACGGTTGTTAAAATCATACCCTTTCAGGGTTGTAAAGAACCAAAAGTCCGAAGGACTTGAATATGAATAACCTCCGGCGAAACCGGAGGCAAATAGACCAATAAGTTAGGGAACCCCGAAGTGGGTTCAATATAAATTTACACAGTTTCTAAATCTTTTAAATGAAATGATATGTACCTGACATCAATTTTATGGCTTCTGAGCTGGGTGGTATTGCTGGTGGCAGCCTACCACCTCATAAAATTTACCATCCTGAAATACGGACCCGTTCTGGAAAAGCCTGTTAAAAAAGGCTGATGCAGACAAATAATTGAGTAAAAGGGGCCAATCATTTTCTGAAGATCGGCCCCTTTCCTTTCATAAACTCAGGCTCTTCTTCAGAAAAAAAATATGCCGGTTAAACTAATCGGAAGCAATTCAGTCAAAGCGAAGAACTTTAAATCTAAAAATTATGAAAAAATTAGTATTGGTTTTGTTCGTTGCTTTGTTTGCTGTGGGAACAAGTTTCGCTCAACAGCGTGATCCTGCTGCAAGACTGCAACAGGAAATTGAGAATTTGACCACCGAATTGGGCCTGACCAAAGATCAGGTTGCCAAAATCACCCCAATAGTTACTGAAGCCCAGAAAAAACAATCGGAGGCATTTGCGAAAATGCGAGAAAGCGGCAATATGGATCGCGACAAAATGCGCGAAGAATTCACCAAAATGCGCGAAGAAACCGACAAACAACTGAAAGCCGTTTTAACTCCCGAACAAGGTGTAAAATTAGACGCTTTGCGTAAAAAACAAGCCGAAGAACGCGCCAAACGGATGCAACAGCGCGGTCAATAAGAATTTTGATTTCTCTATTATTTATTAATTAAACCTCCGGGACACCTAAAACCCTGGAGGTTTTTTTGTCTTATTCCCTTTATTCTTCATGTGCGGGGTTCATATTGGACCATCGGGTGAAATCTTTTGACCTGAATCTGGCAATCTCCTTGCACTTTTCAAAGTAAAATACACTAAACAAAAGCGGCAATTTATTGACATTCAGCGGTTAATGTCATTATTCAGCAAATCCTGATTCACCATTTATTTTATCAAATCGTTCTAAACAGTTGGCCTTGAATGTGCTCCCGGAAAACTGGAAGAATATCCTTCACCAAATAAATGGCGTCGTTTGGGAGTTTTCCAAATCAGATTTCCTGATATATCGAAAGCATACACGTGGGTGGTGCTATCGAGGATATGAAATATTTT
>JBBIHV010000235.1:0-3503 GCA_037446835.1 Sunxiuqinia sp. | reverse complement strand
TCGGGCTTAAAATCCGGGAAAACGACTCTTTGATTTTGTTGATCCGCGGACGTTTGATCCACTCCTCCAAAATAACCTGTTCACTTTTCCCCTGATCTTCAAGGAACTGCCGGGCCAAAACAGAAGCCGTTTCCTCATCGTAAATCATTGCATTGACTTCGAAATTGGTTTCCAGGCTGCGGAAATCAAGGTTAGCCGTACCGACGGAAGAAAAAATGCCGTCAACGACAATGACCTTGCTGTGCGTGAACCCGGCTTTGTAAAAATAAACTTTCACTCCGGCCTCCAGCAATTCCTCGATGTATGAATTGGTTCCCCATTTTGGTGTAATGGCATCCGACAGGCCAGGCACAATAATCCGGACATCAATTCCACCAAGAGCAGAAGTTTTCAGGGCAGTCTCAATATCGTCAGTTGGCATCAGGTATGGCGTTGAGATAAAAACATAGGTGGTAGCCGAAGCAATGGCTGCAAAATAAGCCTGGCCGATGCTTTCCCAATCCGAATCGGGCCCGGAGGCGGTAATTTGTACCAATTTCCCGTTTCCTGACTCAAAAGGCTTGAGATACTTGTGTCCTTTCAGAATTTCTTTGGAAACAAAATACCAGTCGGCCATAAAAATAATCTGCAGTGCAGTTGCCGCTCCTCCTGAAACTTTGAGGTGTGTATCGCGCCAGGGACCAATTTCGGCGACACCATCCCGATAGCGGTCGGCAAAGTTCAGGCCACCCACAAACGCTGTTTCCCCGTCAACAACCAGTATTTTCCGGTGGTTGCGGTAATTTACTTTCGAAGTCAGCATCGGGAAGCGGACCCGCATAAAACAGTCAACCTTGACACCGGCATCCGACATGGAGCGGATAAATTTCCGTTTCAGTTTCCAGCTACCCACATCGTCGTAAATCAACCGGACTTCAACACCGTCGAGCGCTTTTCGGATTAAAAGTTCGCGCAGGTAATTGCCAATGGTATCATTTTCAATAATATAATACTCCAGGTGGATGTGGTGGCTGGCCTGCTCGATGAGCCTGAAAATCTCGGGAAAGGTTTCTTCACCATTCCGGAGTACCTGAACTTCGTTGTTGTTGGTTAAAATCGCGTTCGAATTTGAAAGCAACAGGTTCATCAACCTTCGTTTGGAATAGAGAGTGTCGCTGATTTGAAAGTGGTTTTTTGGAAGGTTATCGAGCTGTTCCAGCGTAAGTTTTCGCAGTTTCTCCAAATCCTTCAATCCCTTACGCGAATACATTTTTGTTTTGCGGTACTCCTGACCGAAAAAGAGGTAAATTACAATTCCGGCGAAAGGAAGAAGCACCAAAACAAGGATCCAACTGATGGTTTTCACCGGATTCCGGTTTTCGAGAATAATGAGAATGGCAATAAAGACGACCGTCAGAAAGTAGAGGATCGTAACCGTGTTTGGCATCGCTTTCCATATATTGAACAAAATTCCCATGTATTTATCGAGCTTAATTTGGTGCGATTAAATTTCACGAAAAAAGAACATAAAACCAAATAGAAATGCGCTATTTTCAATGGTTCATGAAACTGTTTGAATTAACAAGCCAACCTGCTTTTCGGGATAGGATCTTTTCAACTTCAATTCTGAATTTCCCCACGCTAAATATTTTTGATAATGTGCAGTTTACAGTCGTCCAGCTTTTTGAAGTCAAGTATTTGTCCTGAAATGTGCGGCGCTTCAACACCTTTCCCGAAGAATTGGTTCCCGGTGTAAACAAAGGCCCGGTCCCACAAATTCAGCGCAAGAAAACTATTCAGCAACTCACTGCCTCCTTCCACAATTACCGAAAGAATATCGAGCCGGAAAAGCTCTTCCATCATTTGAGGCAAAATATTCCGGCTAAAATCGAGCGTAATAAATTTTAGGTTTTCTGAATCCGGTTTGGCCATTTCGGTGAAAACCCAGGTTGGCGCCTTCCCATCAAAAATATGGAGGTTTGGATCGAGTCGCCCGGTGCGATCAATAACCATCCGAACAGGCTGACTGCCAGTCCATTCACGCACCGTGAGCGCCGGGTTGTCAAATTCGGCCGTATTGGTTCCGATCAGAATGGCCGATTCTTCGGAGCGCTGTTTGTGTACCAGCCGTTTCGATAAAGCGTTGGTAATCCAGGTCGGATGCTGTGTTTCGGTGCGGTCGGTATCAATAAAACCGTCGAGTGTTTGCGCCCATTTCAGAATAATGTACGGACGTTTTTTTTCGTGAAATGTAAAAAACCGCCGGTTGATTTCGCGGCATTCAGCTTCCAGAAGTCCCAATTCTACTTCAATTCCTGATTTTCTCATGTGTTCAATACCTTTTCCGGCAACTTCAGCAAACGGGTCGATGGTCCCGATTACAACACGAGGGATTCGTTTTTCCACGATCAGACCGGAGCAGGGCGGTGTTTTGCCATGATGCGCGCAAGGTTCGAGCGAAACATATAAAGTTGACTGAGATAGTAATTCCGGATTTTTAACTGAATTAATTGCATTGACTTCGGCATGTGGTCCGCCAAATTTCTGATGATAACCTTCGCCTATAATTTTCCCATCGTACACAATGACACAACCCACCATAGGGTTGGGAGCCACTTCGCCCATTCCGAGCAGAGCCAGGTCGAGGCATCGTTGCATAAACATTTGCGAGGTACTCATCAGCGAAAAAATTAACTTTGCCAAAAATACGAATAATGAAGTCAGGCATTGCAACCATTAGAAAAGAATTGGCGGGAATTTATTCCAGAGAGGAAACGGAGAGCCTGATTTTTCTGATTTTCGAAAAGGTGAAAGGCTACTCGCGAACCCAATTTTTGCTTGCCAAAGACGACCAACTTAGTCTGGAGGACTGCTTAAAAATCGACGAAATTGTTGCCCGGCTGAAAAAGCATGAGCCGATTCAGTACATCATTGGTGAAACCGAATTTTATGGCCTGCCGTTCCTGACTGTTCCTGAAGTGCTGATCCCGCGACCAGAAACCGAAGAACTGGTGCAATGGATCATTCAGGAAAACCAGGATTCTACCCCAACCATTCTCGACATTGGGACCGGAACTGGCTGCATGGCCGTTTCACTCCGGAAAAATCTTCCGGAATCAACCGTTCTGGCCTGCGATATTTCGCCCGTTTGCCTCGAAACTGCGCGTAAAAATGCGCAATTGAATGACGCAGAAATTTCGGTTTTCGAATACGATATTCTGAATGGAAAACCGGAAATCAACTTCCCGGAACTGGATATTATTGTCAGCAATCCGCCCTACATTCGTGAATCCGAAAAAGCGCAGATGGAGAAGAATGTGCTCGAACATGAACCTGAACTGGCCCTGTTTGTTCAGGATGAAGAGCCGCTGATATTCTACGAACAGATTGCCAAATTTGCCCGGAATCATCTGAAAAACGAGGGACAACTTTATTTCGAGATCAACGAGGCTTTTGGACCGGAATGTCTGAAAATGCTTCAGGAATATGGATTTCAGGAAGTAATCCTGAAAAAGGATATTCAC
>JBBIHV010000234.1:0-3530 GCA_037446835.1 Sunxiuqinia sp. | reverse complement strand
GAACTCGCCAATAATCATTCTCCTGTGTGAGACGTAATTCTCATGGCTCGTTTCATTCAATCGCTGTGCCACAAAACTGACAGGTTAAAATCTGGCAAAATTGACACCCGATATTTTTGGCACAGGTTTATCCTGACATTTTCAATGACAAAAAGACAGCGGAATTCATGGAAAAATGGTGAATAGCCGTTGTTCATTCGAAAATTGTTTAACCCTTTCTAACTGATCCTTGACTTTTTTCAGTTAACAAAGCGTTTAAACTTTTATAAATACTATCTTCAAGCAATCTTAAATCTCAACCAATGAAACACAAAGCAACACAGGCCATCCCCCGGGAACGCCTTCTATCACTCGATGCCCTTCGCGGATTTGATATGTTCTGGATAACCGGTGGTGGTTATCTGGTTGCCGTTCTGGCCAAATATTCAGGAGCAGGATGGCTTGTGGCTCTTGCCAATCAAATGGAACACGTGGAGTGGGCCGGTTTCCATTTCGAAGACCTGATTTTTCCGCTGTTCATGTTTATCAGCGGGGTGGCCATCCCGTTTGCCCTGGTTTCAAAACTTGAGCGGAAAGTGCCCAAAAGCCAATTGGCCAAAAAAGCATTTGTACGGGGCTTCACCCTTGTTTTGCTGGGTATGGTTTATAACGGTGTTTTCAGCAATGGATTTGATCATCCACGTTTGGCAAGCGTGCTTGGACAAATTGGATTGGCCTATTTATTTGCCTCGCTGATTGTAATTTACAGCAAATCGTTTAAAAGCCGGTTGTATTGGTTGGGTGGCATCTTGCTCGGAATTGGGATTATCCAGTTGCTGGTTCCGGTCCCCGGAATTGGCGCAGGAATTCTGACTCCTGAAGGTTGTATCAATGGTTACATCGACCGGATGTTCCTGCCCGGACACCTTTACCGGGACATATTCGATCCGGAAGGACTTTTATGTATTATCTCCGCCATCTCAGTCACGCTCACGGGCACGGTTGCCGGACATTTTTTACGCGACAAAACCACTACAGATCTGCAAAAAATCAAGACTCTTTTGCTGACAGGTGCTTCAACTGTCGCACTTGCTTTAATTCTCAATACGTTTTACCCATTCATCAAAGCCTGCTGGACCAGCAGTTTCGATTTACTAACCGGGGGAATCGGGTTCCTGCTCATGACCTTGTTTTACTGGGCCATCGACGTTAAAGGCTGGAAAAAATGGTCGTTTTTCTTCCGTGTAATTGGGATGAATTCCATTTTCATCTACCTTTTTTACGACCTGGCCGATCCGGGGCATATCACGAATTTTATCCTGGGCTGGACCGTGCTTTGGGGCGATTTCGGACAAGTGGTCAACGTGGCCGGAAGCATCATGCTCGTTTGGTCGCTGCTTTACTACATGTACAAAAAAGGAATTTTCCTGAGGGTATAAAAGCGCTGATTTCGAATTGACAAAATACAGTCGATTTTCATAAATTTAAGAAGGAAGCCGGTTTGAAAAATCCGGCTTCTCTTTTTAATTTTATCATTTGATTTTTAATTGTCAGATAGCTTGTCCCGATCCATCGGGTGAACTTGCCAATAAGCATCAATCTCCAGTTTGAGAAGTAATTCTGATGGCTCGTTTCCTGATGTCTTGGCGACATTTCTTTGTTTTAAGGTTTTCGTAGCTGACTCAGGATTCATGGGTATAAATTCTTACTTTTGCATCTCAATTGAATCAAAAACGAATATGTCAGTCCATAAAGAAATAAAGCGGGTAACCACCCACGTCCTTTCAGAAATGAAACTGAAAGGCGAAAAAATAGCCATGCTCACCTCCTACGATTACAGCATGGCCAAGCTGGTCGATCAGGCCGGAATCGACATCATCCTGGTTGGCGACTCGGCGTCGAATGTAATGGCCGGAAACGAAACCACCTTGCCCATCACCCTCGACCAGATGATTTACCACGGAAAATCGGTGGTAAAAGCCGTGAACCGGGCGCTGGTAGTGGTCGATATGCCTTTCGGAACTTACCAGGGCAACTCTTTGGAAGCCCTGAATTCGGCCATTAAAATCATGAAAGTGACTCATGCCGATGCCGTAAAAGTGGAAGGTGGGAAAGAAATTCTCGAATCGGTGGAGCGTATTTTGTCGGCCGGAATTCCGGTGATGGGCCACCTGGGCCTGATGCCGCAATCGATTAATAAATACGGAACCTACGTCGTTCGGGCGAAGGAAGAAGATGAAGCAAATAAGCTGATTGAAGATGCGAAACTATTGGAAGAAGCCGGTTGTTTTGCCATTGTGCTCGAAAAAATTCCGGCAGAACTGGGAGCAAAAGTTGCCCGGGCTTTGAAAATTCCGGTCATCGGGATTGGAGCCGGTGGCGGAGTTGACGGACAGGTACTCGTAATTCACGACATGCTGGGAATAACACAAACGTTCTCGCCCCGTTTCCTGAGACGCTACCTGAACCTGGCTGAAGAAATTCAGGGGGCCGTAAATTCTTACATTCAGGATGTGAAATCAATGGACTTTCCCAACGAACGGGAGCAGTATTAACCGTTGCGGGTTTCGGGTAACGAGTTCCGTGTTTTTTTTACTCGTAACATGCAACACGTAACATTTCTGAAATTTAATTACCGAAAATGGAAATCATTTACGAAGACAATCATATCATCGCCGTCAACAAGGCTTGCGGCGAAATCGTTCAGGGCGACAAAACCGGCGATGTGACTTTAATCGACAAGGTTAAAGAATACATCAAGGAGAAATACAAAAAACCCGGCGATGTTTACCTCGGTTCGCCACACCGCCTTGACCGCCCGACCAGCGGTGTCATCTTGTTTGCGCGTACCAGCAAAGCGCTCAACCGCCTGAACGAAATGTTTCAGGACAAGGAGGCCATGAAGAAAACCTATTGGGCCGTGGTCGATAAACTTCCGGAGCAGGAAGAAGGAACCCTGCACCACTGGCTGGTGAAAGACGAGGAGAAAAACAAATCGCACGCCCACAACAAGGAACGCAAAGGCGCCAAAGAAGGAATTTTGCATTACCGCCACGTGGCTACCCTCAACAATTATCACCTGCTCGAAATTGACCTGAAGACCGGGCGCCATCACCAGATTAGGGCCCAGCTCAACCGAATTGGCCTGCACATTAAAGGCGACCTGAAATATGGCGCGGCACGCAGCAACGAAAATGGCGGTATTCACCTGCACGCGCGCAAACTCGAATTCATCCACCCGGTAACCAAACTGCCGATAAAAATCGTGGCAAAACCGCCGAAAGATCCGATCTGGAACGATCTGGTTCAGATTGATTATTTGAAAGAATGAACAATCATTTATATCTAGCTTCACTCAACACAGCTATGTGAAAGTATATGAATGTTATTAAAATATAGTGATTCAATAACTTAACTTTTTTCAAAAATCTTTTAGAGAAATATTCTCATTTCATAGGGTTACCTTTTTGAAAAAAATGGAATTAATTGATAAATATAAATAATTATTATTTATTCTAACCCAAAGTTTCATAAAGCAAAAACCAAACCAT
>JBBIHV010000233.1:0-3588 GCA_037446835.1 Sunxiuqinia sp. | reverse complement strand
GACGTGGGGTGAGTCAAGGATAAAATACGACATTAATTTGTTTCACTTACTTAAAACCATGAGTTCAAAAAAACAATAGCGCATTTTTCGACAACCTGATCATCAAACCGGTGAACGGTAAAACTCCTGAACCAAATGTGTTTTCCGGAAATGTCAACCCAATTTATCAGTCAACTTCAAAATAAACCCAATTAATCACATCGGAGGAATTGCCATGAATTTTCGTACTTCTCTTGTTATAAGTTTTTTCATGTTGTTTGCCATCGCTTCATTTACCGTGTCTGCGCAGGTAAAGGAACAAGCTGTTCCGCGCATCGTCGAAAAAGATGGCCGTCATGCCCTTCTGGTCGATGGGCAGCCGTTCTTAATTCTTGGAGGTCAGGCTCATAATTCCAGTGGCTGGCCAGGCATGATGCCGCAGGTGTGGCAAGCCATCCGGGCGATGCACGCCAACACACTCGAAGTACCAATTTACTGGGAACAGATTGAGGCGCAGCCGGGAAAATTCGATTTTTCGCCGATTGATATGCTGTTAAAACAGGGGCGCGAACACCAGGTTCACCTGGTGCTTTTATGGTTTGCTACCTGGAAAAACGGCAGCAACCATTACATGCCCGAATGGATGAAGCGCGAAGCTGACAAATATCCAAACATCACAGGCAAAAACGGACAACCAGTCGATTCGCCTTCGCCACACACACAGGCCGCGATGGAAGCCGATGCCAAAGCTTTTACTGAAGTGATGAAATACATCAAGAAAGCCGATCCGCAGCATACGGTTTTGATGGTTCAGGTCGAAAATGAACCCGGCGCGTGGGGAAGTGTCCGCGATTTTTCTCCGGAAGCACAAAAACTTTTTGAAGGCCAGGTGCCTGAAAAACTGCTTCAGCCTGAAATTCTGAAAGCGTTGAACAAACCTGTTGTGGCCAAGGGAACCTGGGCCGAAGTATTTGGGAACGATGCCGACGAGTATTTTCAGGCATGGTCGGTTGCCAGTTACATCGGAAATGTTGCCGCAGCCGGAAAAGTGGTGAACCCGCTGCCTTTGTATGTCAACGTGGCCTTGCGCGACCCAATTACCAACCCAAGCGCAAACAATTACGAAAGCGGTGGTGCGACAGACAACGTCATCCCGATCTGGAAGGCTGCCGCACCGGCCATCGACTTGCTGGCTCCTGATATTTATCTGCCAGAAAGCGAAAAAGCATTGAAAATCATCGAGTTATATTCCCGTACAGACAATCCGCTTTTTGTGCCGGAAATTGGATCTGGCCCTGAATATGTGCGCTATTTTTATCCGGTACTCGCATCTGGTGGAATTGGTTTTTCGCCATTCGGGATTGACGACAATGGGAACGGTGAGAAAAAGGAAGAAACGGAAGCCCGACTAGCTTCCATTGCTCAGGAATATGCTACGACTGCCCCGATGATGCGTGAACTTGCCAAATGGGCCTTTGAGGGAAAGATCAAATCGGTGGTTGAGCGCGAAGATCATGCAGAACAGACGATTGATCTTGGGGCATGGCAGGCAACCGTAACGTTTGGCGCGGCAAGAAGAAGTGCGGTGCAAGCTAATGACAAACCGATCAGCAAAGCCATGATTGTGCAACTGGGCGAAAACGAATTCATACTGATGGGCACACTTTGCCATTTCACCTTTAAACCACTTGGAGCCAACGCCGGAAAAGCCTGGCAATACCTGAAAGTCGAAGAGGGCCAATATGAAAACGGAACCTTCAAGCTGTTGCGCATCCGCAATGGCGACGAAACCGACTGGGGCGGACCAAGGATTGGCACTGAGCCAGTCGTGTTGCGGACTTCTTTGGTGGTGCGGTAAATGGTTGTGTATTTGTTTACGATATATCCATGTTATTGGGTCTCCTCTGATGACCGTGCAACAAATCTGAAAGTATCCTTTGCCGTTGACTTCAGTCAACGGATTGAAGAATGATTAAAATCTGGGCTTTAGCCCAATATTTTATGGCTAAAGCCAATTGAATATTTGTTGGCCTCCGTCAGCTGAAGCAGACGGCAAAGGATAATCGAGGTAAAGAAATTATTACATATAAATCAAAGAAATGAACCATAACCCTAAACTAAAATGAAAAACCATCTAATTAAACA
Source organism: Sunxiuqinia sp. (assembly GCA_037446835.1). Classification (GTDB taxonomy): domain Bacteria; phylum Bacteroidota; class Bacteroidia; order Bacteroidales; family Prolixibacteraceae; genus Aquipluma. The sequence continues at coordinate 1,464 of JBBIHV010000233.1, read as the reverse complement.
ATTAACCATCAGTAAATTAAACGGAGTCATCCTTTTCTTCTTTTTCCTTGCTTCAGGAATTAGCTATGGTCAAAAAACGGACCAGCCGACCTATCCCTTTCAGAATCCCGATTTACCGCTGGAAGAAAGGGTCAGCAACATTGTTTCCCTGATGACGCTTGATGAAAAGGTCGCATTTTTAAGTTCGAATCCAGGTGTCGAGCGATTGGGTATCAAGCGCATGGGACATGTGGAAGGCCTGCATGGTCTGGCTCAGGGAGCACCCGGCGGATGGGGGCGGCGTGGTCCCATCACCACCACTACATTTCCTCAGTCGTATGGCATGGGCGAAACCTGGGATCCGGAAATCATCCGTCAATCGGGCGCTATTGAAGGTTATGAAGCACGATATGTTTTTCAAAGTCCAAAATATGGTCGCGGTGGTTTGATCATGCGCGCGCCCAATGCTGATTTGGGCCGCGATCCACGCTGGGGACGCACCGAAGAATGTTTCGGCGAAGATCCGTATTTCAATGGAACAATGGCTGTGGCAATGATCAAGGGGCTTCAGGGCGACGATCCCAAATATTGGCTTAGCGCCTCGCTTTTAAAACATTTCTTTGCCAACAGCAATGAAGACAATCGCACCAGCACATCGTCGAATTTCGACATCCGCCTGTTTTATGAATATTATTCCATGCCCTTCCACATGGGATTTGTTGAGGGCGGTGCGAAGTGTTTCATGACATCCTATAATCTGTACAATGGCGTCCCCTGCACGGTACAACCGATAATCGAAGATGTGGCAATTAAGAAGTGGGGCGTGGATGGTGTGATTTGCACCGATGCCGGTGGCTTTACGAACCTGACCCATTCACAGCATTATTATGAGAACACAACACAATCCGGCGCGGGAACAGTCAATGCCGGAATTAACCAATACCTCGACCGGAATTTTGAAGGCCCAGTGAAAAAGGCCATTGAAGAAGGCCTTCTGACTGAGAAACGATTGGACGAAGACATCAAAGGCACACTTCGCGTTTTTATCCGGTTGGGATTGCTCGACCCGGCTGATCGCGTACCTTACGCCAAAATCGGGAAAGACACCACCGAAACCAAGCCCTGGAACACGCAGAAAAACAAGGATGTGGTTCGGTTGGCTACTCAGGAATCAATTGTACTCCTGAAAAATACGGGGAACCTGCTGCCACTGAATAAAAAAACAGTCAAGTCGATTGCAATGATTGGGCCACGTGCAGACCAGGTGGTATTCGACTGGTACAGCTCTGAGCCGCCCTATTCGGTAACACCTTTGGCTGGCGTTAGAAACAAAGTTGGGAAAAAAGTGAAAGTGCAATACGCTTTGGGCGATGACATTACCACAGCGGTGAATCTGGCCAAATCGTCGGACGTGGCCATTGTTTGCGTGGGCAACAACCCAAACCTCGACAATGGTTGGAAGAAGATTTCTGGTCCGGACGAAGG
>JBBIHV010000232.1:0-3616 GCA_037446835.1 Sunxiuqinia sp. | reverse complement strand
GCAGCAACCTGTTCAGCGGCAGGCAGCAGTGCGATAACCAATTTTAGTACAGCATTAACTTACACGTTTGTTCCATCAGGCCCAACAGCAGAAGCAAGCGGAGCGATAACAGGAATGGTTGTTGGCACCTCCTATACCGTAACCGCCGGGAACGGAAGCTGCACCTCACTGGCATCTTCATCGTTCAGCAATGGAGCGATGCTGACAGCACCAACAATTACTGCTGCATCTGTAACTCCTGAATTTTTGGTCGGTTCAGGGCAGGTCGTCTTTTCAGCAACAGCCAGTTCAGGAACTATAAAATGGTACGATGCTCCTTCTGGAGGAACTGTAATAACCGATTTGAACCCGACGATAAGCGAAACAACTACTTATTATGCTGAATCAACCAGTGATGCCGGATGTGTATCTTCTCCACGCACTGCCGTTACTGCAACAGTTATTCCCCAAAGTACAACCCAGCTCAGTTATCGGTTGGCAAATCCAAGAATTGCTCACAGTTCAGGAAATGATTACTTTGAGTTTGATATTCAGGTGAAAGCCGATGTGGCTGGTACTTATTTTTGGGCAGGAAATATAAACCTTGATTTTAACAGCACCACATTAAGTGCCGATGCAGCCAATTGGGTTGCAATCCCGTTTTCGCCTTTTAATGGAAAGTATAGTACTGCTGTTTCAATCACCGGATCAACTGTTAACATTGAATATAAAGGTGATGTTAATAAAGCCAATAATCCAGCTTCCGGAACCGATTTTACAGAAATTACTACCGCTTACCAAACTATGGCCACGGTAAGGGGTGAAATTACGGACAACACCGGTGAGGCAGGCATCGATTTCAATCAATCTGAAATGAACGGCAAACAGTTCTACAAACTTTCTGAGAGTCCTTGGTTTGAATCCTATGCAAATCCAAATTTGTATGATCCAATAAACTTTATAGATATTTATGTTGGAAGGATTTTTGCGAACAATGCTTGGACTCAAGTCGGAGGTATAGTTGACTGGTCGAAAGTTGTTAATACTTCAGTCTGGGATGGAAGTGCGGAAATTCCGGGAGGTTCATTGGCAAATGCTTCAAATTTGCGCATCCACAATCCGGCCACTTTAACCATACCAGTAAGTGGGGAAATGACGGTTGCTGAAAATACAGATATTAAAACCACTAGTGGATTATCCTTTCTTTCGGATGCCAATGGAACGGGCTCATTTATTACAAACACGGTCACCGGAACGGGTTCAGCAAAGGTTCAACGGTACATGACAACCGATGCGTGGCACATTGTGGCTTCTCCGGTTTCAGGACAGAGTATTTCCAATTTCCTGGGTTCGAATGCCAATGTGGCCACCGATGATGCCGGCTTAAGAGGAATGATGGATTATAACCCGGAACTCAACCAATGGAATGATTATTTTACAAATACTACCACAGGGGATTTATTTGCTGGAAAAGGTTTTTGCATCCGAACAAATGCAAATAGCGCCGTTGCTTTTACCGGTATCCTTCATGCGGGCGACCAGGCTATTTCAGGCCTTTCTCCTGAATACTGGAATTGTGTTGGGAATCCATATACTTCGGCGATAGGAATAAATGTGTTGAGTGGCAGCACAAAACGGTTCCTGGAGGAGAATTCCGAAAATCTGGATGCTTCATACGGGGCAATTTATGTTTGGGATAATGGGGACATTAATAATGGAATTTGGGGAAAATACACCATCATTTCCAATACACCGACTCCTGATGCCGCATTTGATGTACAGCAGGGACAGGCTTTCATGGTTAAAATGAGAACCGGGTCAAGTACCATTAATTTTAATTCAGGGATGCAAATACACGAACCTGCCTTACCATTAAAATCTACTAAAGGTTTGTGGCCGACCATAAAGCTGAAAGCTTTGGTAAATTCTGAAAAGGCATCGACCATTATTGCCTTTAACAGCGGAATGACCAAGGGACTGGATCCTACTTATGATGCTGGTTTACTCAGGGGTGGTTCCGATCTGAATATTTATTCCCGGTTGGTGGAGGATAACGGACTCCCGTTTGCTATTCAAGCTTTGCCTTCCAACGAATACGAAAGTTTGATTATACCCATTGGTATCGACAGCAAAACAGGTGGAGAAGTGGTTTTCTCTTCAGAATTAATGAACCTCCCTTCTGATTGTCAGGTTATTCTGGAAGATAAGTCCAGTCATACGTTTACCGATCTTTCCAAAAATGTTTATTCAACTACAATTGCGGCAAACTCAAGCATTGTTGATCGGTTTCAAATTCATACCTCATACCAGACAACCGGTTTGGACAAAACCTACTTTGAAGGACAATTAAGTGCGTATGCCATTCGGAATGTTGAAATCCGGGTCAAAGGGGATGTTAGCAATCAGGCCGTAGCCTCACTTTATGATGTTCAGGGAAGGCTGATTTTGATTAAGAACCTGGAAGCCGGCAGTTTGAATACCATTCGTACGCCCAATATCCGGACTGGTTTATACGTGCTGATTGTAAAAGATAATAATAAGTCGCAAGGATTTAAAATTCCTGTAAAAGAATAGATAAGCTTAAAACCTGTTTAAAAGAAAAACTCAATGGAAAAGAAAATTGTAGAAATCGCGAAAAGAGAACTTGCGGTTATTGAAAAGAAACCGATATCCCGCAAAGAGGCTATTAAGAAGACCGGGCTCATTGCGGCCTCCGCTGCAACTATGATGCTTTTGTTGGGAAGTCCAAAGGCTCAGGCGTGCTCAGGCGCTCCGGCCCCACCGCCATCCAAACCGAAACCGCCCTCTGGTGGAAACAACAGCCCCTGGCATTAATAGAATCTGACAACTAAAAGAAGACGGCATGAGATCATTTATGGATTTTCAGGCCTTTTTCTTTTTGTTTTAGTCATTAAAACTGTAAACTTCTATAATTTTGCTTCGAACTGAATCTGAAAAAAATTGAAGTAAATCAGAAAATTCTAATTTTGTATTGAAAAATGTTTTATATTTATATCATCAAAAAAGAAGAGAAATAGAAATTCAAAGGGAAGAAGCAAGATGAACGATTAATTCTGATTGCTTATTAACCAAAAAAAGGTAGTAATGATTCTTTCTCTTAATAAATGCCATCTTCATACTTTGAAATTGTTACACTTAAATGTGGCTGACAGTAGGATTTGCTTTATTCAAAATTGAAGAAATTTGTCAAAATTTGTAAATACTCCTATCACTTATTTGATGACCTGTTGCCAAAAAGGATTTGGTTTTACATCTTATTTTTAGGCAACCAAATTTTTCTGAGCATTTTTATTCCGGTTCAGGAAAATAATTATTGAAGAATGAACCTCTCCTGATTTGTCAAAAAATCCTTCTCTGAACCAGTAGTTTTCCTTGAAGAGAAAAGTTTAGTAGGTAAAATTGAAATATTTTCAGAATTTTAAAATCATTATTAAAATAGATGTGTTTTCTAATAATTAATTAAAAGTAAAGATTAAATGGAAAAGAAAATTGAAGAAATCGCAAAGAAAGAACCTGCCGTTAACGAAAAGAAACTGATAACTCGTAAGCAGGCAATTCAGAAAACCGGACTTATTGCAGTTTCGGCTGCAACAATGATGCTTTTACTTAGAAGTCC
>JBBIHV010000231.1:1918-3617 GCA_037446835.1 Sunxiuqinia sp. | reverse complement strand
TTCCGGGTAATGGCAACCGGTGGCCGAAGTATTTTGAAAGCAAAAATCGGGATAAGCAGCCCTTCCGGAGAAATTGAACCGGTGAAAAGCCGGAGTGGCGATGGACTGCCTTTCTGGCGGATTGATGAATTTAAAGCCGGACCTGAAGGCAAATACCATGTTTCGGTATCCACCGGAAGTTCATCTGCAAGTCTCGATTTTTCGGTGAGTGGAAAGTCCGCTCCCTCGGTTTCAAATTCGGTATGGAACGCCGAACGAAGTTGGGACAGCAAAATGGAGGCGCTTTATTCGGCCTGGATCAGCGCTCTTTTCTATGATTCCGACGAACGCGCCTCGTGGACAGCTCTTCAGGAAGTTACCCAGAACCGGGAACAGAATTTTTTGTACGATTATCATTCCCTTGGAGAGGATGATGCTTCCGGAAAAAATAAGGTACTTATGCAACCAGATTGTGCCGATAATCCATTTTTTCTTCGGGCTTACTTTTCATGGAAACTAGGACTTCCATTTGGTTACCACCTGAGCGATCGGGGAGGCTTGGGACGCGCCCCAAGAACCGGGCAGTGGATCACGAATAAGACGATATTGTCGAATACCAATCCGATACAAAAATTCAATGCGTTTCTAAGGATGGTGGCAAATGGTGTCCATTCAGGAACAGCCCGTACAGCTTTAAACGATGAAAGCTCAGATTATTATCCGGTCCCGCTCACCGCGGAAGCTTTGCGACCCGGGGTCGTTTTTGCCGACCCGTATGGACACACCCTCATACTGGTTCGCCGAATCGCACAAACCAGCGATAAGCCAGGCGTGCTGCTTTCGGTTGATGCACAGCCCGACGGAACGGTGGGAATCAAACGGTTCTGGAAGGGTAATTTTCTGTTTAATACTTCCAAAACCGAAGTCATCGGAGAACCGGGATTTAAGGCATTTCGCCCGATTGTTGTAAAAGATGGAAATCTCAGGCAATTGAAAACCAATGAGATAAATGCCGAACCTGGACTGGTCCCTTTTTCGCTTCAGCAAAAAGGAATGGAAAGCAAAATATTCTATCACACCATGGAGCGGATTATTAACCCGAAACCGCTCGATCCGGAGACGGCCTTGCTCGATCTGATAACGGCCCTTCATGAGCAGCTTGTCGTGCGGGTTACTTCGGTTGCCAATGGCGAAGCGTACATGAAAGCCCATCCGGGTGCGGTGATTCCCATGCCTGGAAGTACTTCGGGAGTGTTTCAGGCAGGTGGCCAGTGGGAAGATTTTTCGACTCCGAACCGCGACCTGCGCCTCCTCATCGCGATGGATGCCGTGCTCGATTTTCCGGACAAGATCATGCGCTCGCCTGATGACTTCAAAATGCCCATGCTCCAATCTCCTGAACACGTTAAGAAAAATCTGGAGGAGCTGTTAAAGAAGAAGTTGTCGGAACTTTCGATCACCTACGTCCGGAGCAATGGCACTGAAAAAACCCTGACGATTGCCGAAATCCTGAAACGGAAAGACGCGTTTGAAATGGCCTACAATCCGAACGATGGCGCTGAAATCCGCTGGGGAGCGCCGGAAGGCAGCGAAGAACGTTCAACCTGCCGTCGCCACGTGCCAGCTGGTCAGCTAAAAACCATGAATCAGGTTCGCACATGGTTTCACAAACGGTTGCACCCGCCAACGTAAAAAAAGTGGTCAGTCTCAGTGTTCAGTC
>JBBIHV010000231.1:0-1818 GCA_037446835.1 Sunxiuqinia sp. | reverse complement strand
GCTTCACCCTTCCAGAATCAAACTTCCTTGTTCGTCGAATTTCCAGAATGGCGCCCAGGCAATTTCCCACGCATGTCCATCCGGATCGGCAAAGTAGGAGTCGTATCCGCCCCAGAAAGTATCACGAGGTTCAACCAGCGATTGGGCTCCGGCGGCAAGTGCATTCTGGTGGATTTCATCCAATTCTTCCCTGGTTTTGGTGTTAATCGCCAATGTAATTCCTGAAAAACCTGTTCGTTCGGCCGGAATTCCTGCATCTTCGGCCAATAAATTCACAGGGTAAAGTCCGAGTACGATTCCGCCGTGATGGAAAAATACAATCTGGTCGCTGCTTCCTTGTGCAGGGTTCCAGCCAAAAGCATCCTTATAAAACTGTCGCGATCTTGGAAGATCGGCAACTCCCAGTGTCACAATGTTTAAACGTGGTTTCATTTGAAGTAATTAAATTCAAGAAAGAACGAAATTTACTAAATTACCGTTGTAAAGAACTTATTTCAGCCGATTTACCTCTCAAAAATTTCTAATGTTTGTTAACGGAACTCATTTAGCTGGGTTTCTATTTTTCAGTCGTATCTATTTTTAGTTATTTTAAGCTGAATTCCTGAATCGGAAATTGAACCTATGGAGAAAACGTGTATCCTTTATTGCAATTGCGGGGCCGGTGTAATTCCGTCGGGTAAGTCGGAACAAATTAGTGAATTGCTCGGAAATATTGATGCTGATTTGTATCAGTTGAATGATTTCTGCGGGATTGTGTTGAACCGGAAGGATTTTGTCCGTGCGATCGATCAAAAGTATTCCCGAAAAATAATGGTGGCTTGCTATCCGCGTGCGATTAAAAACATGCTGGAGCAGAATGGTTTGGAGCTCTCAGGATTGGAAGTTTTGAATTTCAGGGAATTGACAGCCACTGACATCGGGTCGAAACTCCGGAATGATTTTTCATTTGCTGAAGGCAAAGCCGCCGAAACCAAGGTGGAAAGCGGACTCGATGTTCCGGCCTGGTATCCGGTGATCGATCAGCCGCTTTGCATCGACTGCGGGAAGTGCTTTAAATTTTGTTTGTTCGGCGTTTATACCTTTGCCAGCAAGCAATTGAAAGTGGTGAATCCGCTGGCCTGCAAAAATAATTGTCCGGCCTGCGGAAGGAATTGCCCGACATCGGCCATTATTTTTCCCCGGTTGAAAGAAAATGGTGTGCTTGCCGGAGCCGAACCGGGAACTGAACCGCAAATGAAGATTGCAGCTCCCGATCACAATTTGATTTCGACCCTGAACCAGCGGTCGGCTTTGAGAAGGAATATCTTCAGGGCGGGGTTGGTGGAACAGGCAGAGGAAGAAAGGAGAAAAGCGTTGGAAGAAATAAAAAATGCGGCCCCTCCCGACCTCCCCAAAGGAGAGGAGAAAGCCCCTTTAAATCTACCCGGAGAGGAGACTTCGAGATTGTGAAGGTACTGAATATTTGTTCTTTTAATTGTATGTTCAATGTCAAAAAGTATATCCACGAATGCCATGTCCGAAAGCCCCCTCTTTGGGAGGGGGTTTGGGGGAGGCTCTTAAATTAAATATGGGACTTCTCAAAAACATACTAATCCGCACCGACAAACGATGTCTGTATAAATTCGTCGTGAACATGGGCATCAAAGGCTCCATGTCGTTTGCACGGTTTCAGAAACGGCAGAAAAAAGGCGATTTTTTTCCGGCGTTTAATTTCATCTCCATCACCGACGACTGCAACCTGAACTGCCAGGGCTGCTGGGTGATGGGAAAGGAGAAAAACAACCGTTTGAAACCGGAACAGCTCGACCGGATTATCGA
>JBBIHV010000230.1:0-3641 GCA_037446835.1 Sunxiuqinia sp. | reverse complement strand
CCGGAATTTTTCTCCGGAAACGCTCAATAAATTTAACAAAACGGAATCAGAAATCAGGCAAATTATCCAGGGAAATATGCAATCACCTGATTATTTCGGATAGTTGGTTTCCCAGAAATCCGGAATTTTGTCTTTGAAGAAACCGCGGTCGGGAATGTCATAGAAATAATTCAGTTTCCGAATAATGACCGAGTGGTCGGGGCCGCTTCCCAGGTTCAGGTAATAGCGGTACCGTTTGTACGAACACAGGTCGAAGAAACCCAGCGCGACTTTCTTCGGATTGTTCACACAGTGGACGTTCCCGGTGACCTGGGTCAGCACCGGGTCGAGCAACGTTCCGTCCGAGGTAAACTGCTGGTTGAGTTTGGTGCGAAAATCATACGAAGCTTTGGTAATTCCGTACTGTTCGAACGTGAAGATCCAGTTAAAGGGCCGCTGAACGGTTGAGTCGAGATAAGTGCCGCCCCTGTAATCCAACCAGAGGAGGAGGTGGTTTTGCAAGCTTGAAGATGTGCTGAAATCTTTTGGGCCTGCCAGGTTAAATTCATCGGTGTTTTTTATGGTTATCCAGCCATACCAAATCGTATCGTGGGGCCGTGCAATGGAGTTGTCCAGAAATGCCTGCTTAATCCGTGAGTCTTCAATTGGTGTGGGCGCCGAATCAATCGCAGCCTTAGAGAAATACCATTGAATAACGGCCTGGTAGTCGAACAGGTAATGGTTCAGTTGCGGCGAAAGCGGGGCGTCGATCAAAATTTGCCGCCCCGGTGTTTCAAACATCTCCGGAACGTGGTAGGCATTGGTCATGTACCTTTTTTCGACAAAGTCTTTGGTATAAAGCGAGTCGATCGTCGGGACGGGCGGCATCACGGCAAAATCCGATTCATAAACATCGTTGCCCCGGGTCGAAATCCGGAGCGAATATTCCTTGCCTACAACTGGTGTTTCTTGAAATGTATAGTACCCCGGGCTTTTTTCGAGGGCCTGCATGATTCCTCCCTTCGATTCGACCAGTTCGACATGTGCGCCGGTGACCCAAACCACCGGGGCGGTGCTGTAAAAATCGCGGCTGACCGACAACCGGACGAAATTTTGCGTGGTGTCGTTTGTCATGCGCGATTCAACGACCAGCGATCCAGGCATCACATCGATTACAGGTTTATAGTACTCTTCGCATCCGTCAAAAACGAGCATCAGCAAAATCAAGTAAATAAGTCTTTTCAGCATAACCAGACTTAATGAGAATTTGTAGCGTTTAATAATTTGGCAAATAAAATTTTAAGTGGGATTAACCTGAATGTCGGGCTAGTAAACCAATTGGAAGCCCTCTTTTTCGATGGCTTTCCAGGCCTGAACAAACGTATCTTCCCCGACAATATGGATCCGGTCTTTCCGGAGCAGTTTTTTTATTGGCCGTTGCGACGATTTGTCAAATTTAGACAGCAAGCTGGTACGGTTAATTTTTACGGGGAGATAGCCTTTCCCGGGCGAATAAAAATAGAAATAATAATCCAGCGCGTATTCCTGGTTTTTCATAATCCCGCTTTCGTCTTTGTAGGCAAAGGTGCTGGCCAGGCTTACTTTCCGGTAGGCCAGTAAATTGGTTTTCCCTTCAGCGAGGACTTCAAAATAACGGTCGCCTTTCCAGAACCCGTCGTAGTACTGTTTCCTGAAAACCCTTACCGAACCGTCTTTTTCGATGAACGAAAACCCTTTCAGGCTTGCTTTGTCGATCGTAATCTGGACTGAAATTGTTTTGTTGAAATAAACCAGTTCGTCTTTGTACGAGCTGTATCGGAGGTACAGCGTATCTGAAATTTCGCCGTCGGCAAATACGAGGGTTCCGCGCACCCAGGTGTCGGTTAAAAACGGAAAGCCATTGTATGAGGCGTAAGGAAGCTGGCGGGTCCCTCTAATTTTTTCGGCTGACCAGTTTTTGTTCAGTTCTTGCGCACTTCCTGAAAAACAGGAGGTAAAAGCCAGGACGAAAAGAAATATAATATTTTGGGTTCTGATTCTCATATCAGTTTACTTCAAATTGTTTTTCAGAATAAATGAATGTGCCGTCTTTCAACCGACCCCTTACAACCAGCTTAAATATACCGGTAATTGACGAAGTGGTGCAATTTACCGATAGGGTTTGGCCGGTGCTGGCCAAAGGGTTCCAGTAAAAAACCTGCCGCAGGTCGGGAATGTTTGGCCCGGCATTTTCTGGCGGGGCCAGGGTTGCCTGAACTTGTATGGTTTCGAGGGTCAGGCGGATTAACTGATCGGATTCCGGGATACGCGAATAGTCTTTTTTTGTGGTATAGATGGCAACTACACCGGGAAATCTCAGGTTGCCGTAAAACCGTTCGGCCGGGCAAATATCAACCCTGTCGATGTCGGTACTGCCCATGTCTTTAATGATGTTCAGGTCACGTAAGGGAATGCCATCGACCAGGATCAGGGGCGGATCGGCGAAATAGTTGTGCATGGGGTTGTTCATTACCTGAATGGTTGGCTCGTTGTTGTAATTCCTGAATTTAACCCCGGGCAAAAGTTCTTTCGAAATTTCGTTGAAATTTGGGAGGTCGATAAAAAGATCAGGTTTAACGGTTACCGCCGGAGGGCCGTAATATGGATAGGTTTCGGGCTTTTTAACGGGTGGCGATTGCGCCAGTTTTTTATCCTGCCCAAATATTTTCTGGAAAGTAATGGCATCAACTTCGGCTGAAATGCTGTTTTTGAAATCTTCAGGAATAGCCAGCGAAGTGAATTTTGGAATATCAGCAACCTTCGACAAATGGTCTTCCAGCGTCAGTTTCAGGCGTTGTTCCGGATTAATTCCAAAGCATTGAACGACAGCCTGGACAGGCCCGTGGTATTTGTCGAGCAAAAAGTAGAACCGTCCGTCGTTCCGGGTTGTGTAATACTGAAATCCGGGGATCGAATCGGGAATGGTCAGAAAAACGGTAATTCCGGAAGCTGGTTGCAAGGTCTTTTTGTCGGTAACTTTTCCTGAAAGGACAACCCCCCGGTCTTCGGTCAGGCTGGCGGGTTCATGTTCCGAAGTCCAGGAAAAGTTTTCAGGTACGAACGAAGGGTTTGTTTGGGCGATGCAAACGAGCAGGTTTCCATCCAGCATATTCTTCAGTTGTTCGTCAACCCGGATAGATGCGGCAATTGGCTTGTTGGGATGGTATTCAGGTTCAATGCCTTCGATGCGAAGCTGGCTGGTTTGTTTTTCCTGGATTTTTCCTGAATCGACAGCCCGGTTCATGGCCGAAATTTTTTCAAGGCCATTAAAACGGTTCGAAATCCATATTTCGCGGATAATCTTAACCGGCGAATTTTTGAGGTAAGCCCTGATCAGGTATGTTCCTGTACTAAGTGAATCGGGCAACTGGAGAAACCCGTTGGCCTGATTATCATGTATTTCCATCGACGCGCCGGTGATCCGGGTGCCTGGTTTATTAACCAGGTCGATGTGTACGATCCGGGATGGATTATTTTCGGGCGTAAAAATTTTGGCCAGTAGCGTTTCGCCGCTCACGTAAACATCGCGGTCGGTAAAACAGCCAAACCCTGCATCATTCTGCGCCTTCACCGAAAACGAAAAAATGCACAGGAAAAAAAGTATGACGATCTTGTTTTTCATC
>JBBIHV010000229.1:0-3658 GCA_037446835.1 Sunxiuqinia sp. | reverse complement strand
CTGTGGACCCCGAGATTACAAATCACGTGCTCTGGCCAACTGAGCTAATTCGGCAATATATTTTTCGTCAGCCGACGAACCAAAAAGGCATAAAAAGTGGGTAAGCTACCTGCATCGCACCGCTCAACCGTTTACCCTTGCTGCCTTCCGACCCTGGGGGAATTCAACAGGAGCTAGTCGTACAGGACTTACCCGGCGCAAAAGTAGAAAAATTTGACGTCCCAGCAAATGAATTCAGGAACTGCCCGTAATTTTTTTTGAACCGGTAAACTAATCCATTAATGCTCAACAAACTATTCCGAAAAAAACCAGACAACAATAAAATTCACAAAATGTCAATGAATGAACGAGCCTGTCGATAAAATCAGATATATTTGTTAATCACAAAATCTAAAAACACTATGGAACAAAAATCAACCTTTTGGAGATCAGCAATGATCTACGGACTTTACATCGGAATCGTCCTGACCCTTTTTTCGGTCATCCTTTATGTTACCGGCCAAATGCAAAATAAAACGCTCGGCTACCTATCAATCCCCATCTACATTGCATGTATCGCAGTGGCACAAATCCATTACCGCAACCACGAACTGAACGGCGAAATCAATTACGGCCAGGCTGTAGGTTTTGGCACGGCCATCATGATTTTCAGCGGAATCATTACCGCTCTTTACACCTTGATTATTTACAAGATCGACCCGGGTCTGATTGAACAGGTAAAAAATGTACAGGAAGAAGCCCTCAGGCAGCGGGGCATGAGCGATGACCAAATTGAAGCCGCATTGAGTATTTCAGCAAAAATGATGACTCCCGGAATCATGGCAATTACCGGATTATTGGGTTCGATAATAATGGGAACAATTGTATCTTTGATCACCTCAATTTTTGTCAAAAAACTTCCAAGTGAAGATCCTTTTGATGAGGCAATGGAAGAAGTAAAAACAGAAGAATAACCCAATGGATATTTCCGTAGTTGTCCCCCTTTACAATGAAGTTGAATCGCTTCCTGAACTAACATCATGGATTGGGCAGGTGATGTTGGCCAATAACTTTTCGTATGAAGTGATCCTGATTGACGATGGCAGTAACGATGGTTCGTGGGAACTTATCGAGCAACTCTGTCAGCAAAATCAGTGCATCAGAGGCATAAAATTCAGGCGCAACTACGGAAAATCTGCCGGCTTATTTTGCGGTTTCGAACAGGCACAAGGCGACGTGGTGATCACCATGGATGCCGACCTTCAGGACAGCCCGGAGGAAATTCCGGAACTTTACCGCATGATAACCGAAGAAAAATTCGACCTTGTTTCCGGTTGGAAGAAAAAACGCCACGACCCGGTGCTTTCAAAAAATATTCCAAGCAAATTTTATAACTGGACTGCCCGACGGATAACACACATTAAAATCCACGATTTTAACTGCGGATTAAAAGCCTACCGGAAACAAGTCGTTAAAAGCATTGAAGTGTATGGCGACATGCACCGCTACATCCCGGTCCTGGCCAAATGGGCTGGATTTAAGCGTATTACCGAAAAAGTGGTCCAGCATCAGGAACGAAAATTTGGCACAACCAAATTCGGGATGGAACGGTTTATCCGCGGCCCACTCGACCTGCTTTCAGTCATCTTTATATCGAAGTTCAGTAAACGGCCCATGCACTTTTTCGGCGTTTTCGGCACACTCACTTTTTTGCTCGGCCTTGCATCGGCAGTTTGGGTGGGCGCCGAAAAAATCATTCTTACGCTTCAGAACGAAAGGGCGCCCCGAATCACCGAAAGTCCGTATTTTTACCTGGCTCTGGCTGCCATGATAATTGGAACTCAATTGTTCCTGGCTGGTTTCCTGGCTGAACTGAATGCCCGAAATTCATCAGAACGAAACCACTACCTGATTGACAAAAAAACCAATGTTTGAGCGTTTTGCTGTTAAACTTTTGGTAACAGCCGTTCCAAAACAAATCAAACAATTAGCCGTTCTTCTGGAAAACAATTTTTCAATATGAATTCGGAAAAAACCAAAAACTACCGTCAACTTTCAAGCGGAGAGGAAATTGCAAACAGCATAACCCATGGGATAGGCGCATTATTAAGCGTTGTTGCGCTGGTTCTGCTGATCATTGTTGCCGGTAAACGTGGCGACATCTGGCATTTGGTAAGTTTTTCGATTTACGGTTGCACTCTGGTCCTTTTATATTTGTCGTCAACCCTTTACCACAGTTTCACAAAACCTCGCATAAAAAACCTGTTTGCACGGTTCGATCATGTTTCAATCTTTTTGCTCATCGCCGGAACCTACACGCCCATCCTGCTCACCACCATGCACGGTACCTGGGGCTGGATTTTGTTCGGGATTATCTGGGGACTGGCCATCGTGGGAGCAATTATCCGTACCATTTACCTGCACCGTTTCAGGAAACTGATGGTTGCCCTTTACCTCGGAATGGGCTGGATGTTCGTCCTGGCCGGCAAACAAATTATCCTGAATTTACCTTCCATCAGTTTGACTTACCTGGTCGCAGGCGGACTTGCCTATTCCATCGGGGTCATCTTTTATATGTGGCGGAAACTTCCGTACAGTCACGGTATCTGGCACTTATTTGTTTTGGCCGGAAGTATGCTGCACTTTTTTGCCATTTACTTCAGCGTTCAGTAGCCGTTAAAACGGGTTCGATTTTCGTGCCATTTGATTGTCATTAAGAAGTTCGTGGCAAAGCGGCTTACCACCGATGACTTAAAGAATGACTGCAGAGATTGGTTCCACAACTGACCACTGAATACACTTTCCCCAAAATTTATCCTGAAATTTTCCGGATAAAATCGTTGCTGTTTTTGATAACAGAAACATTTGATGGAAGTTTGGGCTTGTGAAGGACGAACTGACGGCCGGAGATCAGGATTGTGTTTTGATTAAAAACCAGCGATAAATTAGCCAGGTACTGCTCCAATTCAGGTTTTTCGATGGCCTGAATAAATGAAGTGCAAACAAAATCGTAGCGATTGTTCATCAAAAGGTTCGATAAATCGCCAAATGGCAGGCTCTGCCCCAGATAAACACAGCGCAAACCGGCCCGGGCAGCCAGATAATTGAAATAAAGCAGCCCCATTTCGTGCCATTCATTCTCGCGAAGAAAAAACAAAATTGATTTGGCGGTTTGTAAACTTTCGTATTTGCCGGTTTCGCGGATGAGCCGGTTTCTGATCAGGTTCGAAACAAAATGTTCGTGGGCCGCAAAAATAGATCCGGCCTGCCACAAAATACCAATGCGCTCAAAAAAAGGAAAAATTACCTGCTGAATGGTTTTCGAAAAGCCAAGTTCATCAATAATCTGACCGAGTGCCTTTTCAAATTCAAAGGTCTCCAGGTTAACCGTGTGAAACAGAAGTTGATCGAGATGCTTTTGCGGCTCATTTGAATTGCGGTTTACGCGTATAACTTCTGCCTGAAGTTTTGCCTCATCAAAACCGGCGACAGTCGAGATTTTGTAGCCATTTTTAATCAGCATGGCCACATTCAATATTTTCCGAACATCATCATCAGAATACGATCGGATATTGGTATCCGAACGCCCTGGGTCGAGCAACCGGTACCTTTTCTCCCAAATCCGGATGGTATGGGCTTTAATTCCTGATAAATATTCCAGATCTTTAATCGAATACAG
>JBBIHV010000228.1:0-3829 GCA_037446835.1 Sunxiuqinia sp. | reverse complement strand
CTGTCCATCATCACGTCGCGGCCCGAATTGTTTTTCGGGAAAGCGATGGTGTCGCGAATACTGTCTAAATCGGCGAACATCGAGGTCAGGCGATCAAATCCGAAGGCAATACCGGCATGTGGCGGAGCTCCGAATTTGAAAGCATTCATTAAAAATCCGAACTGATATTCAGCTTGTTCCGGCGTAAATCCGAGCAAACCAAACATTTTTGCCTGAAGGGCTTTGTCGAAAATACGAACCGAACCACCACCAATTTCAACACCGTTGATGACCAAATCGTATGCATTGGCACGAACGGCTCCCGGATTGGTTTCGAGCAGCGAAATATCTTCGGGTTTTGGTGCGGTAAACGGATGGTGCATGGCGTAAAAACGGGCAGTTTCTTCGTCCCATTCGAGCAACGGAAAATCGACCACCCACAATGGCTGAAATACACTTTTATCGCGCAGACCAAGCTGGCTGGCCATTTCAAGGCGAAGGTCGCCCAGTGCTTTCAGCATTTTTTCTTTTACTCCGGAAAGGATTAGAACCAAGTCGCCGGGTTTGGCGCCAAATAATTCAACCCATTTCTGAAGTTCTTCAGGAGAATAGAATTTATCGACCGACGATTTGATGGTTCCGTCGGTGTTGTATTTCAGGTAAACCAAACCTTTGGCGCCAATTTGCGGGCGTTTCACCCAATCGGTCAGTGCATCAGTTTGTTTGCGCGTATATTCAGAGCATCCTTGGGCGCAAATTCCTCCGATGAACTCAGCCTCGTCGAACACCGAAAAGCCTTTCCCTTTTACGAGATCAGTCAGATCCTTAATTTTCATTCCGAAACGAATATCCGGTTTGTCCGATCCGTAGCTTTCCATGGCTTCGGCGTACGACATTCTGGGAAATTCGGTAATCTCAATCCCTTTAATTTCTTTAAACAGATATTTGGTCAAACCTTCAAACATATTCAGGATATCTTCCTGTTCCACGAACGACATTTCGCAGTCGATCTGGGTAAATTCAGGCTGACGGTCGGCACGCAAATCTTCGTCGCGGAAACATTTCACAATCTGGTAATAGCGGTCGAATCCGGCTACCATCAACAACTGTTTCAACTGCTGTGGCGATTGCGGCAACGCGTAAAATTCGCCCGGGTTCATGCGCGAAGGAACTACAAAATCGCGGGCGCCTTCCGGAGTTGATTTGATCAAAACCGGGGTTTCGGTTTCGATGAAATTATTCCGATTCAGATAGCTACGGACCGCATGGGCCATTTTGGCGCGGAGGATCAGCGTATCGCGGACCGGTGCGCGGCGCAAATCGAGGTAGCGGTATTTCATTCGGATTTCGTCGCCGCCATCGCTTTCGTCTTCGATGGTAAATGGCGGAATATCGGAAACATTCAGAATGTTCAGCGCCGAAACTTCCAGCTCGATTTCGCCGGTTGGAATGTTCTTGTTTTTGCTGCTGCGTTCGCGCACCGTGCCTGTAGCCTGAATCACATACTCGCGACCAAGCTTGCCTGCTTGCGCGGTAACCGACTGATCTGTTTTCTCATCGAAAACCAACTGAGTAATTCCGTAACGGTCGCGAAGATCGATAAAAGTCATTCCGCCCAGGTTTCTGACCCGCTGAACCCAGCCTGCAAGGGTTACTTCCGAAAGCTGGTGCGTGAGGCGTAATTCGCCGCATGTATGTGTTCTGTACATCTTTAATTCTTTTTAAGTCGTTGCAAAAATAAGCAGTTTTTGGAATAATTGGCGGGAAAATGTCAGGTTCGGAAGATTATTCCACCACGGACAGGGTTCCAAACACTGTCAGGATTAAACAACCAACTAAAACGCCCGCCCCCATTCGCCCTTCTGGGTTTTTCGGCGTCCCGCTAAAGATTTTGCCATCCTGCAGGTCGGGAAGCCGCCCCGCTCAATGGGAAGCTTCCCTGCCGGGGGTCTCAGCGTGTTTTCTGGAATTCAGGCAGTTTAAAACGAAAGGATTCCATCCTTTTTCAGGGATGAAACCCTACTTGCTGGTTAAGCAGAAGTTTTCCTCTTTTCCCGTTGTGGTCTTCTTTTGCACTTCAGGGTGCCATTTTTGTTTTTTGTGATTGAACTATCCATAACGAACCGCCTTCATGTATTTTCTTTTCTACTTTTGTCTTTCACTTTTGCCTTTTACCGAATGGAACTTTTTAACGACGAATATTTTATGCGGCGGGCCCTTCAGGAAGCCGAGCAGGCTTTTCAGGAAGGCGAAATTCCGGTTGGAGCGGTGGTGGTTTCGCAAAACCGAATTATTGCCCTAGCCCACAACCTCACCGAAACCTTAACCGATGTAACCGCCCATGCCGAAATGCAGGCCATTACTGCAGCAGCCAACCTGTTGGGTGGGAAATACCTGAACGAATGCACACTGTATGTCACCGTTGAACCCTGCGTGATGTGTGCCGGGGCACTGGGCTGGGCACAAATTGGCCGGATTGTGTATGGCGCTTACGATGAAAAACGAGGCTTTCAGAAATTTGCCCCTGAAGCGTTGCACCCCAAAACCGAGGTTGTTTTTGGAATTCTGGAAAATGAATGTGCCCAGTTAATGCGGGATTTTTTTCAGGGGAAGAGATAAACCCGATTTCCTATGTCCGTTGGCTGAAGCCAATGGCTAAGATTTATAAATCAATGTCCGTTGGCTGAAGCCAATGGCAAAGGATAGGCTTAGCTTTGGGCAACACTAACGCTAAATTGAAATGCTGATATGCTTTGCCGTCAGCTTAAGCTGACGGGCATCGAGATAAATTAATCCGAAGCTTTTCTTTTAGATTTATATCCGTTGGCTGAAGCCAACGGCAAAGGAAAGGTTTAGCTTTGAGCAATACTAGCGCTGAATTGAAATGCTGCTATCCTTTGCCGTCTGCTTTAGCTGACGGACATAGAAATCTTTGCTGCCGACGGGTATAAGATCTAACTAAAATTCATTAAATTAGCTCAAATCTTAGATTCAAGACTTATGTCGTATGTCAAAATCTGGTTGCATTGTGTGTGGTGCGTTAAAGACAGGTCTTATTATATTCCACACTCCTTTCGCGCTGAACTGTTGAAGCATTTCAGAGGAAATGCCGAAGACAAAAACATTAGCCTCGATTTCATTAATGCACACGAAAATCACATCCATGCACTGATAAACATGGGGAAACAGCAGAACATCGCAACTATTATGCAATACCTGAAAGGCGAAAGCTCGTTCTGGATTAACAGCCTCAAAATGTTTCCCTATAATTTTGCCTGGCAGGACGACTATTTTGCTGTTTCAATCGGACAATCACAGGTAGAGCGGGTGCGCAAATATATCCAAAACCAGGATGCACATCATCAACGGATTACCCTGGATGATGAGATAAAACTGCTGGAAGAAAAATATGGGTTCGAAAGATTGAAAGATTGATATGATTCCTGATGTCCGTTGGCTTCAGCCAACGGCAAAGAATAACACCCAATTTGAGCTTAGAAATTACTGATTGATAAACTGATATTCTTTGCCGTCTGCTTTAGCTGACGGACATCTGTCCTGACTAATAAATCCACATGTCCGTTTGCTGAAGCCAACGGCAAAGCACAGGCTTCGCTTTGAATAGCGCTATCGCAGAGTTGAAAATCTGCTATTTTTTGCCGTCTGCTTTAGCTGACGGACATCTGTCCTGACTAATAAATCCACATGCCCGTTGGCTGAAGCCAACGGCAAAGCATAGGCATAGCTTTGAGCAACACTAACGCTGAATTGAAATGCTGATATGCGTTGCCGTCAGCTTTAGCTGACGGGCATCTGTCCTGACTAATAAATCCACATATCCGTTGGCTTC
>JBBIHV010000227.1:2060-3981 GCA_037446835.1 Sunxiuqinia sp. | reverse complement strand
TAAAAAAGGAATAAAGTTATTTATTTTTCGATCAGGACATTTCCGGTCATTTCTTTCGGAATATCGAGGCCCATTAACGAAAGCAAAGTGGGGGCCACGTCGGCCAGAATACCATTCTTGATTTTTACGTTTTTGTTTTCGGAAACATAGATGCATGGTACCGGATTTAATGAATGGGCAGTATTGGCTGAACCGTCTTCGTTGATGGCATTGTCGGCATTTCCGTGGTCGGCAATGATCAGCACTTCGTACCCGCCTTTTTGGGCCGCTTCAACAACATCTTTTACGCAACCGTCAACCGCAGTCACGGCCTTCACGATGGCTTCGTAAACACCGGTGTGTCCAACCATGTCGCCGTTTGCAAAGTTCAGGCAAACAAAATCGGCTGATTGATTGAGCAATTCAGGAACAATCAGGTCGCGAACCATCGGCGCCGACATTTCAGGCTGAAAATCGTAGGTGGGAACCTTGGGCGAAGGGGCAAGCAGCCTTTTTTCACCCGGAAATTCTTCTTCGCGCCCGCCACTGAAAAAGAAGGTAACGTGGGCATATTTTTCGGTTTCGGCAATCCGGATTTGTTTCAGTCCGGCTTTCGAAACGATTTCGCCCATCGTGTTATTCAGGTTTGGCTTGTCGAAAATAACATTCACATTTTTGAAATCGGCCTTGTAATTGGTCATGGTGTACCAATGCAGCGGCATGGTTTTCATCCCGAATTCAGGAAAATCCTGCTGTGTAAAGGCAATGGTGGTTTCGCGCAGGCGGTCGGTACGGAAGTTGAAACAGATAACCACGTCGTTTTCCTGAATGGTAGCCAGTGGTTTCCCGTTTGGGTCAACCATTACGATGGGTTTCAAAAATTCGTCAGTTACACCAGCTTCGTACGATGCTTTGACGGTTTTCAACAAGTCGGTTGACGGAGTTCCTTTGCCTTCGGTATATAAATCGTAGGCCAGCTTCATGCGGTCCCAGTTTTTATCGCGATCCATGCCATAGTAACGGCCAATCACGGAGGCAAATTTACCGTTGGTGCCTTCCAGATTTTTCAGATCGCCTGCCAGAAATTCCAATCCTGAACGAGGATCCGTGTCGCGGCCATCGGTCAGCCCGTGAACGTAAATATTTTCGAGCCCCATGTCGGTTCCAATTTGGCAAAGGGCGATCATGTGCGAACTCAGCGCATGAACTCCTCCGGGGCCAATTAAGCCAATGAGGTGGACGTTTTTGTTATTTTCTTTCGCGTAGGTAAATGCTTTTACAATTTGAGGTTCGGTCCAAAGCGATTTGTCGCGGATGGATTTGGTAATTTTCACCATATCCTGGTAAATTACACGTCCGGCGCCAATGTTGAGGTGCCCTACTTCTGAATTCCCCATCTGGCCATCGGGTAATCCGACATTTTCGCCGGATGTAAGCAGTTGCGAATGCGGATAGTTGGCATTCAGGTAATCCAAAAATGGAGTTGGTGCTGTCGAAATTACATCTCTTTCAGTGCCATCACCAATTCCCCAGCCATCGAGGATCATTAAAAGTGCTTTTTTATGTGTTGCCATAATTTAGATTCGTTTTAAATAAAGAGCATTTTCGGGACACAAAAATAGGCTTTTTTCTATACTTTCGGATATGATTTGCAGGTACATGAAGCCGAATTAACAATTCAGTAGCGAAAGCCGGTTTGTGAAAACGAAGAAGCCGGGCTTCTCAATACAATGAAAGAATAAGTTGTCTCCGGAAAATGAGCCGTACAAGGCTTTTCAATTGGCAGGTCTGAAATTCGTGGCGTATCCTGCACAAC
Source organism: Sunxiuqinia sp. (assembly GCA_037446835.1). Lineage (GTDB taxonomy): Bacteria > Bacteroidota > Bacteroidia > Bacteroidales > Prolixibacteraceae > Aquipluma. The sequence goes on along the minus strand of JBBIHV010000227.1, from coordinate 2,186 downwards.
AGAACCCAATATTCTGATGGTATTTATTATATTTACCTTTCAAACTTTAAAAATGACCTGGGAAACGAACATGATAGGAAGAAACTCTAATCGAGATGACAATAAACTTCATGCGAATTTCCAGCC
>JBBIHV010000227.1:0-1960 GCA_037446835.1 Sunxiuqinia sp. | reverse complement strand
CAACACTGGTGTTCTTCCTGGTTGTAGGATTGGCAAACAGAGGGAATGCACAATCAAATGAGAGTAAAATGCAATCTGCCAGAAGTTTTTTCAATGCTACTGAAACTGAAAAAACGGCTCAACTTACCGGGCCGCTTCATGATGGAAATTTGCCGGTGGCCGTTTCGAAACGGAAAAGGCAGCCGGTTAAACAACCAAGAACTTCAAAACCAGATCAGTATAATTTGGAAAACCTTCGGTTGAAGAATAAGATTATTCCTTTAACCAATCCTGTTTATGAGCTGATTGATTATTTCGAGGTGAAGGGCGAAACTGGTTTTATGCCGATGTCAAAACCCTATTCCAAGGAATTTATTGCACGCCTCCTGCTTAAACTTGCTGACAGCGAGCATCTCAGCGTTCGGGAAAAAGCACGGGTTGGTGAATACCTGGCTGATATTTTTGAAGACACCAATGGCCTGACCATTTACAAAGGCTCCACGAAGAACACTTTTGCCGTGGCGGGTTTCAGCGCTGAAACCTCGGTGCGATCGGGGTTTGGCAATCAGGGGACCTGGTCAACCAGCCTGATCGGGGAGCCATATCTTTCCGGGGATTTGGGCCAACACCTCACCTTTACCGGAGCCGTCGGCCTGGCTGTTGAACGCCTCACCCCCGACCTTTTTTATCAGTCGTACACCAAAGATCATCAGGTTGTATTCCCTTATGAATCGTTGGGGTATTCGTATTTGCCCTATCAGTTTAATTTCGATACGATGTGGGCGCATGTTTTAACTTCAGGAACATCAGGGGAAGGGAAGCCGGTAAAAAGCGACCTGACTGCCGGAATGATTTATCACACCGAACTGAATGGTTCGTGGTGGGATGGCGCAGTCCAGTTCAGTATAAATAATCAACGCCGGTCGATTGGGCACGATGAAAGCAATCTGGTGCTTTCATCCTTTGCACGGCGGTTCCCGGGCATTGAACTGAAAATTCAGCCCGCCAGGTGGATCCGCTATTCGTATTTGACCGGATCGCTGTTTTCGTATGCCAATCAAAGTTCAACATACCGGCGCGACATTTATGGCTACGATCTGGGACAGTTGCAAAATAATTTCACCTTTCATCTAATCGAGTTTATGCCTAGCCGCTGGTTGCAGTTTTCGGTTGGTGGCGGCAACATCTGGTCGAAACGGCTCGAACTGGCCTACCTGGTTCCTTTTGTCCTTCCGAATTTAACTCAGATCGACGTGGGCGATCACGATAATTTGTCGTTGTATTTTGATTTGGCTACCCAGTTTACGGGAATAGGGAAGACCTGGATCGGTTTTTATGTCGATGAATTTAATTTCACCAAATCAGGGAAATTAATGAAGATGCCCAATAACCGGTATGCCTGGCAGTTTGGTTGGAAAACAAACCTGTTGTCGAATATTGTTCCGGGCACTACTTCAACCCTGAAATATACCCGTGTCATGCCGTTCGTTTATTCCCATTACCCCGATTCTACTTTCAACACATTCGGAAGCCGCCCCAACGACATGACTTACACACACGATGAGTTTAACCTGGGCTTTTACCTGCCGCCTAATTCCGGGGAACTGAACTGGAAATTGGTGAATATTGCGGTCCCTGATTTGGTCCTTTCGCTTGAAAACCGGTTGATTATTCACGGAACCAACGATTTGGCAAGCACCAATATTTATCAGATTTACGGCGATGTGAACCGCTATCTGATTGGCGATGTTTACAAGTATCCGCTTGAAAATTTTACAAAAGATGGAATTTACGACTGGACGGCTGAGTCGGAGTTCGGTTTCGACTGGAAGATCAGGAATTCAGGAAAGTTGAATTATTACCGTCTGGTGGGAAGTTTAGGCTATGCCAAAACCTGGTGGAGAAGTAACGATAGTGGGGTAGTGGCCCCGGCCAGCAGAAGTTTGATAACCGGAAGCCTGGGGATTGTGGTGGAAATGTA
>JBBIHV010000226.1:0-3990 GCA_037446835.1 Sunxiuqinia sp. | reverse complement strand
AAAGACCACCGGGTGATTAGTTTTCTTCCCCTTTGCCACGTTTACGAACGCAGTGTGAATTACCATTTTCAGTACAAGGGCATGGGAATTTATTACGTGGGTAATCTGGGGCAGATTGTTTCGGCCATCAAAGAGATTAAGCCACACATGTTTAACTCAGTTCCACGACTGCTCGAACGGGTTTACGACGGTTTTGTGTCGAAAGGAAACGAACTGACCGGCCTGAAAAAAGTAATTTATTTCTGGGCGCTGAGCCTGACCCGGCATTTTGAATACAACAAAAAATACAACCTTTTCCTGAAAATCAGGATTAAAATTGCCGACAAACTCATCTATTCGAAATGGCGTGAAGCGCTGGGCGGCAACATCGTTTATGTTGTTTCCGGAGGCGCCGCACTTCAGCCGCGCATTGCCCGTGTGTTGGGAATGGCGGGAATGCTGAACCTCGAAGGTTACGGACTGACTGAAACTTCGCCGGTGATCGCGGTGAACAATCCGGCAAAAAAAGAGATGAAAATCGGGACCGTTGGCGCTGTGCTGGACAATGTGCAGGTGAAATTTGCCGACGACGGCGAAATCCTGGTGAAAGGCCCCAGCGTGATGAAGGGCTATTACAAAGCACCCGACCTGACCGCCGAAGTCATCGACGAGGAAGGCTGGTTCCATACCGGCGACATTGGCATTCTGGAAGATGGTAAATACCTGAAAATTACCGACCGCAAAAAGGAAATGTTCAAGCTTTCGGGCGGGAAATACATTGCCCCGCAGATGATTGAAAACAAGCTGAAAGCCTCGATTTTTATTGAGCAGATTATGGTTATCGGGGAGGGCGAGAAATTTGCCAGCGCGCTTATTTCGCCCAATTTCAGTTATCTGCACGACTGGTGCAGCCAGCGAAAAATTCACTTCCAGAATAACGAGGAACTGATTCAAAAAACCGAAGTACTGGCCCAGTTCCAGAGGGAGGTTGTTGCCATTAACAAAACCTTGGGCGAACACGAAGAAATTAAACGTTTCAGGCTGGTGGCCGACGAATGGACGCCGCAAACCGGCGAATTGTCGCCCACCCTGAAGCTGCGACGAAATTACGTGACACAGAAATATAAATCCATCATCGCCGAAATCTACTCGGTATCAAAGGTACAAACCGGTGGCCGGTTCCGCTTACCAAAAATCAAGCTGAATTTCGATGTGAATGAGTTTATAAAGAGATTGAAATTGTAAGAGTTGCATACATGTGTTTCAGGAACGAAATAATCTGTTAAAATGATCTCACAAACACCAACCAACATCGATGAGTACATTGCTGATTTTCCGGAGAAAATTCAATCACTCCTGAAGCAAGTCAGATCAATCGTCAAGCAGGCGGCTCCTGAAGCGGAAGAATCCATTGGCTACGGTATGCCGGCTTATAAAACTCACGGAAAGCCTTTGGTATATTTTGCGGCATTTAAAAATCACATTGGTTTTTATGCCACTCCAACCGGACATGCCGAATTTGCGAAAGAGCTTTCGAAATACAAGCAGGGAAAGGGTTCTGTCCAATTTCCGATTGACCAGCCAATACCTTTTGAATTGATTGCCCGGATTGTAGAATTCAGAGTGATTGAAAATCAGGAAAAAGCAAAGAAAAAACAGATCAAAAAAAATCCCGAATCTCACGTTAAACTAACCTGAAATTCGGGATTTCTAAATTTTAAACCATTGCGACTTAGTTTCTTCTTCTTCTAGACCGGTCGCTACGGTCATTAAATCCGCCTTCACGGATGGGTTCGCGCCGCCGCCCGTTGAAGCCTCCATCGTTCCGGTCTTTGCGGAACGAACCACCACCACCTTCGCGTGGTGAATCTCCGGTGGTTGACTCAACCTTGCCAATGTTGATGACATGTCCTTCAATGACCACATTGTTCAGGGCTTTGATCAGGTCTTTTTCAAAGTTACTGTCGATTTCGAAGAACGAGAATTTGCGCTGAATATCAATTTTGCCAATTTCAATGTTTCTCCGGCCTGAAAATTGGTTGATCATTCCAATCAATCCCGAGGCGCTCAGGTTTTGTTTTTTCCCGGCGTTGATAAACAGTTTGGTGAATTGCAGGCGGTCGCTTCCGCGATCGTTGCGCGAGAATGAATCGCGCGGAACTTCTGCTTTGATATTCAGGTCGCGTGCATTTTTATAGTAATCGAGCAACTGATTGAATTCGAGCGACACGAAATGTTTCACAATGTCGCTGCTCGACATTCCGTCAAACCGGTCGAGAATCTGCGGCAGATATTTCCCGATATGAGCTTCGCTGATTTCAACTCCCTTCACACGGTCAATGAGGTGAAACAATTGTTTTTCAACAATTTCGTCGCCGCCCGGAACCATTTTACGCTCGAATTTCTTGCGCGAAAGTTTTTCAATCTGTTTCAGGCGCCCGGTCTCCTTCATGTTGATAATGGTCACCGAAATTCCGCTTTTACCGGCCCTTCCCGTACGTCCGCTACGGTGAATATACACTTCCGGATCGTCGGGCATCGAGTAGTTGATTACGTGACTCAGTTCGGTAACATCTAATCCACGGGCAGCCACGTCGGTGGCAATCAGCATTTGTATCTGCTTGTTGCGAAAACGGGCCATCACCTGGTCGCGCTGGGCCTGCGAAAGATCACCGTGCAGCGCATCGGCATTGTATCCATCGGCCATAAACTGATCAGCCACTTCGCGTGTCTCCATACGGGTACGGCAAAATACAATGGCATAGCAATCCGGATAATTATCAGCAATCCGTTTCAGGGTAGCGTATTTATCTTTGGCGTGAACCACGTAAAAATGGTGCTCCACGTTTTCGGCGCCTGCATTCCGCTTTCCAACCGAAAATTCCAGCGCGTTATTCAGGTATTTCGATTTTATTTCTGAAATGCCGAGCGGCATGGTTGCCGAAAACAGCAAGGTTTGCTTTCCTTCCGGAGTCGTAGCCAGAATGGCATCCAGTTCTTCCTTAAAGCCCATGGTCAGCATTTCGTCGGCTTCGTCGAGAATGAGCCAGCGAATGGCCGAAACGTTCAGCACCTTCCGGCGGATTAAATCGTGAACCCGTCCGGGAGTTCCGACGACAACCTGGCCGCCGGCTTTCAGTTCGCGGATTTGTTTGGTAATGTCGGCGCCACCGTACACCGAAATGGTTTTGAACCCCGGGATGAATTTCGAGAATTTGTCCATGTCGCGGGTAATCTGTAAACACAGTTCGCGGGTTGGGCAAAGAATGAGTGACTGTACCTCTTTCGTCTGCATCGAGGTATTGTGAATCACGGGAAGTCCGAATGCGGCGGTTTTGCCGGTTCCGGTCTGGGCTAAAGCCACTAAATCCTGGGTTGATGAAATCAGGTGCGAGATGGTTTGCTCCTGAATAGGCGTAGGATTTTCGAATCCCATTTCAGCGATCGCCTGTAAGATTTCCGGTTTCAGGCCGGTTTCTTCAAATGTCATAATTTTCCTTTAAAATTGTGTTTCAGCAATAGGCTGAAACTTGCCAATGGAAGGAGAAAGTTAAATGCTCCTACCTTAAACCAGGCTTAAAGGAAATTAACCGACCCCTAAAATCAGGCCGCAAAGGTAAATTAATTTTCAGTGCCAAAGCGATTTGAGATTTTTATTCCTGAAAGATCGCCTGTTTTAACACAAAGAAAACATGGTGGATGGAATTCCATCTCTTTTTTTGAAAGATGGAATCCCCGATTTTCTACGGAGCGTGTTTTTTCGACCGATACACTTTTTTTATTTCTGACAACCGACCACAATCAAATGCCAGGCAAATTCAGGTTTATCCGTTTTCCGTTTATCTTTGAAGTCCAAAAAAATAAAAAAACATGACCGGAATCAAAGTTCATTTGGTGCTCAGAACATTCGTCCTGGCTGCTATATTCATCGTTGGATCTTCCTGCGGCAACCGTTCGGCAGGCGAGAAAAGTCAGCCGACCTCAAAAACTGCTGTTGATTTGCCCGAAGAA
>JBBIHV010000225.1:0-4088 GCA_037446835.1 Sunxiuqinia sp. | reverse complement strand
GCCTGGCCTGTTAAGACAAATATTCCGGCGCCAATAACTGCACCAATTCCGAGCGTGGTTAAATTTAGCGCACTGAGCGACCGTTTTAATCCCTGATCAGATTTTGACTCAGAGAGTAATTCAGACATTGGCTTTATAACAAATAATTTAGACATGGTCCTGGTTTTTATTCCTCAAAAATAGCTTTTTTGCTGAATAATCAAGGCTTTTAGGAAGATTGCTTGTCGGGTGAAGTTTTTTTCCTGAACAACAGGGTTTTACTGGCAGCATAAAAAAATGGGATCAAAGTCACAATAATTAGCCCCAAAAAAATGATCTCGAAATTTTCTTTGATCCAGGGAATTTCACCAAGAAAATAGCCGGAAAAAGTAAAAAATGGTACCCAAAGAGCCGATCCGTAAATGGTATAAAGTCCAAAATGGGGATAATTGAACTTTACGGTTCCGGCTAAAAACGGAATATAAGTCCTGATGACTGGAAAGAATCGTCCAATGATGATGGATTTCTTTCCGTATTTTTCATAAAAGTTCCGTGTTTTGATAATGGATGGAACTAGGTATTTTTTTATCAATTTTTTTTGGCTGTGTTCAATCCGGTTGCCAATCAATTTCCCAATGATGTAATTGAAATGATTTCCCAGAACTGCCGCCAGGATTAGTATGGGGACTAAAATCAGGATATTCATATTGGATGAAGCTGCAATAACCCCGGCAGAAAAGAGCAGCCCGTCGCCTGGTAGAAAAGGGAAGACAATGAGACCGGTTTCTAGAAAAATGATCAGGAACAAAACCAGATAAGCTTCAAAAACATTTTCAGAAACGATGGCAAAAAGAGCCTCGTTGGTGTGAAAAAGTATCGCATAGATCGAATCCATCATAACTTTCGAATTAATTTCAGTCCAGAGCGGGGAAAAGCAAAAAGTGTAATTTACAAGATTGTGATTTTCTGCAAATTACACCATTAACCAATTCTGATCGCTAATTTACGTGATTTGGAAGAATAATTTTAGTTAAATAACCTTTAATCTGAATTTAATAATCAGAAGGCTCAAATTTAGTTGGTTATAAAAATGAATTCAGAAATATGCCAGATCAATATCAGAAATAATAGGTTAATAAATCGCATACTTTTTTAAGAAAATTGAGGTCTTCGGGGGTAAACGGGGCTGGCGAATGGCTGTCGATATCGAGTTCGGCAATAAATTTCCCGTTCTTTAGTACAGGCACAACAATTTCAGATTGAACTTCCAGCCCACACGAAATGTAATTATCAACCTGGGTAACATCCTGAACAATCATAGCCTCGCCGCTTTCGGCAACCTGTCCGCAAATTCCTTTTCCAACAGGAATATGAATGTGCGGGGTTGGTTTTCCAACGAAAGGCCCCAGTACCAGTTCGTTTTTTTCCTGATCCAGAATATAAATGCCAACCCAGTCGTAATGAAAAACTTCCTGTTTCAGTATTTTACATACATTGAGTAAAAAATCTTCTGGGTTTTGGCTGGTCAAGCTGATTATTTGCCGAAAAGCTTCTGTAAAAATTGGTGTTGCCATTTCAGGATTATTTGATCACAATTTGATGTTCGTGGGTAATTTTTTCGCAGTATTTGCATTTCAGGTCAATCGGTTTCTTCGAGATTACATTGAAATAAGTTGTTATTTCTTCGTTGTTGGTAATGCATTTGGGGTTAAAACATTTGACAATCCCGATGACTTTGTCGGGAACTTCAACCACCTTTTTTTCAACCACTTCATAATCGCGAATTATATTCAGCTTTGCATTTGGCGCGATAAGCGAGATTTTATTGATCTCGTCGTCTTCGAAAAAAACGTCGGAAAGCTTGATGATGGCTTTATTTCCAAGTTTTTCGCTTTCGAAATTTGCTCCAAAGGTTATTTGTGTTTTTAATTTCTGAAGTCCGAGTATTGAAATAACCTTAAACAGGTTTTCAGATGGAATATGGTCGATTACTGTGCCGTTGTTGATGGCGCTTACTTTCAGTTTCAGTTTCTTTTTTAAATTATCGCTCATGGCTGTATTTATTTGAGGTTGAGGATATGTGAAATAATGGCCTGACGGGTATAAACACCATTCCGGGCCTGTTCAAAATAATAGGCTTTTTCATTGCTGTCAACATCCGGATGGATTTCGTTCACCCGGGGAAGCGGGTGGAGGATGCGCATGTTTGGTTTGGTATTTTTCAACATGCTGTTGCGCAAAATGTACACGTTTTTAACTTTCTCGTATTCAATCGGGTCCATAAACCGTTCTTTCTGAACGCGAGTCATGTAAATAATGTCGGCGTGGTTGATGTTTTCGTTGATCTCAGTGTGCTCGAAGTAGCGGATTCCTTTTTCCTTCAGGAACAACTTGTATTCTTCGGGCATGGCAAGCTCTTCAGGAGCAATAAAATTGAAGATTGGTTTCTCAAATTCAGACAGGGCCATGAGTAACGAGTGAACGGTGCGTCCGTATTTCAGGTCGCCGATCATGAAAATGTTAATGTTGTCGAGTGTTCCCTGCGTTTTGTAAATGGAATACATGTCGAGCAAAGTCTGGGTCGGGTGTTGGTTGGCTCCGTCGCCTGCATTGATCACCGGAACCGAAGAAACTTCGGCGGCATAGCGGGCGCTCCCTTCAAGAGGGTGACGCATCACAATCAGATCGGCGTAATTGCTGACCATGCGGGTGGTGTCGTGCAAGGTTTCTCCTTTCGAAACGCTGGATGAACCTGCATCCGAAAATCCGATAATGCGGCCTCCCAAACGGTTGATAGCCGTTTCGAAACTGAGCCGGGTACGGGTCGAAGGTTCAAAAAACAAAGAAGCGACTACTTTGCCGTCAAGCAGCCTCTGGTTTGGATTGTTTTCAAAATCGGCTGCGAGTTCCAGTATGCGCAGGTAATCGGCTTTTGAATAATCGGTGATCGAAATTAAATCTTTCTTCTTCATTTTAGGAATTGTTTTAATTGTTGGTAAACAGCAAAAAAAAGCCAACAGAAAATTTTATCCTGTTGGCTTTTTGAAAGACCGGTGATTCCGGGCAAAAATTTAATGAATCGAAATGAGTAGTTGACAAAAAGTACAAGGAATTTTGGAAAAATCTTTCCTGGTGAAGAGCTTCACCAAAAAAGTGGGAATATTGTTTTGTCAGATGTTTCATCAAAGTTCAAAATTAGCTTGTTTTTTCCATCCGTCAAAAACAGTGGTTAATAATTATGAAAAGGTTATTAACAGTTCCAATTTTGGTCTGAGAAACTAGGGCAGATGCGAAATCTTTAATCCTTCAATTTTTCCCATCTCTTTTTCAATTCGCTCAAGATCGCTCAACCTGATTTGTGTTTTTATCCTGCATTTCAGGTCAAAATCAGGTTCAACCTGCGGAAGTTTTTCATCTTTAAACAGTTTCATAACTTCATTCATCACATGGTAATCAAATTCAACCAGAAGGCTTCTTTCCACCAGTTTTTCAACGATCAGGGCCTGCATGATCGCATCATGGGCCGCATTCCGGTAAGCATTAATCAAACCACTTACACCCAATAAAGTTCCGCCAAAATATCGGACCACCACGACCAAGATATTGGTCAGATCGAAATGCTGAATCTGGCCCAGAATAGGTTTTCCGGCGGTGGAGGAGGGTTCGCCGTCGTCGTTTGTCCTGAACAGCAGTTTTTCATGTCCGAGCCGCCAGGCATAACAATGATGGCGCGCCGAATAGTGTTCTTTTTTTAGGTTCAGAACAATTTCCCTGATTTCGTTTTCCGAAGCCACCGGGTAAGCAAATGAAATAAATTTGCTGCCCTTATCCTTGAATAGCCCTTGTGCCGGAGCCGCTATGGTTTTATAGGTGTCTTCCATCAGAATACGATTTTGAATTCTTTGGATTGAAAAAAAAGCAGATCGGACGACCTGCTTTTAATATTACAATTTTAATTTCTTTTCTATCTCATCCACGCAAAGTTTAAAAGCTTTGTCGGTTTCCTTCAGGTTGTTGACGGTTTTGCAGGCATGGAGGACGGTTGCGTGGTCTTTATTGCCGATTTGCGAACCGATGGAGGCCAGCGAAGATTTGGTCATGTTTTTCGA
>JBBIHV010000224.1:0-4106 GCA_037446835.1 Sunxiuqinia sp. | reverse complement strand
AGACATCAGACAATGTCATTTCATACAGTTTCATCACAGTTTTCCAGTTGCGGGTGGTGGCCGGAACCTTCAGTTTCGCTTCGAAAAACGGGTTGGTCAGCTTCGAGGTGCCGAAACCGGCGGCACAAAAAATAAAAACATCGCGCCCGATAATTTCATATCGATCAGGCAGATACTGATAAGTTTTTATTTTCTGCAGTAGTACAGGCGCCGGAACTTCTTTCAGACAAGTCAGGTGCAGGCGTTCGATGTCCACATTTTCTTCTATCAAAAACGGATTTTTCGCTACCGACCCGGCCCATTCTTCGCTTGTCCGGATAAGTACCGGAATTTCGAAGCCAAATGTATTCGTGAAAGCCTGCTGCAACCTTTCTTCCAACTCCCGAATCGGTTCAGGACTGGCAAGTTCAAAGACCAGGTTTCCGCTTTGAATGTAGGTTTGCAGGTTTTTCAATCCGAGCGTTTCGCACAACACTTTCAGCTCGGCCATCGGAACTTTCCGGCTTGACCCAACATTGATCCCGCGAAGTAGGACGATGTAACGAGACATAATTTGAAGATTTTCTGGAAACGGCCCAACAACAATATGCGTCATTCTCTGCCCTTTATCCGTTTTATTTCTCTATCGAAATCCGATTCATACTCTTCATCCTGCCTAACTCTAAATTTTTCATATTGCTCATTTGCCAATTTCTTGGCAATTTCTGCCGAGATTGCGCCAGCATTCTTGAGAACCGAGTAATCGTTGAATTGCAAAAACGCATCCAATTTCTCCACCCAATCCTTCATTTTCATCGGAATCTGTCTGGCCGCCTGATTTTCAGCATAGTCCAGATACATGGTTACCACCCGGTTTAGTTCGGCTATTTCCTTTTCATTCAGATAATTTTTAGCAATTGAAATATCTGATTTTAAGATTTTACCTTTCGGCGAATTCTTCCAGGTGGTCAAACCCATGTTTGGCGATTCTGCATTGGCTCTTTTTGAAACTATTTCGGCTGCCGTTTGCCCGGTAATGGCCCAATGCAGCTTATTTTGCACCGTTTTATAAAATGTCACAGTCATTTCGGCTTTGGGATCATAATCAATACTACACTCGGAATAAATGTCGGTAATCTTTTGATAGAACCTCCGTTCGCTTGCACGGATTTCGCGTATCCGTTCCAGCAATTCGTCGAAATAATCCTGCCCGAACAGTCGTTTGCCTTGTTTAAGACGTTCATCATCAAGCACAAAACCCTTGATAATAAATTCTTTCAGGGTTTTTGTAGCCCATATTCGAAACTGCGTGGCCTGTTGCGAATTGACTCTGTAACCGACCGAAATAATCGCATCAAGATTGTAAAATTGTGTATTGTAATTTTTCCCGTCAGCCGCAGTTGTTCGGATTTTCCGAACAACTGAGCTCTCAATTAATTCCTGACTAAGAAAAATATTCGTCAGATGCTCGCTAATTGTCGATTTAGCAACGCCAAACAACTCGCCCATAGCCTTTTGGGTAAGCCATACCGTTTCATCCTGAACAATCACTTCCAGTTTTACATCTCCCTGGGGCGTGGTGTATAATATGATTTCCGAGTTCGTCATGAATTTGATTCAACCAGTTTCCCATTCTCCAGCTTATAAATCCGGTCCATCTTTTGGGCCAATTCCATCGAGTGGGTCACCACAATCAACGTCACGCCCTCTTCCTGATTGAGCTCTACCAGCAAATCAGCTAAAATGGAGGATGATTTCTGGTCGAGCGCTCCGGTAGGTTCGTCCGCCAAAATCAGTTTTGGCTGATTGATCAGCGCTCGGGCTACCGCGGTGCGCTGGCATTCTCCCCCCGATAGTTCCGACGGTTTTTGGTGAGCCACTTCGGCCAGTCCCATTCGGGAAATCAATTGCTGAGCGCGTTCCAGCGTTTCCTTTCCCTGAAGTTTTTTATCAGTCAGCGTTGGGAGTAATATGTTTTCGAGTAATGTCAGTTGCGGCAGCAAATGGTGCATCTGGAACACAAACCCAATTTTTTTATTCCGGAACTGAGCCAACTGTCTGTCATTCAATCCAGATAAATCCTGATTTTCAAAGTACATTTTTCCTGAATCCAGACGATCCAGCGTTCCAATCAGGTTCAGAAAAGTGGTTTTGCCGGAACCCGAAGGACCGACAATGGCAATCCGCTCACCAGCCTTCACTTCCAGATCAAGCTGATCGAGAATTATGCGGTCTTTGGAGTAGGATTTGGTTATTTTTTCGAGTTTGAGTAACATATTTGATTGATAATTTATTAATCATTATCGTTTAGTAAAGAGCGTCATGGCGAACGAAGTGAAGTAATCTTTCGATTTATAGATAGCTCCGTTCCTACTGATGAAGACGTTTAATTTCAGCTTTTATTATTTTAAAGCACCTTTGTACACTGCCACCATCTTTCTGGCCTGGGCATGAATGTCGAAGTGGGCTTTCACTCCGGCGATTCCGGCAACGCTCAATTCCTGAAGTTTTTTGTCGTTTAAAATCAAATTACCGAGCGCTTCAGCCAGATTTTCAGGCTTGTTTTCGCCATAAACGACGCCGCCACCACTCAGGTTTATCACTTCAGGAAAAGCGCCCAGCGCAGGTTGCACCATTGGGATTCCGGAGGCCATGGCTTCGAGCATGTAAAGGCCGAAGGCCTCGCCATTCAACACCGGCACGGAAATCAGCCGCACCGAATCAAAAAATTTCTGACGTTCGTCGCCTTCAAATTCTTCCACCCAAAACACCTCACTTTCAAGCCCCGCTTTGGCAATTTTCTGTTTTTGTTCTTTGATGAAATGCGTGTCATCGCCGGTTTTCCCACCGGTAATTTTCAGTTTTACGGCCGCAAAATCCGGATTTTGTTTCAGGAGAATAAACGCATCGACCAGAACGCCGAGTCCATTTTCTTCGCACATCCGCGAAATATAACCGATGACCGGTCCCTTTTCCGTGATCTTTTTAGGCAAATAATCATATGGATCGACCCCAATATGGACCGTGTGCATCTGCTCAGCGCGAACAGTCATTTTCTTATGAATTTCAGTGGCATAATAATCGCTTACAGCAATGAATGCATCCACATCACGACCGCGCTCGCCCATCAAATTCCAGACTTCGGTACGATATTCATCTTCCATCACGTCCACCCATACATCTTCGTCCTGAAGCGAGCAGACTACCGCGCAATTCATCCGTTGTTTAATTCGACGGGCCAGCCCCAGGAGCAAAGCATTTGAAAGGTGTACCACATCCGGTTTAACTTCATCGGCCAGCCAGTCAACCATGCGTTCCAGTTCTTCTTTTTGCTGGCCAACTTCGCCCAAAAGCATCGAAACGGTCATGTCTTCCAGTCCGGTTGCCCGGGTCGATCCTGCCTTGCGGGCGGCAAACTGGAGCATACTTTTCGAGTCGAGCGCATTTTCGATAAAAGCCGGTACATGCCTGAAAATCGGAAACCGGTGTCTCAGGTAAAGATTCACGGCGCCATAAAACACGGGCACATCGTTCAAATCGTGCGCATCGTCGAACAGGGGCAAATACATTGGCACTTTGATCACCTGGTGACCAAGATCTTGCAGCGCCTTCACGTATTTGCTGTCGCGAAGGCAGTTTCCGCAATAAAAACTTCCGCCCGAACCGGGAATAATGTGTGCGATTCGAAGCCCCACCCCAGCCCTCCCCGATGGGGAGGGAGTAGCAATGTTCTGTTCCACCTTTATCACTTTTTGGTATGAATACTTTTCAAATCTTTATTCTTCAAGTCCCCAACTTCACAAGCGATTTACGCGAAGCTTCTTTTTCTTTCTCTCGCCCTTCGGGGGAGTTGGTGGGGGCTCTTCTTTAAGCCCTTCCCTTCGGGGAGGGTTTGGAAGGGGCATCATCCAAACACATAAATCCGTCCGTCGCCTGCACCAACCACAATTTTTCCTGAAACCACTGCCGGATTGCCAACAATCGCGCTACCTATTTCGTACTTCCAAAGTTCCACACCGGTTTTCAGATCGTGAATGTACAACATGCCATCCATGGTTCCGGTAACTACTTTTCCTGAAGCAATGACTGACGACGACTCAACCCGGTTACTGGTTTTGACTTTCCAG
>JBBIHV010000223.1:0-4197 GCA_037446835.1 Sunxiuqinia sp. | reverse complement strand
TTCGCAGCAGCAAAAATCCGTTTCCGGTAAAGTGACCGATTCGTCTGGCTCTCCCATGCCCGGGGTTTCAGTCAGCGTAAAAGGTACAACAACCGGAACGATTACCGATGCCACCGGGAATTATTCGCTCACCAATGTTCCGGGAAATGCGACGTTGATGTTCACGTTTGTGGGGATGAAAAAACAGGAAGTTGCAGTCGGGTCCCAGGCGAAGATCAATGTTAAACTTATTGAAGAAAACGTTGGAATTGATGAGGTGGTAGCTATTGGCTATGGTACGGTTAAGAAAGCGGACCTGACAGGAGCTGTATCTGTCGTAAAAGCTAATGAATTCAAAAATATATCTGCACTCTCAGTTGCCAATGCTATACAAGGATTGGTTCCCGGTGTCAATATCCGTTCAAGTGGTGGCATTGGAAGTGAACCTGATGTAGAAATAAGGGGTTTGGGAAACTTTACCAATAACAATCCGCTTTACATTATTGATGGTCTGCCAACAACCGGCAACCGCGATTTTAATGTGAATGATATTGAATCTATCCAGATTTTAAAGGATGCTTCTGCTGCTGCAATATATGGTTCACGCGCTGCGAACGGAGTTATTATTATTGAAACAAAGAAAGGATCTTCAGGAGAGATGAAAGTAAATTATTCTGGAAAAGTAAGTATTGATAATTTACCAATGATGGACCTGATGGGACGAGATGAATGGATTAAAATCACTGATCAGGCTTATCAAAATGCGATAAATGATGGGGTTCCTGATGTACATGCTATTCCAAACTGGATGAATGGAAATACCGATTGGAATAAAGCAGTTTTTCGTACTGCCGTTGTTCAGGACCACAACCTTTCCTTTTCAGGCGGATCGAAAAATGGCAATTACCTGGTTTCGCTGAACTCTTTTGATAATCCGGGCACCGTTTACGGAACTTCATTGAACCGCTACAGCTTCAGAGTGAATACCGAAGGTAAAAAAGGCATTTTTACTATCGGTGAAAACTTGGCTATTAGCAACACCTATGTCGAAGAACAAAATTCTGTGTTCTCAAAACATATCGATGTCCTGCGTATGCTTCCTATTATACCAATATACGATCCGAATAACTTTGGAGGATATGGATATGGAAATGAAGCGACTGCCCGTACGTTTGGAACTAACCCGATTGCTTCTGAGGATCTCATGCAGACTACAAATGAAAACCTTCGCATACGTGGAAATGTTTACTCTACGCTTGATCTGATGAAAGGCCTTCAATACAAGCTCAACCTGGGTTATGAAACTAGCCGCGACAATAACAAGTTCCTTCGTAAACTGGGTAATTTCACACTCAACCAGCCTTACGACCCGTCAGACCGGTATGAAAATAAAGCCAAATATGTTTCAACCCTGATAGAAAACACATTAACCTATAAAAAACTGATTGGAAAACATGACATCAATGCTGTTGTAGGTAATTCGTATCAAAAGACTTATTATGAAATGATTGCAGCAGAAAAGAAAAACCTAGTGAAGGTTGGAGATCATTATTTTGATGTGATTGATGCCGGTACAACCGACCCGAATGCTTGGGGTAACATTGGCGAAAGCGCGCTGATTTCATACTTCGGACGATTGAATTATACTTACAATGAAAAGTATCTTTTAAGTGCGACGTTCAGAAGCGACGGTTCCTCGAAATTTGCAAAAGGACATAAATGGGGATTCTTCCCTTCAGTTTCAGCCGGGTGGCGTATCAGTCGTGAGAAATTTTTCAATGTGCCTGCCATCAGCGATTTGAAATTACGTTTCAGCCACGGTACTTTGGGTAACGCCAATATCGGGAACTGGGATTATTCGGCTATCTTGAATTCGTTCCCCGTAGCTGTTTTTGGCAGCAACCAGCATCTGAATTCAGGAATGACCCAAATTCAATTGGTAAATCAAGACCTGAAATGGGAAAAAAAGACACAGGACAACTATGGATTTGATATCGCATTCCTGAAGAATAAATTGCAGTTTACAGCCGAGTACTTTGTTTCGACCACCAAAGATGTGCTTACACCCATGCAAATTTTGATGTCCACCGGAAACGATGGTGGAAACCCCTATGTAAATGCAGCAAGTTTAAGAAACAGAGGCATTGAAATTTCAGGAAATTGGAGAGATAAGGTAGGCGATTTCAGCTACTCAGTTGGAGCAAACTTTACCCGTTTGAGAAATGAAGTTCTTGAATTTGGATACGGAAAAGTTGACCAATATACCTGGATTACCAAAACTGAAATTGGACAACCACTTGCCATGTTCTACACCATCACCACCGACGGAATTTTTCAGAATGAAGCCGAAGTACTGGCCCATAAAAATTCAAAAGGCATTGTAATCCAGCCCAACGCGAAACCTGGCGATATCAGATACAATGATGTTAATGACGATGGCCAGATCAACAACGCCGACCGCAAAATTTGCGGTAACCCCTGGCCAAAATTCGAAATTGGTTTGAACGGTCAGGTTTCTTACAAAGACTTTGATTTCAGCGTTGCAGGATTTGGTTCGTTTGGACAGGATGTATTTAACGGCGCTGCCAGCTGGATGGGTGGATTCTCAGACAATACCAACCATTTATCAGGCTATGTAGGCTGGACAAAAGAAAATCCGAATACGAAAAACCCACGTGTACTTTATGCCGACAACCGCAATGCACGCGGTGATCAGAACCGTTGGATTGAAAAAGGTTCCTACTTTAAAATCAGACAAATGACTCTCGGGTACACCTTCAACCAAGCCATTGTAAAAAAAGTATTTGAAAATCTGCGTGTTTCGGTAACCGGACAAAACCTTATTACATTCACCAAATACACTGGATTGGATCCTGAGTTTAAAGCACCAAATATTTGGGTTCTGGGACAAGACGATGCTTCTTATCCTTCCCCAAAATCAGTTGTATTTTCACTTTCTGTTCAATTCTAATCTTGAAATATTATGAAAAAGATATTATTATATAGTTTGCTTGCGGTCTTACTTTCAAGTATTTCCTGCAAAGAAAGTCTGATTGATATTCCAAATCCAAACTCACCTACTACCGAAACGTTTTGGAAAAGTCCGTCTGACGCCCAGCTTGGTCTCGACGCTGTTTACAACATGTTTTATAAACCCGGATCATGGTCCAGATGGATATATTTCCGTTACGACCTAACTTCTGATGAAGGTTTTAGCCAAAGCCCTTGGAACGAGTTAAAAGAATGGACCCGCTTCATTTATTTCAATTACAACTTCTGGGAAGGAAACGCATGGATGTGGCGCGACCATTACAAGGCTATCTTCAGGGCCAACCAGGTTTTAACTTATGTTCCGGCAATCGAGTTTGCCAATGCAGCCGACAAAGATAAAATTTTAGCCCAGGCCAAATTCTTGCGTGCATTCTATTACTACAATCTGGCTCTGATGTTCGATAATGTACCTTTGGTACTGAATGTTTCGAGCCCTGGCGATACCCCAAAGCAAAATACCGAAGCAGAAGTTTTTGCACAGGTCATTCTTGATTTGCAGGATGCCATAAAATCTCTTCCTGATAAGTGGAGTGACAATGATCTTGGCCGTCCGACAAAGGGCGCAGCGCTGGCTTTGCTCGGAAAAACTTACATGCAAATGCACGATTGGCAAAAAGCAAAAGACGCGTTATCGTGGTTGGTTGAAGGCGACGGTAAGTCAAATTATAGCCTGGTTGCCAATTACAAAGACAACTTTAAACACACCACCGAAAACAACTCGGAATCTGTATTCGAAATTCAGTTTTCTGATATTAATCCCAATGGCGACGGCGATCAACCAAACCCTAATGTAGGATCAAACCGGGCGCAGTTCTTTGCCCCACGCGGTATCGGATGGTGCGACGGCCAACCCAGAAGATGGCTGGTTGATGAGTATAAAAAAGAGAAAACCATCGATGGACAAATTGATCCACGCCTGAGAGCCAACCTTTTTTATCCTGAAATTCAGACAGACTTTCCAGGAGAAAAAATTTACGGACGAGACTGGGATGCCAGCTGGGGAACTGATTGTTTCTTCAGGAAATACCAGGGCGATTATTACCGGAATAAGGAGGACTACTATTCACCTATCAATTTCCGCGTTATCCGTTATGCCGATGTGCTGTTATTGTATGCTGAATGTTTAACTGAACTGTCGAGTGGCACTCCGCCTGCACTGGCCGTCGA
>JBBIHV010000222.1:0-4231 GCA_037446835.1 Sunxiuqinia sp. | reverse complement strand
CGGATGATGTTGTATTTTACACCGCAATCAACCAAAACCACACGGTGTTCGCCATTCCCAAAGGTTTCGACTTTATCGGTGCTGGCAATCGCAACCAGGTTTTCCTTGTTTGGATCATAAAAATCGATTTCTTCACCGTCAAATTCAATTTTACCGAGCAACGATCCTTTTACACGGATGATCTTGGTCAACGCCCGGGTGTCGATGCCAAAAATTCCCGGAACTTTGTATTCTTTCAGCCAGTCGCCCAAACTTTTGATAGCGTTCCAGTGACTGTATTCAAACGAATAATCCGAAACAATGAGACCGGTGATGTGAATTTTATCTGATTCGTAAAATTCATAAATTCCCCGGTCAACCGAATCGCTTGGCACACCGTAATTTCCAATCAAAGGGAAGGTTGATACCAGGATTTGTCCCGTATATGAAGGATCTGTTAAACTTTCGGGATACCCGGTCATGGCGGTATAGAATACCACTTCTCCGGCTACCGATTTTTCATACCCGAACGATTTTCCTTCAAAAGTTGTCCCGTCTTCAAGAATCAATCTGACTTTTCTAAGTTGTGTCATCGTTTCAATGCTAAATATTAAAAAAAATGCGTTTGGCTACGGCTGTAGGGCAAACGCATGGTTGTTATTTTTAAACAAACTCTCTTTCCTATGTATCTTCGGATTTTCAACCCGATACTTTTCAAGTTTCAATTTGTTGTTGTGTTTTATTTCTGCGACAAAAATAGCTATTATTTTCTGAAAAAAAAGCTTGCAATTAATAATTTTGCATAAATTTGCATCGAAAATGTATAAATATACAAAATTCAAACAATCATTCATAAAAAATTTTGAAGCATTCGTGAATGATTGCAAAATTAAAAATTGAGTCAATGCTTTTTTTAAGCCTCACCCTTCGGGGGAGGTTTGGAGGGGGCTTTAAAATATTCAAAATGAAGAATCGCACGAAACGACAACTAGCCATCAAGCAAGCCATCCTGAACGGAAGGATCAGCAGCCAGGATGAATTGTTGCATATTATGAAAGATCAGGGGATTGAATTAACCCAGGCGACCCTTTCGCGCGATTTAAAGATTTTGAAAGTGGCAAAAATTTCCGATTCTGCACTTGGCTATGTCTATGTTATTCCGGAAGGTGCAAATACCGAAAATCAGCGTGAAAATTCACGGATCAATTTTTTGGCTGATGGATTTCGCGATATTCAGTTTTCAGGAAATCTGGCTGTAATAAAGACAATGCCGGGGTATGCCAGCAGTTTGGCCGTGGTAATTGACAATGCCGAACCATTCGAGATTATTGGAACCATTGCCGGAGACGATACCATTTTGGTTATCATGCGGGAAGGTGTAACGCACAGCGACCTGATTAACAGCCTCATCCTGGTGATGCCAACGCTGGAAGACAAACTGGGGTAGAGAAGCCCCCTTCTAATTCCCCCAGGGGGAAAGCTTTGGCAATTCAGTAATCAGTAGCAGTTGTCAGAATAGGAAATTAATAACTAAAGGCATCGAAAATAGCTGAAATTCAGCCCTGAAAGGGCGACATATAATAGCCCTGGGCACGCCCAGGGTAAGATAAGAAACAACAAAAACCGTCCGTGAGAGAGCGATAAAAAGAGTGGCAGTGACATTTAGGACGGAATTGAACCAGCAATCAAACAAAGGATTATCCTTTGCCGTCAGGCTTTAGCCGAAGGACATGAAAAGAAAAAAGCTCCAGAGGAGCGAAATATTTGTAGCCCCGGGGTTTCAACCCGGGGTAAAAAGAATAAAAACAAAAACCGTCCGCGGTATAAGCTCACTCAAGGAGATTCTGCTATTTCGGACGGAACAGAAATAAACATTGAAAAAGAGATACAGGAAACAACGATTTGTGAGGATTTTGAAATTCCTGAAAAACAAAAATTTATTAATTAGAAAATGAAAGAATTAAAGAATATTCAAGTGTTGGTTGCCACCGAAGAGCATCTGAAGTATGTTGACCAGGTGAACGATGCCATCGACATTGCTTCCAAAGAACGTGGAACCGGTATTGCCCGACGCTCGTATGAATACATTGCCGACAAAATGCTTCAGGGAAAAGCCATTATCGCGCTCGAAAACGGTGAAACATTTGCCGGGTTCTGCTACGTTGAAACCTGGGGGGCGAAAAGTTTTGTAGCCAATTCAGGGCTGATTGTCGCCAAAGATTACCGGGGAATTGGTTTGGCTACCGAAATTAAGCGAAAAGCGTTTGCCCTATCTCGTCAAAAATATCCGGAAGCCAAAATATTTGGATTGACAACCGGCCTGGCGGTTATGAAAATTAATCACGAGTTGGGATACCGTCCGGTTACTTTTTCGGAACTGACCGACGATGAGGATTTCTGGAATGGATGCAAAAGTTGTGTAAATCACGATATTCTGGAACGTACCGGCAAAAGCAAATGCCTCTGCACCGGAATGTTGTTCGACCCGGCTTGGGAAAAAGATAAAAAAGCCGAAGAGAAAAAACAAAATGGTGGTTGGGCCATAAAAGGTACCCTGCTCGACATCATCAACAAGCTGAAACCCAATAAAAACGGGAGCTCAGCTAAAGAGGCTGCCATTTTAACCTTATTATTCAAAAAGAGTACAAAAAAATAAGCGATGACTGTTCGGATGTGATTTTTTCAGGATTATTTTTCATTTTATTGGCCTTCAGCAAGCCGACAAAAACAGGGTCAGAATGAACCCTTTAAGTTGTAAATATTGTAAGTATGTAAGTATTAATCAGGTCACATTCAAAGTCATCGCTTTAATTTTAATAAATATAAAAAAATCATGAAGGATAAAGTTGTTTTAGCATTCAGCGGAGGTTTGGATACTTCGTATTGCGCCAAATACCTGTCGGTAGAAAAAAATCTGGATGTTTATACCGCCATTGCCAATACTGGCGGATTTACTCAATCAGACCTGGAAGCTGTTGAAAAGAAAGCATACCAGCTCGGAGCTGTCAGGCACGTTGCGATTGACGTTACCGATTCCTACTACGAAAAAAGTATCAAATACATGGTTTTCGGAAACATTCTCCGGAACAACACCTACCCGATTTCGGTAAGTTCGGAGCGCGTTTTTCAGGCCATTGCCATCATCGAATACGCCAAGAAAATTGGGGCAAAATATGTGGCACACGGCAGTACCGGCGCCGGAAACGACCAGGTGCGTTTCGACCTGACTTTCCAGATTCTGGCTCCTGAAATCGGCATCCTCACCCCTACCCGCGATTTGGAACTGAGCCGTCAGGAAGAAATTGATTACCTGAAAGCCCATGGCGTGGAAGCCGACTGGAAAAAGATGGATTATTCAATCAACAAAGGACTTTGGGGAACCAGTGTTGGTGGAAAAGAAACCCTGAAATCGAATAAAACGCTGCCTGAAGAAGCCTATCCGTCGCAGCTTACCGCAACCGAACCCAAAGAAATCACACTCGATTTTGTGAAAGGCGAACTAAAAGGAGTTGATAGCATCAACTATGAAAATCCGGTGGATGCCATTCGCGCCCTTGAAGCGCTGGCTTCTCCCTATGCCATTGGCCGCGACATGCACATCGGCGACACCATCATTGGAATTAAAGGCCGGGTCGGGTTCGAAGCTGCTGCTCCGATCATGATCATCAAGGCGCACCAGATGCTCGAAAAACACACGCTCACCAAATGGCAGCAATATTGGAAAGAACAATTGGGCAACTGGTATGGAATGTTCCTGCACGAAGCACTTTACTTTGAACCGGTGATGCGCGACATCGAAAAATTCCTCGAACACTCGCAGGAAACCGTAACCGGCAAAGTAATTGTGAAACTGAAACCGTACAATTTTGTGCTGGTCGGCGTTGAATCTGATCACGATCTGATGCGCTCTGAATTTGGCGAATATGGCGAGAAAAACTCGGCCTGGACTGCCGACGACGTGAAAGGATTTACAAAAGTTCTTTCTACTTCGCTGAAAATTCATAATTCGGTCAATCACAGCTTTTAAAAGAAGCCCCCTCTAGCTCCCCCAAGGGGGAGGATTTGTCGCAATGCGAAATGTCTCGCGTTTCCCAAACAAAATTTTTAAAATGAATTTTCAAGGAATGACAAAAGATACAATACAAACCAATCCCAACGATCCCAAAGCCTTCCCCCTTCGGGGGAACGGGAAGGGGGCTATTTCTGTTGGAATTATAGGTGGCGCCGGTTATACAGCCGGTGAACTCATCCG
>JBBIHV010000221.1:0-4235 GCA_037446835.1 Sunxiuqinia sp. | reverse complement strand
GTTGATCACGATCACACATGCCGGAATGCCGGTGCCATAAAACAAACCGGAAGGCAAACCAATTACCGCTTCAAGATATCCTTTTTTTATCAGCCACTCCCGGTACTTGCGTTCGTCGCCTGCACGGAATAAAACACCGTGGGGCATTACCACTGCCATGCGCCCTGCGTTATTGATGCTGGCAACCATGTGCTGAACGAACATAAAATCGGCTTTGCCTTTGTTTGGCATCCAGAAATTGAAACGTTCTTTGAACTTCATGCCATCGCGGGTGTAGTTCTGTGAGAATGGAGGGTTGGCAATCACTATATCGAAGGTTTTCAACTCTCCATTTTCGATATGCAGTGGGTTCATTAGCGTGTCGCCATTCAATATCTTACTGTCGTAAATACCGTGGAAAAGCATGTTCATTTTGCTCAAACTCCAAACGGTTCCACTCTTTTCCTGTCCATAGAGGGAAAGATTTTTTGCCGTACCATAGCGGCTCTCCACATAGTTTTTACATTCGATAAGCATACCACCACTTCCAACCGTTGGGTCGTAAATTTCGGCATTCGCTTCCGGTTCAAGGATATTGACAAGGAGTCGAACCACTTCATTCGGGGTGTAGAATTCTCCGGCTTTTTTCCCGGCACTATCGGCAAAAAATTTGATGAGGTATTCGTAAGCAGCCCCCATCAGGTCGGGGAACTCCAGGTTATCGTCAGTCAGGTTCTTTTTATTGAACTCCCGGATTAGCTCCCTTAAATCTTCATCGGTGATTTGTTTGTTGTTTTTGCCTATGCTGCGATTGAAATTGATCGACTTTAAAACACCTTCCAATTTATCGAGATTGGCATCTTCGAGGGCTGCAAGCGCTTTGTTGAGGTGGTCGCCAATTTCCTCCTGAAGGTCTTTGATGTAATTTATCTTTTCGCCCTGTTCATTTACAGCCGGATCGCCATCCAATCTTCTCCAGCGAGCTGCAAGCGGCACAAAGAAATCATATTCAGGAGCATTCTGCCTTTCCAATTCGCCGTAAATCAGCTCCGCGTCCTGGAGTCCTCTCACTTCAGTAAGGTTTTTCTTTCGTCTATCGCGGTGAACATCAAACTGGTCGTTTACCCGTTTCAGAAACAACATGGCAATGATGTATTCCTTGTACTCGGAAGCATCCATGTTGCCTCTCAAACTCTCGCACGCTTCTTCGAGGAAAGTCGCTAAACGCGAAAGTGATAATTTATTTGTAGCCATTATTTTTTATAAAATCATTTTTTGAATTAAATCCATAGCCTGTTTAGGCTTCATTGTCATTGTCGTCCAGTTCATCGTCTTCGTCCTCTTCAATATCATACATATACGATTCATCCCAATAGTATATTTTATAGTCGACAATATCCCAGCCATCGAAATACAAATGAAGTATTGGCCCTGAATTTTGAGTAATCATCATGGTCGTTTCATAGAGTAATTGCCAGTTTGAACTATTTTCTTTCGGAAGTCTTAAGTCTCGGACCATAGACATCACTCCCTCATTAATATCGTCACGGTAATACTGTTGGTCAGAAAGTAATTCTAAATACTGGTCAATTAATTTGTAAAGCTTCGGATGATTGTCGTACAAATCCATGAATGCAATCTGATAGTCAGAAATATCATCGTATTCCTGATTAAGCGATATGCCTAAAATCCGATCTTTGGTTTGTTCTATAAAAAAGCCATCGTCTTCCTTTTTAATAGATTTGACTTTTCGTTTTACTGAATTTATAAATTTATCATCCATTAATGTACATTTTGAAGTATTGAATTAGAAGCTAAATGATGAGCCTCAATTTGATATGAATTAAACCGACTGCAATGAAGCCGTCCATCCAGAATACAATTCTTATTATAATTTACACCAGTCAAAACTAGTCGTATTCGGTCAGAATAGAAAAAAATAACCAAACTATTAACAAAATTAAATCGAAGAGATATCCAGCAAGATATACTCGTACTTTTCAGCATTCCCGGTTGATTCAGGTGTAAAAATGACCTTCAGCTTGCAATCATATTCTCGAGCCTTGAAGTTTACAGCCAACTCGGGAAAGCTTTTGTCCAAAGCCGGATCAATAAAACCGCTATAAATTTTATCGTCGGTTGTTGAGTGCAAAGCAAAACGAGGTGTTGAACAGGATTGAAAATCGATGCGAGTCAGAACACCCAGCACATTTTCTTCATAGGAGGTTTTTGGCAGTTTCCTTTCCATTAACCTTTTTACATTCACAGAACGTTGCCGATTGAAAAACGCTTCCTGATAATGCCCGGCAGGTGTGGCCAGTTTGGTATTCAATGTTGCTTTGTTCTTTATAATCTGACGAAGTATTGAAGTGTATTGTGGTATCAGTTTTTTATTCTGAAAGCGATCCAGATACATCGTGATTTCGTCGATATTGTCTGATCCAAAAAGTAAATATAGATTGGTAATGTTTTCCAATTCAATATTTTCGTGATGCAGGCTCTGGTTATAATCGCATTCAAGTTTAGCAGACAGGCAATTAATTTCGATTTTTGAATACCCGAAATTCAGAACTTTCTCCAATTCGTCGGCTGGGAGTCGTGGGTTATGGTCGAGAATTACCGTCTTAATCAAATCGGTAAATTGGATCAGAAAATTCCTGATTGACCAGACTCTCATGTTGTCTTTCAGGCCCTTTGCCTCCAGCCTGACATCAATTGTGATACGGCCACGGGCTTTGGCATACGTGATAAGATCAACTTGTTCAGGTTTTTCAAGTGGTTTAAAGTCAATCTTAACCATGTCGGGTACCGGCCAGCGAATTTCAGCAGTAAGCGGGTCTATCCACAAGAGTTTTTTAATCTCATTTTCTTCATCCAATTGTGCCACATAAAACATTCCTTTTTCTGGTTTTAGAAATGGATAAATTACTGGCATACCACCTCCACTGATCTCTTGAAAACGATCAGCACTTAACTCGACAAAAGCAAATAAATCTTGTCCATTTTCTGGCGGTAATCCAGTATTCAGTGTTCAAAAAAATTCAAAATGAAAAACCTGTCAGGTTTGATAAACGCTGACAGGTTGCGAGGATTACAATTGATCCTGAGTTTCCTTGAAATCCTGAGTTTCCTTAGTTATGCTTTTGCATCTGTGATGGACAGATTCGTGTAGCAGTTTTGTTGCTCCCGAAAAATTAATCCTTTCTCGCAGAAGCCAGTAATGTAACCTTCGGCTGTTTTCTCAGGAATTGATAAACTGCGTGCTAAGTCCAAATAGGTTTTGACGATTGAATTTTAGTGGCAGTTTGTCAAGGAACTGCTCTTTTCTGTTCTTTGGCTTAACCGGGCTTTTATCTTCGGGCAACTCGGAATAAACATGACTTGAATGTTTCACCAAAACGCTTATCATGGAAATCGTTGATTGAAAATCGTCATCAGAACATACATTTTTATCAGACAGATCACCGGTGTCGAGAATGCGCAAAGCGGAAAGGATCATTGCAATCCGAAAAGCAATCAAGCCTAACCGTCGGATTGTTGCCATGTAATCCATTCCCTGAAGACTTAGGTATTTCTCCTGCACTTGTGTAAAAAAGGTATTGAATTTCTCCTGTTGTTCGGGAGTTAGGCAAAACTGAATCGGCGGATTCGTGTTTAATGCTTTGTAAAGCTGGAGAAATTCTCTTCCCAAATTATCGAAATGCTCATCCAGACAGTGATCGCTATTCGAAGCAAACACATTTTTCCATACCGGTTTAATGTTCATAAAATAAAAGATAAAGCGGCTGAACAAGCCATTTTCAGCATTTGGGATTAACGTTGAAACCTGTTTCGGAGTACCGGAAAGGACCGTAGATAAGCATGGATTTTCAATGTCAACATATTCGCGATCCGTCCGACGGTAATATGAAATCGTTTCGTGATGGTAAGCTTTTCGAAAACCATCGCTGTAATTGCCATAATCCGTTTGAATGCCTGGGCTAAAGTGTCGCCTTCGGTTTCAAAAATCAATCCTTTACCATCGTTGTCTGAAAGCAATTGGAATACTCCGGTTGTACTGTTGTTTGCCGGGATAAAAAGCATTTTTTCGGGCGGCTTTGCTGGTTTTTCGGTGCTGTTGTCCTTACCTTTTACCGCGTTATATTCCCTTAGCTCATTTTCGTATTGGAGCTTCAATAAACGGGCTTGCTCTCTTAATTCAGCATGGACCGGTTTTACGAGTTGCTTACAATTTACTAACCGGCCTTTTCCGGCAG
>JBBIHV010000220.1:0-4248 GCA_037446835.1 Sunxiuqinia sp. | reverse complement strand
ATGGGGTAATTTCAGTCTATATTCTTTCTGAGTAAGATTTCGAAGCAAGTACCTTCATTTTCGTAGCTTGAAACTTTAATTTTGGCTCTGTGAAGTTCTATGATTTTGGCAACAATTGAAAGGCCAATTCCGAAGCCACCAATGTATTTCACATTTTCTCCACGTCGAAATGGTTTAAAAATATTCTCCAATTCACTGTTTGGAATACCAATCCCGTGATCGGATATACTGACCGAAAGTTGTTCGGCCTGCATCGAAAGTTTGACTTCAACTTCGCCATTCGAAAATTTACACGCATTATCAATTAAGTTTTTGAATGCGATTTCAAGCAGGCCTGAGTTCCCAATGATCAACAAATCGTTTTCGTTTTCAGAATATTCAATTTTTGGAAGAATTTTTCTTCCCGGGTATTTGGTTTTTATTTCTTGTATTGTACTGAAAATCAGCTCGTCGATTCGCAACGGTGACAAGAAGATTTGGGTATCGCGGTTTAGTTGAGCCAATTCCAGTAAGCTGTTCAGCAAGGTATTAAGTTTACGCAAGTCATCAACCATTCCTGAAATGTGCTTGACATATTCTTCTTGCTGATGCTCCTTCCCGAGAATGTAATCCGATTCAGCAATAATAATGGCAAGTGGCGTTCGTAATTCGTGCGAAGCATTGGAAACAAATTCATTCTGACTTTTAAAAACCAGTTCAAGATCCGACAACATTTGGTTGAAAGTGACAGCTAACTGTTCAATCTCATCACGCCCACGGCCTTCGTTTAACCTGCTGTTTAGCTTTGACGAGTTTATCTCTTTTACTTCTGAAATGATATTCGATATGGGTTTTATGGCCAACCTTGAAAAGAAGTAGGATGCCGTGACGGAAAGCCAAACACTAAAAAGAATGCTCCAGAATAAGATTGTGCGCAATTCAATTAGATTTTGCGCACGGGAATCATCGTAAGCTAAAACATAAACATTATAGGCTTTATTTTGTATCCTATGATTGTAACTAACCCCATCCTTTTCACCAATTGAAAAATAGTTTGGGCTAGAATTAAATGACTTTTCAAGAAAAACTTTTTCTGATAAATAATGGGTATTATTGCTGTAAATTAGATTATTAGCCGAATCGGTGAGTGCAATTTCTTCCTCTACAAGAGATCTTGTCGTTTCATGGATTTTTTTTAGTAGTGTCGAGTCAACTCCTTCGACGCTAATTAATAGAATTGCCGTATTTTGTGCCTTTTCTAAAAGAAGTTCCCTGAATTTTGAGCGCTGGGTGGTGTACGAAAAATAATAAACCAATACAGAAAAGAAAAGGAGAATTCCGATTACTACTAAAGTAAATTGGATGGATAATCGTATTTTAATGCTCATATTATTCTAGTGAATGATGAATAAATCCTGAGATTTTCAGATTACAATACCGATTGACAGAAATGGCAGGTCAATTGAATGAGCGGGAAAGGGACGATTATATTTCTAAGGCTGGTGTCACAATTCTTTTTCGCTGCAATAAAAGCCAAATCCAAATTTAGTATGGATAATCTTAGGTTCAAAATCCTTGTCGATTTTCTTTCGCAAGTAATTCACATACACATCAATAATATTTGTTCCGGTTTCAAAATCCAGGTCCCAGACTTTTTCGATTATAAATTCACGCGACAGAAGCTTGTCCTTATTCACCAGAAAGGTTTTCATCAGGGCAAATTCTTTCGAAGTCAAATCAATTTTATTGCCGGCGCGTGTT
The DNA here is from genome assembly GCA_037446835.1 of Sunxiuqinia sp. Taxonomy (GTDB): domain Bacteria; phylum Bacteroidota; class Bacteroidia; order Bacteroidales; family Prolixibacteraceae; genus Aquipluma. The sequence continues at coordinate 2,508 of JBBIHV010000220.1, read as the reverse complement.
GCCGTTTTGGTTTCTAAATCCATTTCGAAGTCAGCAATCTTTAATTTGCTTGACTCTGGGATCGTAATATTTTTTCGCTTCAGGAAAACATTGATTCGGGCAAGTAACTCCCTGAAATCAACTGGTTTCAGAACGTAATCGTCGGCTCCCGCTTCAAATCCAATCAGTTTATTTTCCTGAGTCCCAAAGGCTGTAAGCATGATGATTGGAATCTTACTGTTCGTTTTCCTGATTTCCTTACTCAGTTCATATCCATTCATCAATGGTAAATTAATGTCAAGAATAATGAGATCAAAATCAGAATTTTCCATCATTCTTTTCCCAACATATCCGTCATTGGCAACATCTGCTTTAAATCCTGATTCCTGCAACTGCTTTTGAAGAATTTCGGCCAGTCGTAATTCATCTTCAACAATTAAGATATGCGCTTCAAACATTTTCCTTGTTTTTTGTGGCAAAACTAAGATACATTAACCAATATTTCTTGATTCTAACGAGATTCTAATAATTTTCTAACTACCCTCTAACTGATTAATAGAGTTCATAGCTGTAAATTTGTTCTGTTGAATGGAAGAACCGATTTCTTAAACGCATAATTGGGTAAACGGTTTCTCAATTCGTGTATTGAAGTTTTTTATTGTCTAATCTTATTTGTTTTTAATATAACTTTTTCTCAATTTTTTTAGGTTTTCTCTATTAATCTGTAAGTAAAGTTGCAGATGCTCGGAAATTTCAAAAATACCGCGGACTTTATCCGTGGTATTTTGATTTTTAGACAATCGCTATAAATGATTCTCTGCTCAAACTTGGCATTCCCTGTTTAGCCCACAAAATGAAAGAGAGGAAGATACAGCGATGGCATTCTTCCTCCCTTTTTGGTCTGGTTGCCGTTTGAAGTAGCCCAATTTGAATTCTTTTCTTTCTCCCTGCTGTTTTTTTATGGGCACTTTTTCAGGCTTTCCGAATTAATAATTTTCTGCTTCAATTTCGAAGTACGCCTGCGGATGTTCGCAAACCGGGCACTTCAATGGCGGCTTATTCGATTCGTGCAGGAATCCGCAAACACGGCATTTCCATACTACTTTCCCTTCGCGCTCGAAAACTTTTCCTTCTTCCAAATTCTGGTACAATTTCCGGTAACGTTTTTCGTGGGCTTCTTCAATTTTGGCAATCGACCTGAAAAGCAGTGCAATTCGTTTGAATCCTTCTTCGTCGGCAATCCGGGCAAATTCAGGATACAATTCTGTCCACTCTTCGTTTTCGCCGTCGGCGGCAGCCTTCAGGTTTTCAAGAGTCGTTCCGGTTTTCCCGGCCGGGTAAGTGGCCGTAATTTCTACCGGCCGGCCTTCCAGTTGTTTGAAAAACTGTTTGGCATGTGAGCGTTCATTTTCAGCAGTTTCCAGGAAAAGTGCGGCAATTTGTTCCAGCCCCTCGGCCTTGGCCTGCTTGGCGAAAAAGTCATAGCGATTTCTGGCCTGCGATTCACCTGCAAAAGCTTTCAGCAGGTTTTTTTCTGTTTGTGTTCCGGCTAATGATTCCATGTTTAAGTGGTTTTATTGAAATTTGGTTTTCACAGTTAAACTATCATATAAAATTACGAATTAATTGGGCGAAAAATGAAGCCAACGAAAATTTAATTCATTTAAAATACAATGGACATTCTTTATTCAGGGGCATTTTTTTAGTATTTCTCCTGAGAATGATTGATTTGTTAAGCTTTCCTAACGAATTATTTTTCCTTTTGAAGAATATCAAAAATTACCGACATTTGCATCCTTTTAATACGTTTTAGCTCATGACCATTAACGAAATACAACGAGAGATTATTGAGGAGTTTTCGGTTTTCGAAGACTGGATGGACAAATATGGTTATCTGATAGAATTGGGAAACGATCTGAAAGACCTTGATCCGAAGGATAAAATTGACCAGCACCTGATTAAAGGTTGTCAATCGAGGGTTTGGCTGGTGTCAGACTTTGTTGACGGGAAGATTGTTTTCAGGGCCGAAAGCGATGCGGTTATTGTGAAAGGGCTTGTGGCCCTGCTGCTTCGGGTGGTTTCAAACCGGACTCCTTCCGAAATAATTGACAATGAATTATTCTTTGTGGATGAAATCGGTTTAAAACAACACCTCTCGCCCACACGGTCTAACGGATTGCTGTCCATGATCAAACAAATTAAACTCTATGCTGTTGCTTATAACAGAATTTCAGAAAAAGGAGAATAGACGATGGATACCAGAATAGATTTGATTATTGAACGTCTGAAAGACGTTTATGATCCGGAAATACCGGTAAATATTTACGATTTGGGACTGATTTACAATGTTGATATCGACGATACAAACAAGGCCAACATTATTATGACACTTACCGCTCCCGGTTGTCCGGTGGCCGATATGCTACTCGAAGACGTCCGTCAGGCGGCTATTGCGGTTGAAAATGTTCAGGAATGCGAGGTTGAACTCACTTTTGACCCGCCGTGGGACAAATCGATGATGAGCGAAGA
>JBBIHV010000219.1:0-4276 GCA_037446835.1 Sunxiuqinia sp. | reverse complement strand
TTATCTTTGAATTCAATCCTTGAAATTGAACTTATGAAACTGACCGGCATATTACTTTTGATTGGTTTTCTATTCATTTCCTTCCTCCTGAATGCTCAGGGATCCGAAAAAAAACCGCTGACAACTGCTGACTTTGCTGCATGGAAAGCCGTCAATAATCCGATTATTTCGAACGATGGCAAATATGTGGCCTTCGAGATAAACCCAGAAAAAGGAAACGGAACCCTGATCGTCAAAACTGTTGATTCGAAAAAGGAAGATTCGTTCAATCGCGGATATTCGGCCAGTTTTTCTCCTGAATCCGACTACATTGTTTATAAAATCAGGCAGCCCGAAGATTCCATCCGGAGTGCAAAAAAAAGAAAGCTCAAACCGGAGCAGATGCCAGGCGACAGCATCGGAATTTTCGTTTTTAAACGACGCCGGATTTACGCGTTTCCGAACCTGAAACAATACGCGCTGCCCAAAGAAAATGCCGACTGGGTGGCATTTCTGGCTGAGGTGAAAAAGCAGGCGAAGAAAATGGGAAAAGGAGAAGAAGGAAATCATGAGCTGAAACCGGAAACGAAAAAAAAGGATCAGGAAGACAAAAAAAACCAGTTGGTCTTGTTTCAGGTGGCAACCGGCGATACGATTTGTTTTCAGGACGTTACCGACTTTTATTATGAGCCGCTCGGACACAGCATCAGTTTTATCCGACAGACAAAAGATTCGGCAGATCATACCGAAATCGTTGTTTTTGACACGCATACCGGCAAATCCACTTCAATTTTCAGTCGTTCAGGAACGGCAAAAAAGATCGTTTCCGATCGGGAAGGCGGACGGTTCGGATTCCTGTTTTCAGCAGACACCTCAAAAGTGAAAGTTTTCAGTTTATACTACGGCTCACTCACAACCGGCGAGCCCAAAGCGGTTGTTTCGCCTGAAAAACAAGGTATGCCAATTGGTTGGTCGCCCAGCGAATTTGGCGATCTTTCGTTCTCAGACAACGGGCAATTCCTGTATTTCGGAACAAATTTGAAGCCCGAACCCGAACCAAAAGATTCGCTGCTGCCCGACGAAAAACCAGTTCTTGATATCTGGAGCTGGAAAGACAAAGAATTGCAGCCCGAACAGAAAGTTAACCTTGAAAAAGAAAAGAAACGCACTTACAAAGCAGTTTACCTCATTGACAAACAACAGTTTACACAATTGGCCGATCCTGAAATCAGGGAAATCAGGACCATCCAGAAAGGGAACGGACACATCGCACTTGGGGTCGATCAGTCGCCCTACAAACTGGAATCGTCGTGGACCGGAAAATCGGATGCCGACTATTATCTGATCGATGTCGAAACTGGCACCAAGCAACTGATTGTCAGGGATAAATCTTTGGTTTCGCTTTCACCATCCGGAAATTTCATCGTTTGGTACGATCCGGCTGACTCCTGCTATTATTCGCATTCGACCAACAACAATTCAACCGACCTGATCAAACTCAGCAAACAAATTCCGGTTTCGTTTGCCGACGAGCGCTGGGACATGCCCGGCACACCGAATCCGTATGGAATTGCCGGTTGGTCGGAAAACGAGAAATTTTTGTTTTTGTACGACCGGTACGACATTTGGCGGGTTGACCTCGAAGGAAACAGAGTGCCGGTAAATGCCACAAGCAACTACGGAAGAAAAAATTTTCTACGGCTGCGGTACCAAAAGCTTGATCAGGAAGAAGAATTTATCGACACTGGCAAACCAGTTATCGTTCACGCATTTGATGAACGGAACAAGTCGGAAGGCTATTTCAGCGCCGATTTGCGGAATTACACCGAACCACGCTTGTTGCTGATGGAAGATGATCATTTTGAAGGACTTAAAAAAGCGAAAAATGCCGAAGTTTTAATTTGGGGCCGCGAAAAGGTGGACGAGTCGCCAGCCGTTTGGACCGGGAACGCCAATTTGGAGCACCGCCACCAGCTTTCGGATGCCAATCCGCAGCAAAACCAGTTTATTTGGCCGGGAGTTCGTTTGGTCCATTGGAACTCTTTCTCCGGAAAACCGCTCGAAGGGCTGCTTTATTTTCCTGAAACCATCGATCTGCAAAAGGAATACCCGATGGTTGTGTATTTCTATGAACGGAATGCCGACAACCTTCATGTTTACACAGCTCCAGCTCCCACGCGTTCGACCGTGAACCGCACCTTTTTTACCAGCAATGGGTACATCGTTTTTGTTCCTGATATTACATACATAGATGGCTACCCCGGTCAGTCGGCTTTCGATGCTGTGGTGAGCGGTACCCAGTTTGTGAGCAACATGTTCCCGTTTATCGACCGCAAACACATTGGCATTCAAGGACAAAGCTGGGGTGGATACCAAACAGCCTGGCTAATAACCCAAACCGACATGTTTGCAGCCGCCATGGCCGGGGCTCCGGTCAGCAACATGATCAGCGCATACGGCGGAATCCGTTGGGAATCAGGCATGTCGCGCGAGTTTCAGTACGAAAATTCGCAAAGCAGGATTGGAGGAACTTTGTGGGACAAACCTTTGCAATACATCGAAAATTCACCCATTTTTTATGTGCCGAAAATTAAAACCCCGCTCCTGATCATGCAAAATGATAACGATGGGGCAGTGCCGTGGTACCAGGGGATTGAATTGTTTACGGCCATGCGCCGCCTCGGCAAACCCGCATGGATGCTGACCTACAACAACGAAGAGCACAACCTGAAAGCCGAAAGCTGGGCCAACCGGATGGATTTAACAATCAGGATGAAAGAGTTTTTTGATCATTACCTGAAGGGCGATGACATGCCGCCCTGGATGCAGTTTGGCATCCCGGCAATAAAGAAAGGGAAAGAATTGGGATACTAAAAACGTGATGCGAGGTTCGGGTTCATAATTCCGGACCTCGCATCACATAACTATCTGGCCATCACTTCCAGGCACATGCGGCTGTTGTGGTAGGGGCATTTCCAGAATCCGGCTTTGTCTTCTTTTCGGTTAGCAGTTCCTGAATCTGAGATACTCCAGAACCACTCACCACCTTCGCGGTCGATCAGGTTTTCAGAAATGAATTTCCAGCAGTTCCGGGCTTTTAAAAGCCATTCATCGTTTCCGGTTAATTCATAAACATTCAGGAACCCGGCTACACCTTCGGCCTGGACCCACCAATGCCGGTCGGTATCCAAATGACTTTTAGATTTGTCCAGTTCATAGATCAGGCTTCCGTTAGGCTGCAACCCTTCACAGGCAGCGTTGGCTATACCGATGCAGATTTGCTGCACCTCAGCCAGTAAATCCTGATCGCCCAAAACGCGGGCGGCCTCGTCAATCAGCCACGAGGCTTCAATGTCGTGACCGTACGACACAATTGCAGCTTTCGAATCCCAGTTTTCGTCGAAGAACAAATCCAGGTGTTTGGTGTTTGGGTTCACAATTTTTTCAGTAAAAATCAGGATCAGATTGCGCAATTGGCGTTCAAGCCCTTCATCTTTCCAAACCCTGAACAAATTGGTATAAGCCTCAAGGACATGCAAATGCGTGTTCATCGTCTTTTTCTCGTTCTCATCTTTCTCGCTCAAACGAAGGTCTTCGAGCAAATTCCAGTCGCGGCTGTAGGCTTCCAGATAGCCGTTAAGTTCGCGGTCGAAGCTGTATTTTTCAATCAACCGGAAAAGTTCGATGGCCGTCTGGAGGCTCGATGTTTCGCCTGAAGCGCGGTAGTGTTCGGTAAAGGCGTAAATGAAAAATGCCTGCGAATAAATTTGTTTTTTTGTATCGCGCGGCTTTCCGTCAAACGTGATCGTCCAATATGTTCCACCAAATTCAGGATCGAAAAAATGGTTCAGGATATAATTTTTTGCCCTTCCGGCCATTTCAAGGTAATGCGGATTTTTCTCCTGAAGGTAAGCCGATGAAAATGACCACAGTATCCGGGCATTCAATATCCCGCCCTTATCGGCTTCCGGAACAAGCTGCCCGTCGCCTTTCATCTGGCCGAAAAATCCGCCGTTTTCCCGATCGATCATTTTTCCGGACCAGAAAGGCAGAATGTTATTCGTCAGTTCTGCTTTAACCTGCTGTTTTATCTCCAATAAATTGTGATTCATCTGAAAATAAGAAATTTAAAATATTTTTTAAGCCAGATTTCTTTTCAGGGTGAGTTGTTCAGAATTTTCCCTGACTTTTTTATCGGAAAGGGGATAGAACAACATGCCCACAAAAGCCAGCACACAGCATACAGCAGGCATTAAGCTGATCATGATGTGCTCGCCAAAAATGGTTTCCGGACTTT
>JBBIHV010000218.1:1136-4311 GCA_037446835.1 Sunxiuqinia sp. | reverse complement strand
CCTGTCCCGATGGAAATCGGGAACGCAGGAGTCCGTGGCAATCCACCACTCAACTCGAATGAAAATTCAAAAACTGTTATTGAACTTTTTAACTCATGCAAACAACTCCAATTCTTGTCATTCTCTTTAATCGTCCGGATTTTGCGACTAAATTATTTCAGGTAATCAGCGAACTAAAGCCCCCGAAGCTCTATGTTATATCTGACGGCCCAAGAACGGCGCTGGAGGCAGAAGCAGTCCAAAAATCAAGAGATATTTTCAACGTCATAAATTGGGTCTGTGAAGTGAAAAAGAACTACTCCGATGAAAATCTGGGACTCCGGAACCGAATTTCAGGAGGTATTTCATGGGCTTTTGAAAACGAGGAGCGTTTAATCATTCTCGAAGACGATTGCATCCCCCACCCAGATTTTTTCCCGTTTTGCGACGAATTATTAACAAAATACAAGGATGATACACGGATCATGACAATTAACGGATGCAACCTGAATCCTGATTTAACCCGAAACAATTCAGAAACATATTTCTTTTCAAAATATGCAAGTTCTTGGGGATGGGCAACCTGGAAGCGGGCCTGGAATTTGTATGACAGTGAAATGGAAGGGTTCGACAACAAAGATGTACTCCGGAATTTTGCCTATAACCTGCCCTATCGTTACCGGGCCGCTTCATACTGGTATTTGAAACTGGAAAAAGTAAAAAACGCGCAGATTAACAGTTGGGCTTACCGCTGGATGTTTACTTTATGGATTAACAACGGATTAGCCGTTGTCCCCAAGACCAATCTGATTCAAAACATTGGCTACGATATGCGGAGTACAAATACAAAAGGGAATTTACACTATATAAACATCCATACCTCAGCACTGAAAACCAATAAATTAAAATCCCCTCAATTTGTAATAGCAAATTCAACTTACGACAAATGGATGGAGGATACGATTTTCAGCAAGTCGGTATTAAACCGCTTAAAATGGATCGTAAAAAAGATATTCCCAATTTTTTAATTAGGTCTATGACGTTTAGTGTGGTTAAATCAATTGATAGTAAAAGATATAAGTGCTGTAAATTAAAAAATGTCGTATTTCTTTGTCTTTCAGCTTAACAAAGTTAATGCCGGTCAGTCTTTCCTGTAATTCAATTTCGGTGCGCTGCACCTTTACTCCAACAGGATATTTGCTATCTACAAAGATTTCGTTGCTCCGCACCTTTACCAATAAATAGAAAATAGCAGCGCTGGAAAAACTTTGTAGAAATGTTAATAAATGACCGCAAAGTAAGGTGCCGCGCACCGGAATATTTGTATTCTCTAATCTCAACTAGGAAAGAATTTTCAATTAACTCAGTCGATGACAAAATTCGACAACAAAGGATGCTTATTACTTACATGGTTCCATGACGTTTTGTCTTCCCCCCTCTCTACAAGTAGAGAGGGGAAGAGTCCCGAATGATCGGGACGAAGGGGTGAGTCATCGTATTGAGCATAAATATCTGACCTCTCTGAGGTCGTATTAAACGTCTTGGAGTTTTCCTTTTACGGACAAAGAAAAAAAATCATTGGTGACCGATTAAAAATTCTGAAACCCTCAATTTGCCCTTATTTTGTTGAACCTCTACGAGGTTCTCCTTTTTCGGGGCTTGTTTTTTCTACAATACTAAATCTTTCCGATTTTATCGGAACGGGCTCTACGGAGAATTTTCCGAGTAGTGGATAAAGTGTTGTAGATCAACATACACAAATTAGCCATTCCGCGTAGCGGATAAACTTTTTGATTTACCGGACAACCGTGATTAGAAATGCAACATTTAATTATTCTTAGAACTTAGTTCGTATTTTTAGTGTGACGTTTCCAGGTCAATCGACGCTGAAAGGTCTGGAATTTGAAATAATCCTGTCAGCGTTGAAGTAATGGTAAAATACATTACCGTATTAAATAACTCACTCACTCCAAGCCCAAAGGCTCGGACTTCCCCCCTCTCTACAAGTAGAGAGGGGAAGAGTCCCGAATGATCGGGACGAAGGGGTGAGTCATCGTATTGAGTATAAATATCTGACCTCTCTGAGGTCGTATTAACCGTCCTGGATTTTTTCAGCAGGCATTTTAACAGATTCATTCAAGGAAAACAAACCTTTCCTTTTACGGACAAAGAAAAAAAAATGATTTTTCAAAAGTGTTGAAGTTGAATTCATTTACCAGCAAAATTCATTATAGATGTGCGGATTTGTAGGGATCATCAATAAAAATGGACGGAATGTCAATCCTGACATCCTTCGGAATATGGCTGCCACCATTCACCACCGTGGCCCCGATGAAGAAGGTATGTTTATCGACAAGGCAACTGGTTTTTTTCACAAAAGGCTTTCGATCATCGACCTGAAAACCGGCCAGCAACCCATGACATATAAAAATTTCACCATCGTTTTTAACGGCGAAATTTACAATTACATCGAGCTGCGCGAAGAACTGCTTGGCAAAGGTCATTTTTTCCACACCACATCGGATACGGAAGTTATCCTGCACCTTTATCAGGAATATGGCGATTCCTTTGTGGACCGCTTAAACGGGATGTTTGCCTTCATCATTTACGATCAGAAAAATCAGAAAATTTACATTGCACGCGATCATTTCGGTATCAAACCGCTGTATTGGTATCAGGATAAAAAGCTGATCGTGTTCGGCAGTGAAATAAAAGCCATCCTCGCCCATCCCGACATTCAGGCCGCTCCGTCAATTGATCATTTATATGAATACCTCACCTTTCAGTTCATTATGGGCGAAGGAACTATGTTTCAAAATATTTCCAAAGTCCAGCCCGGAAATTACATGATCCTAAACTTGCTTTCCGGAGAAATAAAGACGGTAAATTACTGGTATCCAAATTTTAGCACCGATTTTTTTCATACCGAAAAGTATTTTATTTCCGAATTACAGAAAATTCTGGACGACACCATCATGCAACAAATGCGAAGTGATGTGCCGGTTGGAACCTATTTAAGCGGGGGGATGGATTCATCGCTGGTCACCATCATGGCATCGCGATTGGTTGACCAGCCCTTAAAATCGTTTTCCGGCGCATTCAATGAAGGGCCTGAATTTAACGAACTGAAATATGCCCGGATTGCAGCAGAAAGGGCAAATGCCGAACTTTTTGAAATCTTCCCAACCGAACGTGA
>JBBIHV010000218.1:0-1101 GCA_037446835.1 Sunxiuqinia sp. | reverse complement strand
CCGGTTGCCGGTCCCGGATTATTTCCGCAATATGTGGTTTCAAAATTTGCTTCAAACCATGTTAAAGTTATTTTAGGCGGTCAGGGTGGCGATGAAATTTTTGGAGGATATGCCCGTTATCTGGTGGCTTACTTTGAGCAGGCGATAAAAGGCGCGATCTTTGAATCGAACGAGGAGGAAGGGCACATTGTATCGCTCCGGTCCATCTTGCCCAACCTGCCTTCTTTAAAACAATATCTGCCCATGATGAAAAGCTTCTGGAAAGAAGACACATTTGAGCCCATGGACAGAAGATATTACAATTTAATAAACCGAATGGGTTCTTCAAAAGGCTTCTTCAGTGACGATTTCCTTAACGGTCGCGACGAAAAGGCAATCTTTGGTAAATTTTCATCCTTTTTTAATCAACCTGACACAAAAAGCTATTACAACAAAATGACACAATTCGACCTGACAGGAAGCCTTCCTGCCCTATTGCAGGTTGAAGACCGGGTGAGCATGGCTGCGTCAATTGAATCGAGGGTACCGCTTCTGGATCGGAGGATCATTGATTTAATTTCAAGGATGCCTGCCGGGATGAAGTTTAAAGGAGGCGAATTAAAATACTTCATGAAACGAACAGTGAAGGATTCAATTCCTGAAGCGATTTTTAACCGGAAAGACAAGATGGGATTTCCGGTCCCTTTGCACATCTGGTCAAAGAATGGGGCACGTGAATTTATCATGGATACCTTACTGTCAAAAAAGGCAAGCGAACGCAATATTCTGAATACAAGCCACATAGAAAAACTCATCCAGTCGGAACAACCATTTGGCCGTGGATTATGGGGCGTGCTTTCACTTGAACTGTGGTATAACCAATTTATTGACAATTAAACGAATTGACTCACACCATCGCCCCCAAATCCGGGCAATCTCCCCTCTTTTCACGAAGAGAGGGGCCGGGGGTGAGTTGGTTTTGATTCATTTTCCATTATTCATAAATTCAATAACACTTTGTAAAAGTCGAAACACACCGGATTTTTAAGGAGCTGCTCACCTCAATGATTACAAATAAATCGCTGTAATCCCTAATCCGGGCAATCTCCCCTCTTTTCACGA
>JBBIHV010000217.1:0-4379 GCA_037446835.1 Sunxiuqinia sp. | reverse complement strand
GTTTATCCTGAGCTTTTGCCGCTCCTGAAATCAGGGAAAAGCATATATATAAAACTACAAACAGAAATTTTCTCTTCATTTTTCAAGTTTTACTTTTTCAAATCTTCTTTCAACCCAGAATTACCTGATCATTCTTTACCTGACGTGAATGCAATTTTACTTCACAAACCGGAATGACTTAATTTTTATGCCGCCTTCACTTCCAGCCGGGAATTTTACAAACACATCGTGGTGACCGGAAACGCCTTTGATGGCTTTGGAGAATGCCTTCCAGTTATCTTCGCCACCAGTTGAACTCACCGGGATGGTTGCTATCAGTTTTCCATCCTTCAAATCGTCCAGCCAGATTTCAAGTTTCCCATTCGAGCCTGAAGAAGCCAGAACTTCAATGGCTGAAGGAGATGTTTTTCCCAGTTCTACTCCTGAAATCATGAACCATCCGCCATTTGGTGAAGTGTTGGTGACTGCTTTTTCCGATTCTTTCCGGATTGTTTTGATACCAAAATAGTTGCGATAACCGGCCGCCAAAATTGGTGAAAAACCATCTTTGCAAATAAAGAAATCGAAATCGGCTGGTTTAGCTTCGGCAAATAATCCGATGCTTGTGCCTACCCACGAGTTGTAATTTGGCTGCACCTTATCGAGGTTCACGGCGCTGATCGGCTCACCCAGCGACTTCCAGGTTTTGCCATCACCACTGCACCATGCGCTTAAATTGTGCCAATTACGTTCAATTTTCAGGAATACGGTATTCCCAAATTCGTTGGCGATGCTGCGGGTTTCTTTATCCAGGTCGAAAATGATTTTCTTTCCGTTATCGAAACCGGTATATAATCTCACCACAACTTTTTGATTTCCATTGGTAAGGTAAATTCCGGCTTTGGCAGCGGCATCCGTGGCATCCAGATCAACTTTCGTCACAGCCGTATAATAATGGTCGGTTTCTTTCTGGACCAGATGTGTCCGTTCGGTTTCCGGAGTGAGCCTTACCCAGCCTTTTCTTGCTGAAAGTGAATAAGATGAGGCCGCTTTTTTAGTGAGAAAATGCCAGTTTGGGCTTAAAACATCCGCATCAAAATCGTCGCTTTGAACACTTCTCCATAGAATGCCCGATTGTGGCAGGTTTGGTTTCAGCAAAGGTTGTGTCGTCGGAGCCACTCCCCACGGACGATCGCCTTCCCAAATAACCTGATAAAGCGAAGTTTGGCGACCGGTACCCGACCAGTCATCGCCACCGTATTTCTCATAGCTCTGGGCAATGGTCCACCAGGTTCCATCAGCCAACTGAACAGGGGCCGACATGTGATTGGGGCGGCGGAAACCAACATTGGGATCACTGATTGGCTTAAAGAAATCACCCAACCGTTCCCATTTGGTTGAATCGGCGGTCAGTTCTTTACCTTTCAGAACATACTGTCCACCCGAAACATCGCCAGCCGGAAAATAGTAATAAAATCCGTTGCGCTTGCACATCACTGGTCCTTCAGCCCAACTGTATTGCAATTTCGCATTGATCCAGTCGAGGTTCATCACCGTACCTGCTAATTGGCCATTTTTTCCAAGTTCCTGAATTCGGTTCACTTTCTGGCCATTTTTTATAACCATGTACGGTTTGCCATCATCATCCACAAAAATGGAGTTGTCGTAACCAAGCGGACCAGTCGTTGAATTGGTTTTTACCTCAACCGGATCAGTCCAGGGACCTTTAGGAGAATCAGCCTTGCAAAACCATTGTCCGCCGGCGGAAAAATAAATCCAGTACGAACCGTAGAAATAAGTGATTGCGCCCTGCCAGATTCCTGCCGAAGGACGATCGGAAACCCAGCCAGCTTTTGATGGCGGCAATACCCGCCCAATCACTTCCCAATGAACCAGGTCTTTGGAATGATAAATCGGCATATACGGAGTGAAATGAAAAGTTGAGCCACAGTGGTAGAAATCGTCGCCAACTTTCAGCAAAGTCGGATCGGGATGATCACCAGGCAAAACCGGATTGGTATAGGTTTTAACTTCCTGATAAAACGAGGGATCAGATTGATCCTGAGCTTCAACCGGACTTGATTTCAAAACAGTTAAACTGATCAAAGCTAAGGCAACATAAAAATATTTTCGCATTTTTCTAATCTTTTTCATTCGTAACTATTTCTGAAATAGTATATTGGTCATTATGGTTTGGTAATCTTAACTCCCAATAAAGAAAGCATCTTTTCGGCATATCGTTTCCCGAGTTCACGGTAACCGGCTGCGCTGAAATGCAGATTATCAGGGCCATCGGCACAACCTGCCGAAGAAATCACATACGAATTGGGCAATGTTTGCGGCAGTGTGGCAATGATGGTGTTCATGCCTGCACAAATTCCTTTCTGGTCGGCATTCACCGTTTCGCCTGCAAGCAGCGGAACATTTTTTTGTTCAAGGTTCAGGTCTTTCATCAGGTTATCGTAAACGCCTTTTACTTTTCGTGTCCACAGGCTGTCGTTCGAATTCGATTCGCCCTGATGAAGAAGAATACCCTTGATAACTCCGTCCTTCTGAGCCAGTTTAGCCATTTCGACCAAACGTCCGTAGGGATTTCCGTCGTATTCTTTGATCATGCCCTTCATCCAGCCCGGCGCGGTTTCGACGTATGACTGGTAATTGTCTTTGTCGAAAAGCTCAATTTTGCATCCACCAATGGCCACAACAATTACCCCCACTTTTACTTTCTCCGGAAGATTTGCAACCATTGTTCTTCCGAAATAATCGGTAGGCCCCAGGTTGGTTTTACAACGGCACAGTGGTGGAACAGCCGGATACCAGTTGCCCATTTTGCGGTTAAGGTTTTCACAATTAACCGCTTCCATAACCTGAAAGCGCGGATTGACCGTTGAATCCTGACGCTCAGCTTTGGCGGCACCTTCCATATTCGATTGCCCGAAGCACAAGTAAATGTAAAAATTTGGATCCTGCGAAAACGCTTTACTACTTGAAATTAGAAATCCTACGATGAGGATTAAACCCAGTTTTAATTTCATTTTTATTATTTTTAGATTGTTTTCATTATTTTGCCCAGGCTTCACCTTCCGGGGTCCTTCTCCATTCGAAATAGCCATCCAATACTTTAAGGGATTCGGCGCTTGGCACAGGTCCTACATGAGGTGTTGGTCCAAGGTGCATCACTTCAGGGTTTTTGTCGCTGAAAGCAGGCCAGACTGGAACTCCTTGTCCGTTTGGATTGCCGTATTTGGCGAAGTTGGTCCAGTAAGTACCCATTGCTTCCGAAATTTCCAGATCAGATTTTGTGGTCTGAGGATTCGATGCATCGAGATGCTGAAAAACGTAAGCTACTTCCTGACCGTGCGGCGAGCCATAACCATACCTGGGCGAATCTTTTGGATAATCCGGGTGCTGATCGAAATAGTACAGGAAAACTTTCGACTTTCCGGTTTGCGACTGAAGTCTTGCCCAGCTCCAGGTTTGCCAGCCAAAAGCAGCATCGCGCATCAGGTCTCGGGCTGTTTTCGGAACAGAATTTTCTGTAGCAGGATAAGCTTTTATCAATTCATCCGCAAACTTTCCGTAACGGGCTTTCACCCCTGCAATATACTCTTCAGGAGTTCTTTCTCTTGAAAAACTGGCCCCTTCGTCGGAGTTGTATCCAATAAGGACCGGAACATCGTTGTATTTTTCGGCTTCATAAAGTTTGTGCTGATCATCCGGAATTACAAATCCATCGGTAATTGGCCATCCGCCGCCCATTCCCATGCCTAAAGGAAGTTTATCGGCTTCCATTTTGCGCAGTTCAGCAATCGACGAAACGCCCACTTTTTGAGCATAAGCTATACCGTCAGCTTCGGCTTGTTTCAAGGTTTTCATGTTTTCGCCCGGATACGTTTTGGCACGTGTTGGCCCGAATGATCCACCACTTTCAGAAATTGCGCCCTGGAACAATCCTTTGGCCAAAGGCGAAGCACACAACATGCTCACGGAAATTCCTCCGGCCGATTCTCCAAAGATGGTCACCTTATTGGGGTCGCCACCAAAAGCGGCAATATTCTTTTGTATCCATTTCAGTCCGGCAATCTGGTCGAGGATTCCGTAATTTCCTGAAACATGATTCGGATTTTCGGCGCTCAATTCAGGATGTGCCAAAAATCCGAGTTGCCCGACACGGTAGGCAATGCTTACCAGAACAACTCCTTTTTTTGCCAGCTTCTCGCCGCTGTATCCGGGTTCGGATGTTGAGCCGAAACTAAATCCGCCGCCGTAAATCCAGACCAGTACGGGGATTTTTTCATTGGCCGATTTTGCAGGTGTCCAAACGTTCAGGTACAGACAGTCTTCACTTTTTCCTGAAGGCGGGTTACCACCCTGCATTGGCGCCGGGGCAAATTGAGTTG
>JBBIHV010000216.1:0-4456 GCA_037446835.1 Sunxiuqinia sp. | reverse complement strand
CCTCGAAAGTAGCTTTCTTATTGATTGTTGCCGGAAAAACATGAACGATGAGCGGATAATCCGGATGCTGGCTAATGAACTGCCCGGGTGGCTGTATCGGCGGCGGCGGACAACCACGCTTCACAACCAACGAGATCCGGAAAAAACGAATAGAAGCGATTTACAAGGAAGACGAGGGAAAACAATTGCGCAAGTCGCACCTGAACCCCGAAGTTGCCCAAATCTATGAAGAGTTCCTGAAACAACCACTCAGCCACTTGTCGCACGAATTGCTTCACACCAAATACTTCGACCGGAATTAGGAATCTAAATTTTGTAACATGTCAATAAAACAAGAAAGAGGTCATTCCCGATCTCTTTCTTGTTTCGTTCCCGCTTAATCAAAATTGGGAAAAATATTATCCTATTTGATCATAAACAGCGCCTGCGATTTCAGGTTATAGCCTTCCACAATTACTTCCGGGTTCTTTTGGACCGAACGATTCCATTCAATAGCCATTTGCTTTTTCTCACCCGGAAGCAGCGTAAAATATCCGTCGGAGAAGTAAGCCGGAAGCAGGATTTTGCCGCTTTTTGGATCACGTAGATTGAATTTCAGTTCAATAGCCGTTGATTTGGAAGGGTTGGAAACTACAAATGTTACCTTACCCGTTTCCTGTTTGATCACTTTTGCTGCCAAATGTGCTTCTGCCAGACTATTAAATTCGTTGAAATTACCATCCGGATGATTACTTTTCCAGTATTCATTCTGCGACAAAACTTTATTTCCTTCAACCAGGCTCAAGCGCAGCAGATAAACCGATGGCAATCCGGCTGGCATTTCAGCAGGATAACAATTGGTTAACTGGTCAGCCAAAACCTTGATTGGATCGGTTTTGCTGTATAATTTTTTCCCTTTCAAATCATAGAGTTCGAGGGTGGTGTTTAACGGGTTATATGGTTTCAGTGATGTATTGATTACAACCACGCTGTTGTCGTTCAGATTCAACTGGATATGAATGGGTTCGCAGGCTTTTTTCGAACCAAAATAGGAGCCAAAAGTCTCGTAATCCCACGAATAGGTTTGCCAAACCGTGCTTGGCCAGGCCGGATGGCTCATCCACAAAAGCATTCCGCTGGTTTTATTCCACATTTTGCTGTTCCAGCTTTCGAACATGGCCCGGTGGCTGTCGTAATTCACCAATTGAGCCTTTTTACAAAAGTCATCCAGATTGTCGCTTTTCCCGTATTTCGTTTCAATTGCTTTCAAATACTCTTTTTGTCCGTCGTGCAAATCGTGATAATACCAGGTGTCGCTGATTGGCCACTGATCTTCTTCAGGCATAAACGAGCGAATGGTTGCGGCAGTGGGTATCGACGGCGTTCCGAGTTCAGTAGAAAACCCTTCGGCAATATTCCGTAAATAATCAGCGGGATCGGTCATGTAATTCCATGGCCCGCTTGGGCGAAGGTTCAGATTGCGCGAGTTTGGCTGATACATGCGTGTCCCGTCTTCAGTTGCAATAAGCGACTGAAGTTGTGGCTCGATTTGCAACGGGGCATATCCTTCGTTACGCGGGCACCAGATGGCAATGGAAGCATGGTTTCGGAACCGCTTCACGACGTCGGTTGCATTGGCCATGAACAAGGTGTTGTCGTACACATTCAGGTTGTATCCTTCGGTCGAGAGCCAGAAGTCGTTCCAAACCAACATTCCGTATTCGTCGCAAAGGTCATAGAAAACCTCTTCGGTACTTTCACCGGTCCAGTTCCTGATCATGTTGAAATGGGCATCGCGGTGAAGTTTGAAATAGGGTTCCAGCCGTTCGCGCGAAACCCTTTTCATGCCGTCGTCCATACCCCAGTTTCCGCCTTTACAGAAAACCGGTACTCCGTTTACTTTGATTGTCAGGAAAGGATTGTCGCTATTTTTGCTGATAGAGGTAAGCAATGAAGGATCTGCCGTTTCGGCCAGTTTGGAAATAAAAGTACCCTGACCAACATCCATTCGGTCAACATTGTTGAACATGACTTTCCCGGCAGCTTTCACCGGATTGAATTCGACGCGCCACATTGCTTTTTCGGGTTGGGCAACCGACAATTCATAGGAAAATTCACGCACCCCGAAACGAACGCTTTGCTGATCGGAAAGGTTGCCGTTCTCAAGCGTTGCACGTAATTTCAGGCCATACAATTCCGGACGGCCATAACCATTTGGCCACCAAAGCCTTGGGTTTTTAAGGTTCAACTGAGGAAATTCTGCCGGGGAAAAGCTTATCGTTTTAAATTCGTTTGGCTTTAAATCCAGCGTTTTGCTGAATCCGATGTTTTCAATCTGCCCGCTGACGATTACCTGTTGAACTCTGGAAGAATTGTTCCGGATTCCGGATTTTATGGTAATCGCCACACGGGTTGTATCGGGCAAGGGTAAATCGGTTATTATCTGTGGATCGGAAATTGTAACGGCATCGGTCAAACGCAGCCGGACATCCTGCCAGATTCCGATGTTTCGGTCGCGGATTCCCGGAATCCAGTCCCAACCTTCGGACGAGATAAATGTTGGTCCATCCAGACACAATTGCCCGCCATTTGGTCCGGGGCCAGCTTTAAGCGATTCCTCATGAGGAATACCCGGATTATTTGGCGGGAAAATATGAACCGCCAGAATATTTTTACCCTGAAGGTTTATCGAACTGGTGGCGTCAAACTCTCCACGCATAAATGCACCGGTAATCCGACCGAGCAATTTGCCGTTCAGCCAAATATCGGCTTTGTAATTAATCCCGTTGAACAATAACCATATAGTTTTTCCGGCGATATTTTCCGGAAGTTTAACCTGCAAACGGTACCACCATTCTTTCCGGCAAAGTGAATCCGGAATAGACAAGTTATTCAGTCCGAAATACGGATCAGGATAAACTCCCTGATCAACCAAAGTGGTTAACACGGTTCCTGGAACAGTGGCACTGAACCAGCCGGAAGTATTAAAATTGGGATTAAATATGGATTGATCGGATCCGGTAACCTGATCTGCATCAGCCATTTCCCAGCCCGAAGAAAGCCAATATTCGTTTTCAGTTAATTTTTGAATTTCAGCCCGAACAACCGTTTTCGCCTTCCGGATGGAAGATTGGGGTTTTGCAACAGAAACAGGTAATGTGGCAGGATCTTGTGGTTGGTTAAGGCCAAAATTTAATTTGGACTGTGCCTGAATTCCAATTGAAATTGAAAAAAGGATCGTGAAGATTAAAAGTCTTCCGAATAAGTTTGATTGGTTCAAGTTACTTCTGTTCATTGATTTTCACAATTTGTTTTTTGCTTCACTCAAAAATACCTTTTATTTTAGTGATGTTCTTATTAGCCACCAAAATTACTTTTTCAATTCTGAAATCCATCCGGGCATTTCATCTAATGTAATCACGTTTGCAGCTCCATACAGTTCCTGTATTTGTGCAATGGTATTGTGTTTAATTGTCAACTCAGCCCAACTCATAAAAAATGTCCATTTAGGTTGTTCCTTTAATTCAGCTGAGGTTGGCAGCATTTGGCACTCTCCGATGGCTATTGGCTTTCCTTTTGCTGCATTTAAGCAGGCATTGTATTTGTCGGTTGTATAGTCGGTTCCATCGCTGCTATACATATCCATGGCCAATACATCCCAATAATCGTTTCCGGGATTGTAATCAACCAAATCAGTACTTAACGTATTGAAATCCTGAAGGTCCCAAACCCAAATCAGATTAGTTAATTCTTTGGTGTATTTCAGGTAATCATGAGTTATTTGATATAGTTTGGCTGTACCATTGTTCCCTTTCCGGCCTGCCCACCAAAAAACAGGTTGGTTCATCTCATGAAAGGGGCGAAACAAAACTTCTACCTTTTTATCCTTGAGGTACTGAAGATAGGTGGCTATAATATTCAACCGGCTTTTCCATACCAAATTAAGCGTGTCGCCATCGGTTATTAATGAAGTCCATTCCGGATCAGACAATTTATCAAGAACTCCGGAATCATTCCAAGCACATGGTTCGGCATGAGCGGGGGAACAGGTGTGCCACATTATATTAACCAACGAACCTTTCTTCCAGGCTTTTTCTGCCTCATAAATCATATTCCAACGGGCATTTACGTCATCTGTCAAAAACAAAAAATCCCCACTCCAGAATCCGGGAGTTTTTCCGGTTAATACAGAAATCGAATCAGTCCATAAGTGTGGATTACTGTTTGGCTCGCGGTTATGAATCCCTGCAACAGTCGATTTACCGGAAATGCGGTAAATATAATTCAGCGATTTGAATGCTGTTTGAGCGATTCCCTGATATGAGAGAATCACGATAAAGGCTGCCAGAATGTACAGCTTTTTAGATTTGAAATTTTTCATTGCCATTATAAATTTTGTTTCCGGAGTGAAATCACCTATCGGAAACGAAATGCAGGTTTAAAATGAAATTGGCCCGATAATATTGGAATAAGGAGA
>JBBIHV010000215.1:0-4459 GCA_037446835.1 Sunxiuqinia sp. | reverse complement strand
ATGTGGATGTTGAACCGGCAAGCTGCATCCCGACAACCGGATCGATGCAGGGAACCTATGCCGCGCTGCTGGTTGCCGGCCATGTCGATCAGCAAAAGGATACGACCCTGTTTATTGATCCCGGATTCCCGGTACAAAAACAGCAAATGACGGTAATGGGTCATAAATATCAGTCGTTTGATGTGTTTGAGTTCAGGGGCGAAAAACTTCGGGCAAAGCTTGAGTCGTTTCTCGAAAAAGGGAACATCAATTCCGTGGTATATTCAAATCCGAATAACCCGAGCTGGATTTGCCTGACCGAGGAAGAGCTTCAGATTATTGGCGAGCTGGCCACCAAATACGATGTCATTGTAATGGAAGACCTGGCCTATTTCGGAATGGATTTCCGGAAAGATTTATATACGCCCGGGAAGTCGCCTTACCAGCCATCGGTTGCAAAATACACCGACAATTATGTTTTATTTATTTCAGCCTCCAAGATTTTTTCATACGCCGGACAACGCGGCGCCATCATGGCCATTTCAAATGCTTTGTGGAACAGGCAATACGAAAACCTGGAAACCCGTTTCGGTCATAAACCATTCGGGTTCACCATTGTGATGCATGTTTTGTATGCCCTTTCTTCCGGAATTACGCATTCGGTTCAGTATGCCCTTGCTGAAATGTTTAAAGCGGCCAGCGACGGGAAATTTAATTTTATTGAAGACGTCAGGGAATATGGCCGGAAAGCCAAAATCATGAAGGATTTGTTCGTCGAAAACGGGTTCCGGATCGTGTATGAAAAAGACGGGGACGAGCCCATTGCCGATGGATTTTATTTTACCATCGGGTATCCGGGAATGACCGGGGGCGAATTGCTGGAAAATCTTTTGCAATATGGGATTAGCGCAATTACCCTGAAAAATACGGGCAGCGAAAAGGAAGGCTTGCGGGCCTGCGTTTCGCATGTAAAACGCGATCAATTTGACGATTTGGAAAAACGACTGAGACTTTTCAACGAAAACTTTGGGCATTAAAATGACTTCCATTGACTATCTCCTTCCGGAATATAGAAGAACCTTGGTTCAGTTAAAGAAATTCTTTGCTACGAAGAGTCCGGAGAAACTGAAAAAAGGAGAGCATTTTCTGAATTATGGCGACCAGTCTCAAAAATTAGGAATCGTTTTGGATGGAATACTCTATTCCACCTACATTTCAGAAACAGGGCAGGAATGGATTTCCAACTTTTTTTATCCACCCAACCATGCCATCATTACCAGCCACGAGAGTTTTATGCTCGAAAGCAAGTCAACTGAATCGATCAGGGCATACGAGGATTCAACCATTATTTACATTACAAAATCGGAATACGACACGTTAACCCAGCAAAATCCGCAGTTGGAGCACATGGTCAGGGTATTGGCCGAAGCAAGTTATGTGCAGGCCCTTAAAAGGGTTTATGCTTTTCAGTCGTTAACGGCCATTCAACGTGTCAAGAAGTTTATAGCCGAAAACAATGTTCTTGTACAAAGAGTGCAAAGACAACACATTGCATCCTACCTGGGAATACACCGGAACATATTCACAAGGGTGCTTCATAAGCTTTGATTTCGCAACTTTTGTTGCACATCAAAAAAAACGTTTAAAGTAGTTTTGTAACAACTGGTTACATTCCGGCAAATGCGATACAATTAAAAATCAAATTATGGCAAAAGTAATTGGAGCGGTAGTGGTTGACAACGAGGAATGCAAAGGATGCGGCCTTTGTGTGGTAGCGTGCCCGGAGGAAGTCCTGGGCCAAAACAAACAGGTAAACAGCCGCGGATACCATTATTCGTTCATGAAAAACCCGGAAGCGTGCATCGGATGTTCAAATTGTGCAACAGTATGCCCCGACACCTGCATCACCGTTTACCGGGTAAAAATATAAGAAGTTCGAAGTGCCTAAAGTTCGGAGTGCCTAGAGTACTTTAGGCACTCCGAACTTTAGGCACTCAAGGCACTTGTTAAAATAAGCAACAAACAAATTCAAAAAATATGGGAGAATTAAGATTAATGAAAGGGAATGAAGTAATTGCTGAAGCAGCTATTCGCTGCGGATGTGATGGTTATTTCGGATACCCCATCACTCCCCAGTCGGAAGTAATGGAAACCCTGATGGAACGTGAGCCCTGGAATGAAACCGGCATGGTTGTCCTTCAGGCTGAAAGCGAAATTGCCTCCATTCACATGTTATACGGTGCTGCGGCAACCGGTAAAAAAGTGATCACTTCTTCCTCCAGCCCCGGAATTAGTTTAATGTCTGAAGGGATTTCATACATTGCCGGTGCCGAATTGCCCTGTGTCATTGTAAACGTACAGCGCGGAGGCCCCGGTCTGGGAACCATCCAACCATCGCAGGCCGATTATTTTCAATCGACCAAAGGTGGCGGCCATGGCGATTACCATCTGATTGTCCTGGCGCCGTCATCAGTTCAGGAAATGAACGATTTTGTTGACCTTGGCTTTAAGCTGGCGTTCAAATACCGCAACCCGGCCATGATCCTAACCGACGGCGTGATCGGCCAGATGATGGAAAAAGTAGTCCTTTCCGATTTTATCCCAAGAACTACCGACGAAGAAATTGATCAAAAATATGGTTCATGGGTTACCAACGGACGTAAACCAAACCGGGAGCGGAACATCATAACTTCGCTCGAAATGGATTCCGGAAGGATGGAAACGAACAACATCCGTTTTCAGGAAAAATACGCGAAGATGGAAGAGGAGGAAGTGCTTTTTGAGGAAATTCAGTGCGAAGATGCCGAATACCTTCTGGTCGCTTTCGGATCATCATCGCGGGTATGCCAGAAAGCCGTTGACCTGGCACGTGAAAAAGGGATCAAAGTTGGACTTTTACGACCAATTACCTTGTTCCCATTTCCGAAGAAACCAATTGCTGCGCGGGCCAAACAAGTGAAAGGAATGTTGGTGGTTGAAATGAATGCCGGACAAATGATCGAAGATGTCCAACTAACTGTTGGCCTGGCCGGAAGTTCAATACCCGTAAAACATTTTGGAAGAATGGGCGGCATCATCCATAGCCCGGTTGAAGTATTGGCAGCCCTGGAACAAAAACTGATAGGAGGATAAATTATGGAACTGGCAGATATCATTAACCCAAAGAACCTGGTTTACGAAAAACCAAAATTATTGACCGGCAATACCATGCATTACTGCCCGGGCTGTAGTCACGGCGTGGTACATAACCTGTTGGCCGAAGTGATCGAAGATCTCGACATTCAGGAGAAAACCATTGGCGTGGCCCCGGTAGGTTGCTCCGTTTTTGCATACAACTACATCGAAATCGACTGGCAGGAAGCAGCCCACGGAAGGGCTCCCGCTGTTGCAACCGGAATTGCGCGTACCAATCCCGATAAAATTGTGTTCACCTATCAGGGCGACGGCGATTTAGCATCAATAGGCGCTGCCGAAATTTTACATGCTTGTAACCGGGGGGAAAACATCGTTGTCATCTTCATTAACAACGGCATTTACGGAATGACCGGCGGACAAATGGCGCCAACAACGTTAATCGGACAGGTTACCGCCACAACCCCAAACGGCCGCGATGTCGGACGCAACGGCTATCCGTTGAAAATCACAGAACTGATTGCCCAATTGCCCGGAACGTCGTATGTGACCAGACAATCGGTTCATACGCCAGCTTCAATCCGGAAATGCAAAAAAGCCATTGCCAAAGCCTTTAAGGCGGCAATCGACAAAAAAGGGACTTCGTTTGTCGAGGTAGTTTCAACCTGCAACATGAACTGGAAAATGACCCCGGTAAAAGCAAACGAATGGATGGCCGAAAATATGTTCGCCTTTTACCCTCCGGGCGATTTGAAAGACAGTTCGAAAACCGATCCTGAAAGTTTTAAAACACTTAAAAACTGAAAACCATGACTGAAGAAATCATTATAGCCGGATTTGGCGGACAGGGAGTGCTTTCGATGGGGAAAATTTTAGCATATTCGGGCGTGATGGCCAATCAGGAAGTCTCCTGGTTCCCATCCTATGGACCTGAAATGCGCGGCGGAACAGCAAATGTTACCGTTATCCTGAGCGACACCCGGATCAGTTCCCCGGTTTTGAACGAATACGATACGGCCATCATCCTGAACCAGCAATCGATGGACAAATTTGAACCGATGGTCAAACCCGGAGGCGTGTTAATATACGATCCTAACGGGATTATCCATCCCCCAAAACGCACCGACATCAATATTTATAAGATTGAAGGAACACTGATTGCTGCCGAATTGGGCAACGTTAAAACCTTTAACATGGTGGTCCTGGGCGCATTCCTGAAGGCCAAACCCGTTGTTCAGATGGGAAGTGTTGAAAAAGGTTTGCAGAAATCGTTGCCCGCACGCCACCACAAACTGATTCCTATGAACCTCGAAGCCGTTCAGAAAGGTTACGAAAGCCTTGAATTGGT
>JBBIHV010000214.1:1441-4480 GCA_037446835.1 Sunxiuqinia sp. | reverse complement strand
AGTCAGGGTTTCACTTTGCGTGGAGCCCTGACTTTTTTTACGGGCATTGCTTGAGGAACCAAAATCCTTTCTTAAATTGTGGTTTCGAACTAAAACCCGCAAAATGAAACGCCGAAACTTCTTTAAAACAGCCGTGCTGGGAGGTGGAACTCTTGCACTGGCCCCGTTGAGTTCTTGTGTTCTGACTGCAACTCAGACCCAAACTCCTGAAGACTTTACCAGTTTTGATCTCGGTGAAATGACCCTTTCCCAACTTCAGGAAAAAATGAGTTCCGGAGCTTTCACTTCCGAAGGAATTACCCAAAAATATCTCACCCGGATTGAGCTGATCAACACGAATGGCCCCGAATTGCGCGCGGTTATTGAGGTTAACCCCGACGCGCTGAAAATTGCCCGGCAGCTCGATGCGGAGCGCAAAGCCGGGAAAACGCGTGGCCCGTTGCATGGAATTCCCATCCTGATTAAAGACAACATCGACACCGGCGACCAAATGCAAACATCAGCCGGTTCGCTGGCGCTGGTTGGCAGCCCGGCACCCAACGATGCAGTGATTATTCAAAAACTTCGCGAAGCCGGAGCTGTTTTGCTTGGCAAGACCAACCTGAGCGAATGGGCGAATTTCCGTTCCAACCGGTCGTCGAGCGGATGGAGCGGGAGAGGCGGACAGGCGCGCAATCCGTTTTGCACCGACCGGAGTCCCTGTGGTTCAAGCGCCGGAACGGGAGTTGCCGTTTCGGCCAATTTGTGTGCCATCGGCATCGGCACTGAAACTGATGGATCGATCGTTTGCCCTTCAGGAATTAACGGAATTGTAGGAATTAAGCCAACCGTTGGCCTGTGGAGTGGCGATGGTATTGTGCCGATTTCGCATACGCAGGATACGGCTGGACCCATGGCACGGACGGTTTCTGATGCTGCAGTGTTGCTCGGAGCGCTGGCTGAAAAGGCCCAGGATTATTCCAGTTATATGGATGCCGGCGGTTTGAAAAATGCCCGTATTGGGATCGCTTCCGACTTTTTTGGTTTTTCGTCCGAAGTCGATAAACTGATGGGCGAAGCCATTCAGGCATTGAAAAATGCCGGGGCCGAAACGGTCGAAAACCTGAAGTTTGAAAACCGCGGGGAATGGGGAAAACAGGAATGGCAGGTACTGATTTCAGAATTTAAGGCCGACCTGAATGCTTACCTGAAAACACGTTCGGGCGTGCCGGTACAGTCGCTGGCCGATGTGATTGAATTTAATAAGAAAAATGAACCTGAACTGAAATGGTTTGGCCAGGAAATCATGGAAGAGGCCGAAAAAACGGGAGGATTGGATGAACCGGTTTACCTTCAGGCGCTGGCCAAGGCGAAGGAACTGACCCGCGAAAAAGGAATTGACTGGCTGATGGACCAGCACAAGCTGGATGCGCTGATTGCCCCAACCAATGGCCCAAGCTGGACCATCGACCTGGTGAACGGCGACCATTTTGGCGGTGGAAGCTCCGAACCTGCAGCTATTGCAGGTTATCCGGCCATTACGGTTCCGGCTGGTTTTGTGCACGAGTTGCCGGTTGGCATTACCTTTTTTGGCCGTGCCTGGAGCGAACCGGTTTTAGTAAAACTGGCCTTTGCTTACGAGCAGGCCACCAAACACCGCAAAGCGCCTGGATTTTTGAAGAAAATTGAATAACCGGGGTTTCCGCCAAAGGCGACAAACCCGCAAAACCGGTCGTCGGTATTAAAAAATGCAAGTGCTCTTCGGATTCGATCCAGATTGAGCGCTTGCATTTTTTTCTGATTGTCAGGAAATTGAAAACTTTTTCCTGAATTGCCTGGCGAAAACGCGTTTCAGATAACCATGGTCATAATGGAATGTGCACGGCTGACTGTCTGAGCTGCTTTTCCGGAAATACACAAGCGGAAGGGCAGTTTTTCGTCGGAAATATTGAGCACAACTACCACAATTTTTCCGTCAGGATTAACGAAAGCTGTGGCCTGAAGCTTGTCGCGGTTGGTCGAGCAACTGATCCGTTTGGCTCCGGGCTTAATGAATTTCGAGAACTGCCCGATGTAATAATAGCTGTTGGTGTAGATCAGTTTTCCGGTTTTCGTGTCGGCATGAACCGGGGCGAAGCAGAAATTGCCCACGTGATTTGGCCCGCCGTTTTCGTCCAGAAGTACGTTCCAGTCGGTCCAGGCAACCGTTCCGCAGTTAAAATCGTTCACCATCGAATTTCCGTAACGTTCGCCCAGTGCCCAGTCGTTCACGCGGTCGAGGCTGAACTTTTCGACACAACCTTCGGTAAAGATCAGTTCCTTCTCCGGAAATGCTTCTTTCACACGTACCAGGTTTTCGAACTGCATGGCGCTGCCAGTCCAGGTTTCGTACCAGTGAAACCCGAGCCCCCAGATGTATTTTGCTGCTTCCGGATCGGCCAGTAAGACACTGGCACGCTGAAAAATCAGATCGCGGTTGTGGTCCCAGCCGATCAGTTTTTTATCGCCCAACCCATTTTTCAGCAAAGTTGGCCCGAGGTAATTCTTCACAAAATCCCGTTCTTCTTCGGCTGTATAAATGCACGATTCCCATATTTGTTTGGCCATGGGTTCATTCTGCACCGAAAGTCCCCAAACTGGAATCCCTGCCGATTCGTAGGCTTTGATGAATTTCACGTAATGGTTGGCCCAGGCCTGGTCGCATTTTGCCAGCAGTTTCCCGCCGTGCAAGGCATCGTGGTTATCTTTCATCCAGGCTGGTGGGCTCCACGGGCTGACAAACAACGGCAATTTTCCGCCAGCCGCAGCAATCGCCTGTTTGATAAACGGAATACGGAATTTCTCGTCGTGGGCCACGCTGAACGAGTTCAGAGAAGTGTCGTTGTCGGCCACATAGCTGTAAGTATCACTCGAAAAATCGCAACTGGCAATGTTGGTGCGGGCAAAATTATAGCCGATCCCTTTCTCCTGATCGTAATAAGCGGTCAGGAATTCTTTTTGGGCTT
Source organism: Sunxiuqinia sp. (assembly GCA_037446835.1). Lineage (GTDB taxonomy): Bacteria > Bacteroidota > Bacteroidia > Bacteroidales > Prolixibacteraceae > Aquipluma. Next base: position 1,496 of record JBBIHV010000214.1, on the reverse strand, counting down.
GCTCCGGAAGTTTGGCAAAAACCTCAGCCGAAGCATCGGTCAATGCCCCGCCGAT
>JBBIHV010000214.1:0-1341 GCA_037446835.1 Sunxiuqinia sp. | reverse complement strand
GAACGGGGCTGCAAGTTAGAAAAATGGGCTGAATATCTACCCGCAAAGCTCTTCAGAGAAATTTTTGATGAAATAATAGGTGATCTTTTTTCGAAAATCTATTCCATTTTTTTCGCCCCACTCACCGGTTTGGCCTCCAGTTGATGAAGATCGAAAATCACGATTTCGTTCTTTCCTTTTTTCAGCCACGGCGCCGGACAATACAATTGTTTTTGAGGCCCAATGTTCCAATATCTTCCCAAATTGTGGCCGTTTACCCAAACCACTCCTTTTTCCCACCGGCTTAAATCCAGGTACGTGTCGCCGGTTTCGGTCAGCTTGAATTCGCCCCGGAAGAAATTACCTGGTTTTGTTGGTTCTCCGGAAGAATATCTCAGGTTTTGCACAAAGTTTTCATCCATCGGCAAATTGAAAATCTGCCAGTTCATCAGGGTCATGCCATTCAGCGAGACACGATCGGTAATCCCTTTGCGGTCGATCAGGTATTCGGCAAAATTAATGCGGCCCATTCCCTCAACCAGAATATCGATTTGTGGATTTTCTGAAGTCGAAGGCGGCAGTTCGATGGTGTTTTCAGCTTTAGAGCGGTCGAGTTTGCCGATGTATTTTCCATCCACAAAAACGGTGGCATAATCGTGCAGGTCGGTAATCCGGAGTTTGCCTTTTTTATGGCCGATCAGGCTGGTGCGATAAAGAATGTAACCGGCTTTCTGGCCGAACATTTCCATCGGCTTGGGCTGCGGCGAATGAATGGCTTCCGGGAGATTGTTCCAAACCGAAGCCGATTCAGTAAAGTTAATTTCAGGAATTTCGATTACCCGCTCCGGAGCCGGAATGGCAGGCAGCTTTTTGCCCGCCGGCTGATATTTGGCCAGCAATTTCCGGAGTGCAAAATATTTGGGCGTTGGTTGCCCCATTTCGTTGATCGGTGCGTCGTAGTCGTAGCTGGTTACATCGGGCTGGTACTGGGTTGGGCTGAACGCATTGGCCCCGGCCCACCAGCCAAAATTGGTTCCACCGTGGATGACATAAAAATTGAACGATTTATGGTGCTCCATCAGCCATTTCACATCTTTCAGCAAGCCGGTGGTGTCGGGTCGCTGCCATTTTTCGCCCCAATGCGTGAGCCATCCGGGATACAATTCGCTGCAAAACGACGGCACATTCGGATTGGCTTTGGTTGCTTCGGCAAAGTTGGCATCGTTGGTTCCCGAATCCAGTCCGATCGCTGCGTCGGGCAGCGAGCCTGCCTCGAGCATGAACCGCGTTGGTCCATCGGCCGTGTAAAATGGCACTTCGATGCCATTTTTGCGCCATTCTTCCTGAAGCCATTTCAGGTAG
>JBBIHV010000213.1:0-4499 GCA_037446835.1 Sunxiuqinia sp. | reverse complement strand
AGCAAGCAAAATATCTGTTTTCTTTGTTGTCGAATAGCAATTGCATTAAAACTATCTGGTTATGGAATTCCTGAAAAACGATTACCTGTCCATCGTCATTAGTTCAGTAGCAGTTTATTTTTTCATCATTTTGGCCATCAGGCTTTTCGGAAAGAAAGAGCTGTCGCAACTGTCAGTCATCGACCTGGTATTTATTCTGCTCATCAGCAATGCGGTACAAAATGCGATGGTAGGCAACAATACCAGTTTGTGGGGTGGACTGGTGGCCGCTTCTGCACTTTTCATTGTCAATTTCCTGATGAAACAGGTAATTTACCGTTTTCCTTCGCTGGGCAAATTCATTCAGGGCGAAGCAATTATGCTAGTCTATAAAGGGAAATTGAAAATCGACAACATGCACCACACCCGCATTACCTACGACGAACTGATGGAAGCCGTTCGTGAACATGGTGTGGCCTCAATTTCTGAAGTTGACCTTGCCATACTTGAGGTGGACGGCAACATCAGTATCCTTTCGAGCGATTTTCACCGGAAAACCATCCGCAAACGAAAGATGCACAAAGCGATTACGAAACAGCAATGAAGTGCAGCACGAATTCAGGAAGAACCTGTTATTCAAGGTAAAACACAATTTATCAGAATTTTCGCAGGGCCTCCACTTCTTCAATGGTTTTAGGTTTGCTTTTGCCAAGCCTCCTGAACCCGGTTTCGGTAACCAGAAAATCTTCCTCGTTTCGGATCCCTCCAAAATTTCTAAATTTTTCAATTTCATCCCAATTCAGGAAAGCATCCATTTTGCCTTCTGCCCGCCACAAGTCTATCAATTCAGGAATGAAATAAATGCCCGGCTCGATGGTAAATACGTGGCCCGGGCGGAGTTCTTTTGCCAGCCGGAGCGATTTCAGGCCAAATTGGGTGCTTTTTAGCTCACCGTCGTAGCCCACCCAAATTTCGCCAAGATCTTCCATGTCGTGCACATCGAGGCCCATCATGTGCCCGGTCCCGCAAGGAAAAAACAGGGCGTGGGCGCCTGCGGCTACCGCTTCGTCCACGTCGCCTTTCATCAGCCCGAGTTCTTTCATCGACGAAGCAATCGAACGGCATGCCGCCAGATGCACATTCCTGAAGCGAACTCCCGGTGCAATGGTACGAATAGCAGCTTCGTGTGCGTTGAGGCTGGCCTGGTAAATTATTTTCTGTGTTTCGGTAAATCGTTGGCTCACCGGAAACGTACTCGACAGATCGCCGGCATAATGAAGTTGGCTTTCGGCACCGGCATCGAGCAGGAACAAATCGCCTTCCTTCAAGGTGTTTTCATGCGAATGGTTATGTAGGGTTTGCCCGTTGACTGTTGCAATGGTCGGAAATGCAAGGGTACAGTTTTGGGCAAGGACAAGCTCGTGAACCCGCGCGGCCACCTGAGCTTCGGTCATGCCGGGGCGGGCCATCAGCATGGCAGTTTGGTGCATATCAACCGACAGGTCAACGGCTTTTTCAATTTCTGAAATTTCTTCGGAAGATTTTATTTCGCGCTGACTGATCACCGCTTTGACCAATTCAGGCGAAGCATTGACATTGACCTGATCGGGCCTGATATTCAGTAAACGAAGCAATTTGATTTTGTTTTCGTAGCGGTACGGTGGTAGAAAATGAATGACTTTTCGCGAGGCCTGAGCTTCTTTCAGGAGGGTATATAATTTCACCATGGGCTGCGTTTCGGTAATGCCCGACCGGGAAGCCCGACCGGCAATGGTTGGCTGCGGACCCCGCCAAACGATGTCGTCGATGGTAAAGTCGTCGCCAAAAATAATTTGCCGCTGGTTATCAATATCAATAAGTGCAGCCAGGGACGGAAAATCGATACCGAAATAGTATAAAAATGAACTGTGCTGCCTGAAGGGATAAGCGTTGTCGGAATAATTCATCGGACTTTCGTCGTTCCCGAAAAAAAGGATTAATCCGGAACCGATTTTTTCAATCAGCATTTTCCTTCGTTGAATGTAAACTTCAGCTTGAAACATGATTTAAGTGAATAGTTAGAGGCGATAAAATTATAAATATGATTTGAATTTTATGAGTTCCGGAAGAAAATCGCCACGGCTGTTCGGTTTGTTTGGCACCCGGTCCGGATTGCATTTAAAAAAATCATTAAGTTCGGCGATTTTTCACCCGAATAGTTGCGTGAATTCAGAATAAAATACACTTTTGTCTTTTATTGTTCCAATCCGGGATCACTACCGGTTAGGTTGGTTTTAATTCTGGATCCTAATTTAGGAAAATATGAAAAATTTGGTTTGCCCAATTTCCGAACAGCGAGTAAATGAACAGGTTACGCGTTTAAATGCCTTGTTTGTTGTTGGAACAATTGTTCTGGCATTTGTATTTAATTCGGTGAGTCTGTTTGTTTTCCTGATGGCCGATTTTTTTATCCGGGCTTTCACCGACCTGAAATTCAGTCCGATAAGCTATACCAGCCATTCATTGAGCAATGCCATGAGCCTGCCGGTGAAACTGATTGACAAAGCGCCCAAAATATTTGCGGCCAGGCTGGGCTTCATGATGACGGCTGTTATTGCAGTGCTTTTCATATTCGATTACAAACGGACTTCGGTGATTGTTTCCAGCCTGCTTGTTTTTTTTGCCGGTCTCGAATTTGTTTTTGCGATCTGTATCGGCTGTCTGATTTACACGTATCTGGTACTTCCCTTTTATAAAAAATAGTATTTAGCAAAACCTGGATTGAAAAGCTGTTTCGGTGAAGACTGGAGCGGCTTTTCGTTTTTTCAGACTGTACTGAAGGAAAAATCAGGACATAAAAAAAGCCCTGGTTTTCACCAGAGCTTTCTGAGTAGCGGGGGCCAGACTCGAACTGACGGCCTTTGGGTTATGAGCCCAACGAGCTACCAACTGCTCCACCCCGCAATGTATTTTTTGATAAGTTATCTTCGTTTTTTAGAACTTCGCCTAAGCGGATGGTTTCTGCTTAGCGGCTGCAAATATAGCCGATACATTTAGATTTTCCTAATCTGTATCTTAAAAAAATCAATTTAAACCACAGAAAAAACCGAGTAACACAGCGAACCCAGAGCGTAAAATAAAGATTCAATCCCTGTTCCCTCAGTGGGTAGGTTCTCTGAAACCCCGTTAAAAAGTATTAATAAACGGCGTATCAGCTTCGTTTTCTCCAAATTCTTCTAATTTTGTTGTTCGAAAAATCGGACAATGAACAGAAAGGAGCTTCGAAAGAAAATATTTCAGATGCTGAAAGACCATTACCGGCTGATCATTTACAATGACACCACAATTCAGACGGTATGGAGCATAAAACTGACACCACTGAAGGTTCTGACCCTCGGAAGTTTGGGCGCCATCCTGCTCATTTTGCTTACCACGGTAATAATTGCCTACACCCCGTTGCGCGAAAATATCCCGGGATACCCCAGCGCCAAAGTAAGGCAGCAAATCATCCGGAATTATGTTCTGGTCGATTCGCTTGAAAATGAAATCAAATCGCGCGATAATTATTTCGACAAGTTCCGAACCCTGATCCAGGGAGATGTCCCATCAGACGAAAGTTCAAGCGCCGACACTACTGTAAAAATTGCGCAGGCAAAGTTTGAAAACATGAACGCTGACTCCGTTTTTAAGGACAAATTGCTGGAAGAAAAGCTCAACTTATCCATTACAAAAAATACGAAGCGCCTTCCAAATATTGCCAATATTCATTTTTTCACCCCTCTCAGAGGTTTGATTACCAATAAATTCGATCCAAAAACCGACCATTTTGCCGTTGATGTTGTCGGCAAACAAAACTCCCGGATTTCGAGTGTCCTCGATGGTACGGTCATCTTTTCAGGCTGGACGATGGATACGGGCTATTCCATTTATATTCAGCACGAAAACAATATCATTTCGGCCTACAAGCACAATGCCGAACTGCTAAAATCTGTGGGCGACAAAGTGAAGGCAGGCGATGTAATTGCCATCATGGGTAACAGCGGCGAGCTGACCACCGGGCCCCACCTTCATTTCGAACTCTGGTACAATGGCACGGCCCTCAATCCTGAAACTTACATTGATTTTTAAACCTAACACATGAAATAGCCATGAGTGCAAACACCCGCACCGACCGAAAATGGATAAATGGCTATTCCATGTGGCAATTAAAAAACAAATTATTCACACATGAAAAAACGGGTTGCAATTCTGGGATCTACCGGATCAATCGGAACCCAGACACTCGAAGTGATTTCTCAAAATCCTGATCATTTTGAAGTTGAAGTACTGACAGCCAACAACAACATCGGTTTGCTCATTGAACAGGCGAAACGCTTTCAGCCCAATGTGGTGGTAATCACCAATTCGTGCCATTACGATCAGTTGAAAGAGGCACTGAAAGAGGAACCGGTTAAAATTTATGCCGGACGCGAAGCGGTTCAGCAGGTGGTGCAAATGGATACCATTGATGTGGTGGTTACAGCCATGGTGGGCTATTCCGG
>JBBIHV010000212.1:0-4609 GCA_037446835.1 Sunxiuqinia sp. | reverse complement strand
TGTTGCTGAGGTAATAGCGGTACTGTCGGTACGAATTCAGGTCGAAAAAGCCGAGGATTACTTTTGATGGGTTGTTCGTGCAGTGGAGATTGCCGAAAACCTGGGTCAAAACCGGGTCGAACAAGGTTCCGTCGGCAGAAAACTGTTGGTTTAACTGATTGTGAAAATCATACGAGTCTTTGTTTGTACCGTATTCGTCTAAAATAAAGATCCATCCGTTCGGGGTTTGCTGGATCGAGTCGAGGTACTGCTGGGTGTTGTATGACAGGAACAGCAGAGGATGTATCCGGATTTTGTCGGAAACACTGAATTCTTTTGGCCCGGCAATATTAAACGATCCGATGCCGTGCAGCGTTGTCCAGCCGAACCAGGTTGGCGGTGGGGGCGGGAATAGTACCGGCGGGGCGTAATACCATTCGAGTATTGCCCGGTAATCGAAACGGTAGTATTTTAGTTTTGACGTGATGGGCGCATCAATGTAAATTTCACGGCCATGGTTTTCAACCAGTTGAGGCGAACCGTAGGCGTCGGTCATGTATGTTTTGTCGGTTACATCTAGGTTGTACAGCGAATCAATCTGGGGCAGGGGGGGCATCATTTCCTGGTTCGATTCGTAGGTGTCGTTTTGGTATTGGATCCGGAGGGTGTAATACTGGCCTGAAACAGGGGTGACCGGGAAAGTAAAATTTCCGTTTTCACCTTCAATCCCACTCCATGAAGTTCCTCCGGCCTTGATAAGTGTAACGACGGCCCCGGTAACTTTCGGCGAAGTTTCGGGGCTATAAAAGTTATTGGTCAGCGAAAGTTTCACAAAATTCTGTGCCGGGTCGTTTGTCAGTTGCGATTCGACCACGAGTTGTGCGGGAACAGCATTAATTTTAGGATTGTATATTTCTTCGCACCCGACGAAAAGCAGGATCAAAAGCACCATGTATTGAATTTGCTTTCCCATCAGAAAATAAAATTATAGGTGAGCGATGGTACTGGCACCCCAATAACCGAGAGTTTATAAATGGCATACTGGCTTTTATCGACCAGTTGGATGGAGGGATCTTTCCGGTAAAATACCGAATAGGGGTTTTTGCGTCCGTACAAGTTGTAAACCGAGAAGGTCCAGCTTCCTTTCCACATGCGCTTTTTGCGCAGGTTCTGGTCGAAGGTGATGCTCACGTCCATGCGGTTATAAATGGGCATCCGGTATTTGTTCCGGTCTGAATAATATACAACCTGACGATTATCGTACATGTATTTTTGTTCAGGCAGGGTAATCGGACGGCCCGACGACAGCACAAAGTTTCCGGAGAAACGCCATCGACGGCTAATCTGGTAATTCAAAACGGTTGATAAGTCGTGGGGCCGGTCGTAAACCGAAGGATAGTATTTCCCGCCATTAATCATATCGTCACCAAACCGGCTGTCGGTCTTGCGCATCGTCCGCGAATAGGTGTAGCTCACCCAGCCATTCAGCCTTCCGGCATTTTTCTTCGCATAAAATTCCAATCCGTAGGAATAACCGTTGGCATTAATGATGTCGGCTTCAATGTGGTGGTTCATCAACAGCACGGCGCCGTTTTTATATTCCAGCAAGTTTTGCAGGTTTTTGTAATAAACTTCAACCGAGGTTTCAAACAATCCTTTTTTTGGTGTCTTGAACAGGCCAACGGAAAACTGATCGCAAACAAGCGGTGCGATGTTCGCATCAGCCGATTTCCAGAAGTCGGCCGGCGACATGACCGAGGTATTCGAAATCTGGTTCATAAACTGGTGGATGCGCTGGTAGCTCAACCGGAAGGAACCGCCGCTTTGCAGGTTAAATTTCAAAGCCAGGCGAGGTTCAAGGCCCGAATAGGTTTTTGCGGTTTTCCAGGCCCCGTAAACAGTAGAGTCGATAACCGACCCTGAGTTGATGGGTTGGTTGGGGTCGTATTTCATTACGGTGGTTGGGCCCATGCTCATAAAACGGGCATACCTCAGGCCGACGCTCAAGGCGGTATTGGGCGACAGGTCGATGTCATCATCGGCGAACGCGCCCATTTCGATGGATTGCTCGTTGGCCACTTTTTCAGGGATAACATTGGTCGGATTGCCGACAGGTTTGATTTCTCCCGGGAAAATTTTGTATCCAATTGTCTGAAATCCGGTATTGATGCGGTGTTTTTCGTTTGGTAACCACGAAAGAATGTATTTCATGCTTCCGTATTCCAAGCCGGTTAGCAGCCGGTAATTGTCGGCAGCAATGTTGGGATCTTGCTGGTCGAGCTTAAAATCGTACTTGCTGTAAGCCAGGCTCAGGTTCGAGATCACGGTTTTTGAAATATTGGCTTTCCAGTTGGCCGAACCGATCAGGTTTCCGTAAGTGTAAAGCGAATTCGAGTTCAGGTTGAACACATCGTTGCTCACATAGCCCATCAGTTTAAGGGTGTTGTTTTGGCCGAACACCAGGTTGAGGGTTCCGTCGATGTCGTAAAAATGGGCCACGCTGTTGATGAACTGTGCATTTTTCGACTGCCTCATGATCCAGTCGGAGTATGTGGAACGCCCGCCAATCATGAAGGTGCTTTTCTTTTTCTTCACGAACGGGCCTTCCAGCGTGAACCGGCTGTTTATTAAACCGATGCCCCCATAAAATTTGAGGTGTTCAGGATTGCCATCTTTCAATTGTACATCCATGACCGACGAAACACGTTCGCCGTACGAAGCAGGGATTCCGCCTTTGAAAAGTGTGACATCTTTTACCGCGTCGGGATTGATCATCGAAAAGAAACCAAACAGGTGGGAGGTGTTAAAAACCGGTGCGCCGTCCATCAAAATCAGGTTTTGATCGGTATTCCCGCCACGCACGTTAAAGCCCGACGACATTTCTCCAACGCTCTGCACGCCCGGCATCATCACCACAAACTTAATTATATCAGCTTCGCCCATTAAAACAGGCAGTTCTTTTATGACCCTCGAATTAACTTTTACCATGCTCATCTGGGCTTTCGAGGCTTTTGAGTCGTCGCCGGTAATGGTCACTTCTTCCAGGTTGTGGCTTTGTTCAAATAACTCAAAATCTGCTTTCCCGTTTTCAATCAGCCTGACTTTTTGCTTTAACACTTCGTAACCCATAAACGAAACCTGAAGGTCGCAGTTTCCGGTCGGAAGTTCAATTTCAAAGTTTCCGGAAGTATTGGTGGTGGTGCCGGTCCCGGTTTGTGGGTTAAAAACGATGGCCCCGATAAGCGGGTCGAGGTTTTTACCGTCAACCACTTTCCCTTTAATTTTGGCCGTTGCGTACCGTCCTTCGTTCAGTGGATCGCCAATGACCAGCACCTGATCATCCGGTCCGATGGTATTTCTTCCGTCGGCCCCTTTGGGGAAAACGACGACCGAATTGTTCTGAAAAAAGCGAAACGTGAGCGTTTGCCGGTCGAACAGCAAATTAAGCACCTGAATCAAAGGCCTGTCTTTAAATTCCTGATTGACGACATAAGATTTTATCCATTCAGTCCGGTAATAAAAATGGATTTGATACTCTTTTTCGAGGGTATCAAAAAAATCCTGAAGACTTGTTTTTTGAAATTTTCCGGAGATTAATTTCTCCTGAATATTCTGGACGCTTTGGGCAGAAAGCGGCTGATGCAGCAGAAGGACGACTTGGAAAGCTAAGAACACTTTCAGGCAAGTTAGGATTGCAGGTTTCTTCACGGATGGTTTTGTTCTTTGTTAGGATTGTGGCCGGGTAAAATTAATTATTTCTTTGATTGAAAAGTTTTTTTGTTGTGCATTTGACAAAAAGATTCTGTAATGGTTTAAGCAGTTTGTGACAATGGTTTGAGCCGATTGAATTAATATAGGAATCTTGGCCGGCCCATCTTTCGGATGAAAGATTAATTCAGCTATTTTTGTTCTGAATAACCGATTTAAATGACTTTTGAATATTCTTCCGGGCGCATTAAAAGCAAAGCATTGGAGCTTGGTTTCCAGGATTGTGGAATTTCACGTGCCGAATTTTTGGCCGACGAAAAAGAACACCTCGAAAGTTGGCTTCAGGATGGGAAACATGGCCAAATGGGTTACATGTCGCGAAACTTTGATAAACGGCTCGATCCGCGCCTTTTGGTTGAAAATGCACGGTCGGTTGTTTCGGTTTTGCTGAATTATTTTACTCCTGAAAAACAGACTGGTCCCGAAGCGCCCGTCCTTTCGAAATATGCCTACGGAACCGATTACCATTTGGTGATGAAAGGAAAACTGGGCAAGCTGCTGAAGTTCATTCAAACCGAAATTGCTCCCTGCGAGGGCCGCGCTTTTGTAGATTCGGCGCCGGTTCTCGACCGTGCCTGGGCCGCCCGCTCCGGGTTGGGCTGGATTGGAAAAAACACCAACCTGATTTCGACCGAACATGGCAGCTTCTTTTTTATTGGCGAACTGATTGTTGATCTGGAGTTGCCAGCCGATTACAAAATAGTTCGCGATCACTGCGGAAATTGTACCCGCTGCATCGATGCCTGTCCGACCAAAGCGCTGGTTGCACCGTATGTTCTGGATGCGCGGCGCTGCATTTCGTACCAAACCATCGAGAACCGCGGAGAAATTGATCCTGAATTAAATGGAAAATTTGAGAACC
>JBBIHV010000211.1:0-4618 GCA_037446835.1 Sunxiuqinia sp. | reverse complement strand
ACGGCCAGAAATTTGAAGTCAGTTTCACCCGCCAGCACCTGGCCGACCTCACCGGCCTGCGTGTTGAAACCGTGATCCGATCTGTAAAAACGTTGGAAAAAGATGGAAGTTTGAAGCTGATCGGGCACAAGATTTACCGGTAGAAAAGTTCAAATCCTTCAAAACACATTTACTTTTGGCCTTGGTTTATCATTCTTTGGATGAGATTATTTCAAGCTTCCCAAATTAAAATAGCTGGCCGGAATTGCAGTATCCAGTTGTATTTCCTGAATGGTCATTTTCGTTCCGGTACCATCTTTGAGCATGTCTTTATATAAAAACGACTTGGGATACCAACGGCCCTGCACTTTTTGAACATCGGAAAACGTGATCCGTTTCAGCAATTTGCCCCCTTTGGCAAACAGGTCTTCTTTCAGCGGAACAAAGCGCTCGGTATCCACCCACATTTTCCGGGTAAAATAATTTACATCAGGAATAATGGCTGTGAGCGTTACAACCCAGCATTCCCGTCCGTCAATCGTTTCCTTGCCGGTTACTTCGGCATTGTATTGCTCCAAAAGCGGTTTATCGTTCATCATGTCTTCGTACGACATGTCGCTGCCCATCACCGACTGGCGCAGCATGTGCCCCGAAATTTGGATGGTGCGGTCGGTTGAAGGTGAATAAATCCAAAGTTTATCGTCGAGCTTCAGCATTTTGGTACCTTTCTCACGTACCGGGGCCAGGTATTCAGTGTAAGCTTTGTGGTCGCCTTCGCCATAAGTTTTAGAAACCATCGTGCGTTTGGTACGCTCTGTCCCTACTTCCATGGAAGCAGTCAAAACGCGCGTTTTGGCCGACATGTTTTTATCCACTTTATCGAGAATGGTTTTACCTGACGGGAAATTCTGGGCATTTGCAAATGCGGTTACCCACATCAGTAAAATAGTTATTTTTATTGTTCTCATTTTGAAATAGTAAATTGTAAATGAACAAATTGTAAATGAACGTTAGGCCTCCAGTTCTTTAAACAAATTGGCTGTTTGCCGCTTGTATATGCCAATCCCGGCCAACATGGCGCCGATAACCGTAGAAAAAATACCCGGTACAAAACCGATGTAAAAAGTGGTAAATGAAATATCGGAACGCATGATGCCTGACATCATAAAGGTGGAATCTTTCATCATATCGCCCAGGTTTATGCCGATGGCTTCCATATACCATGAAATCAGCAACCCGAAAATTACTCCAATAACTGAACCAGCAATTCCGATCAGCAACGATTCAACAATGATTCTCCGGTAAACTTCGTGTTTGCTTTCACCAATGGCAAGCCGCAGCCCAAATTCTCCATAACGGCGCAAACCGCCTATCAATCCGGCATTCCACAGCACGATGGACATGGCAATAATAAATATCATGACGATGATACCCTGAACATTTTCAGAATAGGCCACGAAAAAACCCATGTCGTTCATATCTGAAAGCGGTATCATCACCGGGGCAAATTTGTCTTTACTACCAGCATACTGTTTGTTGAAGGCATTCGCGTTTTCCCTGGCCCGTGTGTTGTTGTACTTTTCTCCGGTGAAAAAGCCCAGGATTTCACCCGTGGCGTTTTCCATGTTCAGGGCTGCTCGAACATCACCGATATCGGCAATCATCATACCACGGTCAAGTACATTAATCCCAAAATGGAGCGTACCCGAAACATGAAAATTGTACATGGCCATATCGCCATACATTCCGCTGGAAATCAGGGTCACGATATCACCAAGTTTCAGGTTCATTTTATGAAAAAGCTCATCGCTCAACAACATTTCACCCGGCTGGGTTGGAAATTTTCCGCTTACCAACGTCGGGCCTAAGTTCATGCGGTTAATTTCCTCAGCAGAATTCAACAAATGGATTCCCATTCCGGATACATTCCCCTGAGAACGTGTATGGCCCGCACGATCAGGAGCATCGAGCAGACCACCAAACTGAATCCGGTCGTCCCAGGTCATATCCGGAAACTCTTTTCGCAAACTTTTTAGCAATGTATCCACACCAATCAAAGCCAGGTCGTTAGGCACCTGCGACATGTTTTCACTGTAAGCGCGGGTCATCACTTTCACATGTCCGGTGGTGAAATTTGCGGTAGATTCGATACTGTCGCCAAGCACACCACTTAGCAGCGATTGCAACATGACTGTCATTGTTACACCCATTGCAACCACAATAATGGGCAAAAGGCTGCGCGTCTTGTCGCGCATCAGTCCTTTAAACAAGAATTTTATCATAACGCTTTCCCCCTAATGGCATCGGTTGGTTTCATACGGGCAATTTGATGTGCCGGCAAATAACTAACCAATGCAGTTGCTGCCACGATTAACATGATGGTTCCAACAATCAGTTTCGGCGTAAATATCGGATACATCCTGTCAGCCAGAGGAATTCCAAAACTGCTGGCGTCCATAGGAAAATGAATTCCGTAAGATGAAAAGCCAATAAATAAAGGCAAACCCCAAAGCGTTCCAACAACAATTGCCAGTAAGGCATTCATTGTTCCTTCCAGCGTAAACAGCCCAACCACTTCCCGTTGAGTCATACCAAGCGCCACGAGTGTTCCGATTTCGCGCTGGCGACGGAAAATGGAAAGTGCTTGCGTGTCGAATATGGCAATCAAAGCCAACAGCAAAAAGATGGCATAGAAAACATTGTATCCGTTTGATTTCGCTTTTATCATCGCCGTTGTTTGCCTGGTCAGCTCGGTTTGATCTTTGAATGGCCATGCAGCAAGGTTTTGCACCGGAACATCTTCTGATTTTATCAGAATAGTTGAAGCATTTGGCTGCAAAGTCATTTTTTGTAACTGCTCCAGCGACAACCAAATCTGGCCAACATCCACTGTCGGAACAGAGGTTCTGAAAATTCCGGCAACACGAAGGTCGATGGCTTCAAATGTTCCGTTCACATCGCGCCAGCGAAGGGTTACCAAATCGTTTACCTTCAGGTTGGCTTGTTTTGCCATGTGAGCGCCCATTATTACAGGAATTTCAGTTCCGTTGCTTTGTAATAAATTGGTTGGCAGGGCCAATAAATGCTGATCGGGGCGAATGCCTTTGAGTACAACCCCCTGCATCCGCCCATCGGGATAAATGGTACCCTGAGCAATCAGGATGGGTTCTATTTGGTGTGCCTTGAATTCGCTTTCGAAAGTTGCCGGCAAAATGGTCGCACTTGAATCGATTGTAAACGGATCGTACGGATCGTATTTTTGACTCCAGTATTGCCCTCCTGCAATTTCCCATCTCACCGTATCTTTCAAAGCCTGGCGGTTCCAGCCTTCGAGTAAGCCTTGCATAAAAATGATCAGGACAAACGTAAAAGAAAGCACAAACACGTTGAGCCAGGTTTTCAGTCCGTTGCCGATTAAGCTTCGCAAAGTCATTTTAAACAATTTCATGACCGTGGTTTATTTATTGAAATGTCCTCAGCAATTTTTCCATCCGACAAACGGATTATCCGGTGCAAATATCCAATTACCTTTTCGTCGTGCGTGGCGAAAATGAACGTTGTATCCAGCTCTTTATTCAGTTTTTCCATGGTCTGCAAAATATTGTGCGAATTTGCTGCGTCCAGGTTGGCTGTCGGTTCGTCGGCCAACACCAAAAGCGGACGCTTTACCATGGCGCGGGCAATGGCCACCCGCTGGCACTCGCCTCCTGAAAGCTGGGCAGGACGGGATCCGACTTTTTCGGTCAGGCCAACCCAGTCGAGGGTTTCCATCACGCGTTGTTTCCGCTCATTGGCATTCAAATTCAGGAGCAACAGCGGAAATTCCACATTCTCGAAAACGGTGTAAACCTGTAACAAGTTGTAATTCTGAAAAATAAACCCCAGTTCTTTCTTCCGGAGTTGTGCCGCCTCTTTGGGGGTCAGTTTTCCGACCGACTTGTTCAGCACAACCACTTCGCCTTCTGAAGGCACATCCAATGAACCAATTATATTTAACAAAGTTGTTTTGCCCGATCCGCTCGGCCCTACCAACCCAGCAAATTCCCCTTCCGAAAACTCCAGGTTCACCCCTTTTAAAGCGGTGAAAAAACCGGTCCCGATAGGAAATTTTTTGACAAGGTTCTTTACTTCAACAATCATATTTTAGCCTCCCCGAACCCCTCCAAAGGGTGATTTTAAATTAGTAATATTTTCTTATCTGTTTGTTTTCAAAGTTTTGCCCCATAAAGAAGTCCCCTTTTGGGGGATTTAGGGGGCTTCAGAAATTAAAATTCACCATCAATTGTATTCCTTTTCCGGCAAACAGGTTTTTCGCCTGTGATTGAGCGGTTACCAGTTGAAAATTATCCGGGTTCAGGTATCCGATGGCGTAAAAACTCCAGTTGTCGTACGTCCGGCCCCAACTCAGGTAATTGTACACCAGATTTTTTCCGGGGACGTAAAACACCATTGCTGAAAGATTGTCGAGAACTGAAACCGGATAGGTGAATAAACTGCCAATCAGATTGAGTGTTGTGCCTTTCACCAGAAACTGGTCGCCAACATGATACCGGAAATATTCAACGGTCATTCCCAAACCGTTACCAATCCCGAAAGTATAATCAGCGCCCAGGTTCCAGGCATCCTGAATGTGCGGAAG
>JBBIHV010000210.1:2496-4624 GCA_037446835.1 Sunxiuqinia sp. | reverse complement strand
GCGGGGTTACATGCGGGGTTACATGCGGGGTTACATGGTCGGTCACATGGTCGGTTACATGCTCGGTTACATGCTCGGTTACATGCTCGGTTGCACTCTCAGATATCGGTCTGAATACTTTCGCGATAAACGAATCTTCCTGAATAAATTCGGGTTCAGCCAACTTGTTTTTTAAGGCAATCCGCACCATATCCGATGTTCCGGTTCCCATTCGTTCGATATAACCAGCCAGATACATGGGTTCGGCCAGAAGCGGGTTGGCCGGTATTGAAGCATGAATTTTTTTGAGTTTTTCGGTTGTCCAGCCCATGGGTAACGAACCCGGATTCCAGATTTCAAGCCGGTCGGCAAAAAGCATGATTTGCACACTTCCGTTGCTGGTATAATCGCGGTGTGCAATGCTGTTTACAATGGCTTCCGATATAATTTCTTTGGGAACTTCATATTTCCCCGGAATTTGAACGCTTTCTTCGCGTGTTCCGACCGAATAATCCAATTTTGAAAGCACGAAATTCACTGCCTGATCGACCAGTTCGAAAACAGTACCTTTAAAAACCTTGTACGAAGGAATTGGTTTGGCAACTTCGGTTCCAAAATATTGGGCGCAACGTACTTCGGAGTTGATAAAAAACCGCTGTGGCTCTTTGGCAAAAAGCAGAAGTGCAGCATTGCTGATCCGGTTATCATCCAACAGGTTCAAGTGGGTAAGTACATCTTTTGGGTCCGATTCTTCAGGAAGTGGAAATCCTCTTTTTGAGCGGGCAATGCGGATGAACCACCTTATTTTTTCGGTATCGATATCGTCGATGGTGGCACGTTCGTGTAAAGTGGCGTCGAACGGGCCCGAGCGAATGATTTCGCGCTCAAATAAAATCCGGATCAAAGCTGCATAGACCGATGATTTTAAATCGACCAAAGCGCTGAAACTTTTGCGCACCAATACGCCCTGTACTTTATCGATAAACCTCAACTGCTCCGGAAGCTGTTGGTTTGTTTTATGGCTTGAAAGAAATACCAACCTTGTTTTATGGAGTTGGGTAGCGTGGTCAAATTCACGTTCGGTGGGCGAAATACCTTCAGCATCAACCGAACCATACGATTTTCCTAAAATACCCAGATAGATATCGCTGTGAGCCACTTCGTTCAGGTAAATCTGATCGGCCCGTTGGTCGATGGCAGGCAATTGCTCGAAAATAAACGGATCGAAGAAACGGCCTAACAAAGGATTGGACAAAATATATTCGGCAAGGGCTTTTCGTTCCTTGCTGAATTCATTCTGAACACTACTGATAAATATTTTGAGTCGTTGCATGGCGAACTGGATCAGGCAACAAATTTATCAAGATTGATGTAATCTTTGATATACAGCGGAATCATTTCGCGGTAACGGACAGCCACTTCTTTAAATTGCGAAATGGTGAGGGTAGGATGGGTCTGCAAAGCATGAAAATCTTTCGATTCGATGATTTTACGGATCTCGCCATCAACAATATAAGCTTTGAAAAAATACTTCAATGCCCGCAGGTTCACATCTTCGCCGGGCGGATAAATCGAAATGAACTTGTCGAATTCCTCTTCCAGCAGCTCGTCTTTCGATTTGAATTTTGGAATAATGCCAAAAATCTTTTCTACCATTTCGCGGATCGATACTTTTCGGTCGATTTTTGCGGCTTTCCGCAGTTTTTCGAGATTGAAATATTCCTCGGGTTTTTCGAAGATTTCGCTCTGGATGTGCGAAATAATCTGTTCCCAGTTGCCGAGTTCAACATTCTTTTTGATGATGTCATCCATCGCAATGCGGTCTTCGAACTTCTTAAACAGCATCCGGTCGATTTTCATTCCTTCGTACCCGATGTATTGTTCGTGAAGAACAGCCAGTGGGTCGGGAATAAAACTGGTGTATTTGTCGATGTCAACGCCATTTCCGCCGCCATCAGCTCCTGCACCATTTCTGGGTTTCGAAAGTTTTATTTTTTCATCGTAATCAAACCTTTCTTCAAAATACTCGCAGTTGGCAAAGAAATCGAAGAGTTTAAAAAACGACTTTTCGTGTTTTATCGTTTGGTCCTCGTTCAGTTCATTTTTATGCCTGAATTCAAACGTGTTTTTTCGGGTTCCACGTCCTTTA
>JBBIHV010000210.1:0-2483 GCA_037446835.1 Sunxiuqinia sp. | reverse complement strand
TCAGGGCAATCGTATCCTGTTGTCATCATCCCTACCGTGACACAAATCCGGGTTTTGCTGGTTTTGTAGCCTTCAAGCCAAACCGATTTTCCATTGAGCCTGTTCTCGGTAAAATTGATGGTCATTTGTTGTGCATCGGCCACTTGCGAAGTCACCTGAACTGCAAAATCGGAATTGTATTTTTCGGGGAACAGCTGGTCGGCCAATTCGTTAAGTATTTCGGTCAACTTTCTGGCGTGGTTTTGGCTAACTGCAAAGACAATGGTTTTCCCAATTTCGTTGGTAATTGGGTCGCGAAGGGCGTTTTCTAAAAAGGTCTGGCAAAACACCCGGTTGGTTTTCTCTGAAAAGAATTTGCGCTCGAAATCGCCTGAAACGAAAGTTTCGGTCTCTTCGCCCTCTTCGGTAGTTAATGCCACGGAATAACCCTGGTCTGAAAGCAATTGCGTAGTGATTTCGGTACGCGCATCCAACACTCTGGGATTAATCAGATAGTTGTCTTTCACGCCATCGAGCAACGAATAACGGAAGGTTGGTTCGCCACCTTCGCAGCCAAAGGTTGCATAGGTATCGCGCAACATCCGGCGTTCAATTTCGCGCGGGTCGTTTTCTTTTACGTTGTCGGGGTCAACTCCTTTTAAATAATCTTTCGGGGTGGCCGTTAAGCCCAATTTATATCCATGAAAATATTCGAAGACTGCCCGGGCATTGCCCGATATGGAACGGTGCGATTCGTCAGAAATGATCAGGTCAAAATCGGTGGGCGAGAATTGGCTGCGGTATTTATTGTCGAACATCAGCGATTGAATGGTCGTGACCACAATATCGGCTTTTCGCCAATCGCTTTTGTGTTCTTTAAAAATGAAGGTCGTATAGTCGGGTTTCAAATAGTTGGTAAATGCTTTCCATGCCTGATCTTCAAGTTCTAACCGGTCAACCAGAAATAGAACTTTTCGTGCATTTCGGGTTCTTAGGAACAACCGTATAACGGCGGCGGAGGTTAGGGTTTTGCCCGTTCCTGTTGCCATTTCAAATAAAAAACGATCTTTCCCTTTATGAACAGCCGTTTGCAAATGCTGAATCGCAGCCAATTGATACGGTCTTAAAAAGCGGAGTCCGTTCGTCCGTACGAAGTCTTTGCTTTTTACGACGCTACCATTCCATCCGGGGCGTTGTGCATAATCGGGCATTTGAACAGTAGCAATGTAATCAACTGCAACGGGTTCGGTGGCTAACTCATTTCGGTTGGGATTCCATTCTTTAATCGCGCCGATTTCGCTGGGCGAAGGAAATTTATAAATGGGTATTGGATTGCCCTTTTTTAGGTTCCACAAATAATGCACAATCCCATTGGAGAGAATAATGAATTGTGCGCCAACAGTGTTGGCATATTTGCGGGCTTGTTCCTTGGCAACCAACGGGTGTAAACTCTCTTTCTTGGCTTCCAGAACACAAATGGGATTGTTGTCGGTATCAACCAACAAAAAATCAAGTGATCCGGCTTTTACCTTCTCAAAATCGTTACCCCATGCATCGACCTCATTTTGAGAGATTTTCACATGGTTTTCAAGCAAGATATTCGCTTTCCCTTCCTGATTGTCGAAGAATCGCCAGCCCGCTTCTTCAAGCAGTTGGTTTATTTTAATCCTGGCATGTGCTTCGTTTTGTAACATCAATCCAATTTCATTTCCAAATTGAATGCAATATACACTAAATTGACAATTCTTTATTATGTATGCTTTTTGAAAAATTAAAATGAATATCCGATTGTATGCCAAATTGATCTGAGCGGCGCCCGCTTCGCTCGAAAAACTAACGTTCGACGGCTAAAATCTATTAAGTAATGAGAACTATTAAATGTCGGATCAAGAAGGTTCTAAAATTTTGACTCACCCCATCGCATCTGCGATGCTTTGCCCCTCTCTACGCGTAGAGAGGGGCAAAAGACTGAGCATTCGGTCTTTGGGGTGAGTGAATTAAAATACGACATTATTTCATTTTAATTACTTAAACTCGCCTGCTGCTCAAACAGAAAAGATTTTTTTAACGCCGGCTTCACTCGTTTTTCGGCTCACCGGACGAGGCCAGTCGACACCAGGAAGGACACTTTTCATTTTAGGTAAAATACGGGACATTCATAAAAATTAAACAATTTGCCCGAGTGCTTTTAAGACCAGTTTCTAGTACATTTTGAGGTAAAATCAAATGCCATTTTTTGTAATTTTACCCGACAAATAAGCCATTCATCGAATCATGAAAAACTCGCTTGGTAAAACAATCTTTCGGTTTCTCTGGAAAACGGCCTTAGGATTTTTCGGCTTATCAATATTTTCTGTTCTGATATTCCGGTTCGTGCCTGTTCCGGTTACTCCGCTAATGCTTATCCGCTGCGGTCAACAGGCTTTTTCAGGACAAGAACTTCGCCTGAAACACGATTGGGTTCCGCTTGAAGAAATCTCCAAAGATTTGCCGCTCGCCGTTGT
>JBBIHV010000209.1:0-4632 GCA_037446835.1 Sunxiuqinia sp. | reverse complement strand
CTGAAAAGCGAAGTGGAAAAAGCGGGAGCAGTCGATCTGCGAACCATCCGGCAAACGGTGACCCGGATTCGCGAATCGAAACTGCCCGACCCGAAAGTGACCGGCAATGCTGGTAGTTTCTTCAAAAACCCGGTTGTTGAAACGGTTCAGGCAGAACAACTTCTTGCAGAGTTTCCGAACATGCCGCACTACCCTGCAGACGAAGGAAAAACAAAGCTCGCAGCGGGCTGGCTCATTGAACAGTGCGGCTGGAAAGGTTTCCGGCGAGGCGATGCCGGAGTTCACGAAAAACAGGCACTGGTTCTGGTCAACTACGGAAACGCCACGGGCAAACAAATCTTTGACCTCTCGGAAGAAATCAGGCAATCGGTTCACGAAAATTTTGGCGTTGAACTCGAGCGCGAAGTGAATGTGATCGGGGAATGAAAAAGGAAAAAGCCAGTGGAAAAGAGGAAAGAGAAATTATCGGGCTGACGATTATTCACCGGTAAGTTTTAAAATCCTTCAAATATTCCCAGTCCAAACAGCGCAAAGTCGTATTTTACCGGGTCTTCCGGATCGAATTCGCGCAGCCGGGCAGTAACTTCTTCAACGGCTTTCCAGTCGTTTTGTGTGCGGGCAAGTAACCCGAGCTTGCGGGCCACGTTTCCGGTGTGCACATCGAGGGGGAGCATGAGCGCCGATGACGGGATTCGCTTCCATAGCCCAAAATCAATCCCAGACCGGACCATCCAGCGCAAAAACATGTTCAGGCGTTTGGCCGAAGCCCCTTTTTCGACGTTGGGAACATGTTTTTCAGAACGATGCCCGTGTTCAGTTTCAAAAAAGACTTTCCGGAAATGGGTTAGCGCACCGAAGATGGTTTGTTCGCGCAGGTATCCTTCCGTGAAAACCTGTTCCAGTCCGCCATGCCTGAGGTAAATGTTCCGGAGCGATTTCAGGAAAAATACACAATCGGTGCCGTTAAAGGTGCGGTGTTTAAAATCCTGGAAAACACCCCATTCTTCCTCAGGTGCCTGAAGCAGGAATTCAAGCGGGTAGTTGTTCATCTGCCTGATCAGTTGAAGCGCATTCCTAATAATGGTGGTCCGTTGGCCCCAGGCGAGGGTTGCCGCCAGGAAACCGGCAATTTCGATGTTTTCTTTGGTGGTGAACAAGGCCGGAACCTGAATTGGGTCGGTTTCAATGAAGGCGGCTCGATGGTACATTTTGACTTTCTCGTCGAGAAACGAACGGATATCGGGGAGGACATCAATGGGTTGACGATAAAATTCCCTTTTTTGAACCATGCTGCATTTTTAGTATTTGTTATCAGCTCATTTGGTGATCTACAAAAGTATAATCTTTTTTTATTAGGCCGGAAGGCCGTCATACACACCGGGGAAGGGGTGGGCCGGTCGTGAAATAATCGAATCCTAAAAAATCATACTTTGTTAACCTTCTAACCTCCATTGATTTGCCCAAGCCAAACGTCACAGGACGTTTTTTAGATAGAATTCGCTGGCTCGACCTTTCCCGGCCTTTCCACATTGGGGAGAGGTTGGAGGGGGCTTCATTTCTTTCGAAAATTGTCTTACTTTTATTCCTGAAATAAGACTTGCAACCATGAACCCTCAGAATTTCTGGAATAAATATGAATTTTCGGTCGGGCAAACACTGCTTTTTAAGGCCGGAAATGCCGAAGTATTTGTCAAACACATCCTCAACGGCTGGCTAATTAAAAGCCGGATACCCGACGAGCCGAATGCTGAATTGCAGATGGAAGAAGTTGAGGGTATTGAAGACGATTCGAACGTATTCCATTTTCAAACCGGGAAATCGAATGTGTTGCATGTTGTACCGGCTTTTCCAAATAAAGCGGTGGTTTTCAGGAACAATAAGAACATCAAGGTCAGCGCCGGGCAGTCGGCCAGTTTGTATTTCCGGGTTCCGCTTACCATCCAGTTTTACTTTCAGGAAGTAAAAGACGAAAACCGGTTGTTCGAAATGTCCATGCAGCGCTTGTCGGATACCTGGTTTGGTGAAGCCGATAGCGGTGAACCGGCCTTTTCGATCGGCAGCAATTACGACAAGTCTTTTGGCGAAGTTCAGCCAACTGCCTGGGAAGCAATTGTTCCGGTTGAAGTAATCAATAACACCTTCGGGTTGCTTGATATTCAGCGGCTGATCCTTCGTGTTGAAGATTTTTCGCTTTACCTGAAAAACAAACAGCTTTTGTCTGATCATGTTTCCATCGAATTTAAAGGGCAGGAAAACGCTGGAAGTGTTAACCTGACAACCCGGAAGGAAATTCAGGGGCAGAAACCAGTCAGGATGGCAAAACCACGCAGCAACGAGTCGAAAAACCTGTTGCGGAAGAGTTTCTTTTTTATCAAAAACATTTATCAAAGCTAAGATATGGATTCGGGACTTTCCACATATTTCAACCCGGCAACGATCGATAAATTCTTCCGGATTTTGTTCATCCTGGTGGCCGGGGTTGGTTCTATCCAACTGATTTCGTTTATGGTAAAGCGTTCGCTTGGCAAGCAACTTTCGCGCCAACGGATGATGCTCGTTACCCGGACTATTATTTATACCGGGTACATCGGCTTGGTGCTCATTGTGATGCGCGAACTGAATTACGACCTGACTGCGCTGTTTGGTGCCGCCGGAGTGGTGGGTATTGTCATTGGGGTGGCCTCGCAAACCAGTATCGGGAACATTATCAGCGGTTTGTTCCTGGTTGGCGAAAAGTCGTTCGAACTGGGCGATGTGGTGCGTATTGGCGATAAAACCGGTACGGTTTATTCCATCGACTTGCTTTCTGTCAAAATTAAAACCTTCGATAATTTACTAATCAGGATACCGAATCAAACGGTAATCTCCACCGAGTTGGTTAATGTAACCAAATTCCCGATCCGCCGGCTCGACTTTCAGATTGGCGTGGCGTACAAGGAAGATTTGCGGAAAGTGAAAACCGTTCTGGAACAGGTGGCACGCAACAATCCGCTCTGCCTGGAAGAACCTGAACCGATGATCCTTTTCCAGAATTTTGGCGACAGCAGTATCATCCTGACATTTGCCGTTTGGTTCGAGAAAGCCAATTATCAGGCCGTGAAAAACTCGGTTTTCATTGAAATCAAGGAAGCTTTTGATCGGGAAGACATCGAAATTCCATTCCCACACGTCAGTGTTTACGCCGGGGAAGCCAGCAAA
Organism: Sunxiuqinia sp.; assembly: GCA_037446835.1. Classification (GTDB taxonomy): domain Bacteria; phylum Bacteroidota; class Bacteroidia; order Bacteroidales; family Prolixibacteraceae; genus Aquipluma. Next base: position 1,434 of record JBBIHV010000209.1, on the reverse strand, counting down.
CCAATTCAGGTAAAACTTCAGGAAGAAAAATCGTGACAATCAAAGAGGTCGAAAAAAATGATTACGTTTATGCTGCTTGAATTTTGAACCAAATGTAGCAGTAGAAAATAAACTTATGATCAAACGAAGGAATGTTCAAACCATTGTGAAGGGCGATAAGCGCATTGTGAATGGCTGGGTGATGTACGACTGGGCCAATTCGGTGTATCAGCTTACCATTGCATCGGCCATTTTCCCCATCTATTACAACACGGTAACCCGCACGGGCAACGATTTTACGGTCTCCTTTTTTGGATTCCATGTGATTAACACGGTACTTTATTCCTGGGCTATTGCAGCAGCCTACCTGCTGGTGGCCATTATGTCGCCCCTGTTTTCGTCGATGGCCGACTACACCGGACGCCGGAAAGGTTTCATGCGCGCGTTTACCCTGATTGGCGCCATCGCTTGCGGCGCTTTGTTTTTCTTCGATAAAAATCACATCGAACTGGGGGTAATTGCCTTTGCGCTGGGCACTGTTGGCTATGGCGGAAGTATTGTTTTCTACAATTCTTTCCTTCCGGTTATTGCCGAACCCGAAGATCAGGACCGCATCAGTGCGCGCGGATATTCGATGGGCTACCTGGGCGGTGTTGTCTTGTTGCTTTTTAACCTGCTGATGATCATGAAGCCGGGTTTGTTTGGCATTGCAGCCGATAGTTCGTTGCCGGCGCGTATCTCGTTCCTGTCTGTTTTCGTTTGGTGGATCGCCTTTTCGCAGATTACCTTCAGCCGGTTGCCCAAATATACTTTCCGGAAGCGGATAAAAAGAGACTCGGTCCTTACCAACGGATACAAGGAATTACAAATCGTATTCAATCAAATCCGGAAGTCATATAAACTCAGCATGTACCTGACAGGCTTTTTCTTCCTGATGATGGGCGTGCTGACCACCATGTTTATGGCAGCCACTTATGGCGAAAAGCAAGTTGGCCTGAAAGAAGATGTGCTTATCCCGACTGTTTTAGCCATACAATTGGTCGGAATGCTCGGAGCATGGATGTTTGCCCGGATTTCAGAAAAAATCGGGAACCTGCCAGCCCTGATGATCACAATTGGAATATGGACACTTACATGCGTTGGAGCCTATTTTGTAACCGATGCCATACAGTTTTTAACCGTGGCATTCTTTATCGGTATCGTCATGGGCGGGTCACAATCGCTGGCACGCAGCACCTACTCAAAAATGCTTCCTGCCGATACAACCGACCACACTTCGTTTTTCAGTTTTTACGATGTGATGGAGAAACTGGCCACCGTTGCCGGAACCTTCAGTTTTGGGGCCATCGAAGCAATTTCAGGCAGCATGCGTTTTTCGGTGCTTGCCATTACCGTATTTTTTGTGATCAGCTTGTTCTTTCTGTTGTTGCTTTTCCTGAAAATGCGGATTGAAGC
>JBBIHV010000208.1:0-4712 GCA_037446835.1 Sunxiuqinia sp. | reverse complement strand
AACACGATTGGGTTCCGCTTGAAGAAATCTCCAAAGATTTGCCGCTCGCCGTTGTTTGCAGCGAGGAACAGAATTTCCTGAACCATTCCGGGTTCGATATAAAAGCTATTGAACAGTCGATCAAGGCTGCGAAGAAAGGAGAGGGGCGGCTTCGGGGAGCCAGCACCATCTCGCAGCAAACTGCCAAAAATGTTTTTCTTTGGCCTGGCCGAAACTGGATCAGAAAAGGCTTTGAGGCTTATTTTACCGTTCTGATTGAGTTCGTCTGGGGCAAAAAACGGATCATGGAAGTTTACCTGAACAGCATCGAAATGGGCAACGGAATCTATGGGGCAGAAGCAGCAGCCCGCTATTTTTTCAGAATAAGCGCCAAAAATCTTTCCAGGACACAATCGGCAGCGCTGGCAGCCGTTTTGCCCAATCCGCGCAAATACGTCGCAAACCCGCCTGGCCCCTACGTTCAGGAACGCATTGGCTGGATTACAGGCCAAATGGGACATTGGGGGACACTGCGGTTTAAATAAGAAATTCATTCGACAGTGGCCGGCTGGCTTTTCAAAAAAGCAAAACACGGATTATTTATGTATTTTTGGCCATCATAAAACGCATGGACAAAATGATAATAATGAACTATTCAGGAAAAAAGGCTTCTTTTTACACACTGGGCTGTAAACTCAATTTTTCGGAAACATCGAGTATTGCGCGGCGCCTGGAAGAAGTCGGGTTTGAACGCGTGGAATTCACCGAAAATGCTGATTTGGTGGTGATAAACTCCTGCTCGGTCACAGCCGAAGGCGATAAAAAGACCCGCAACATCATTCGTCAGGCAGTGCGTAAAAATCCGGAAGCTGTTGTGGTGGTTACCGGATGCTACGCCCAATTGCAGCCCGAAACGATCCAAAAAATTGAAGGCGTTGACCTGATTGTCGGGTCTGCCGAAAAACTAAATATTCCGGAATACCTCGGAACTCTCAGGAAAAAGGAGCAGACGGAGATTCACATTCAGCAACCCAAAGAAATCCGGAGTTATTTTCATGCCTGGTCGTTTGGCGACCGCACCCGTAGTTTCCTGAAGGTTCAGGATGGATGCGATTACTATTGCACCTATTGCACCATCCCGTTTGCGCGTGGCCGGAGCCGGAACGACAGCATTCAAAATACAGTTGCCGAAGCGCGTGAAATTGCCGGAAAAGGCACGCAGGAAATTATCCTGACCGGGGTCAATATTGGCGACTTCGGAAAATCGACCGGCGAAAAATTCATCGATTTGCTCCGCGAACTCGACCGGATTGAAAACCTGAGGCGCATCCGGATTTCGTCGGTTGAACCCGATTTGCTGACGGATGAGATCATCGAATTTGCGGCCCGGTCGCAGCGCATCATGCCACATTTTCATCTGCCGCTTCAGTCAGGCTCGAACGAAGTGTTGGCCCTGATGAACCGCAAATACCGGCGTGAAGTGTTTGAAAGCCGGGTGAAAAAGATCAAAAAAGAGCTTCCCCATGCTTTTATTGGCGTCGATGTCATTGCCGGGTCCAACGGCGAAACCGACGAACTTTTCAGGGATTCGTACCGTTTTATTGCTGATCTGGATGTTACGCAATTGCATGCTTTTCCTTATTCTGAAAGGCCCGGAACGAAAGCGCTTGAGATAAAACCAATTGTTCCGGTTGAGGAGCGGAAGCTTCGTACCCAACGATTGATTACACTGTCGAACCGGAAAACGGAGAATTTTTATCTCCACAACCTGGGAGCCGTTCACGAGGTGCTTTTTGAAGAAGCCAACGGAAAGAAAGTCGTTTCAGGATTTACCGAAAATTACATAAAGGTTGAAACCAGTTTTCAGGAGGGGCTCGTAAATCGAATTGTATCAGTAAAACTTGAAAACATATTGCCCAACGGAAACGTTTGGGGAAGAATTGTGGAAACCTAGATATGGGAAAATGGAAAGGTTCACAACTCGTAATCCGGACCCCGGAACAAATTGACAACAATGAAAAACAGAATATTAAACCAACAAAAATGAATCTCGAAATACTTTGCACACAGGTACAGGATCTGGCCCGGGAAGTGGGTCAATTTATTTCTGGCGAACGGCTTAAATTTACTTCAGAAGACATTATCCTGAAAGGCAAGTCGGACATGGTGACTTATGTCGATAAAACCGCCGAAGCACAGATTGTGGCGACTTTGCGTGAATTACTGCCCGGTTCAGGATTTATTGCTGAAGAGGGAACAGCAAAAGATAACGGCGAAAAGTACAGGTGGGTCATCGATCCGCTGGATGGAACGACCAACTATATTCACGGCCTTTCGCCTTTTGCCGTGAGCATTGCTTTGATGGAAGGCGAAGAGATCGTCCTCGGCGTTGTTTATGAAATCAGCCTGAACGAAATGTTTTATGCCTGGAAAGGTAGCAAAGCATACTTGAACGGACGTGAAATTCAGGTTTCAACTGCGGCGACAACGGCTGATTCACTGATTGCCACCGGATTTCCGTATTACGATTTTTCGAAGCTCGATCGGTACATGGAGTCGATGAATTTTTTCATGCGCAATTCGCACGGTTTGCGCCGGTTGGGCTCGGCTGCCGCCGACATGGCCAACCTGGCAGCCGGACGGTTCGAGGCATTTTACGAACACGCTTTGCATGCCTGGGATGTGGCAGCCGGAATTATTATCCTGAAGCAGGCCGGTGGAAAGATTACTGATTTCAATGGAGGCGAAAATTACTTGTTCGGTGGTGAACTGATTGCCGCCAATGCCAACTATTTTGAGGAGTTTTACGGAATTGTGAGTGAATATTTGGGTGAATAAAATTTGGTAATTTGACGATCTGAGAGCTTGACTTGTGAGTCAACCGCTGCGATCGCAGCTTTTTCAAGTCTCCGGTTGTCGTTCTCCGGACGACTCCTTTCTGAAAGCAGATCCACTGGCTAATTATTAACCTTTCGATTTTTCGTATCCGGTTTTTGTCGTAAATTGCATTCAACTAACATTCAAAAAAATGGTCGAAAAAGAAATTGCCTTGATAACAGAGCAACTCGAAGGTCTGAAGGCTAAGAATTTTGATCTGGAAGCCTGGAAGAGCCGGACCATTATCTTTCTGGAACGCATTTTCGGGAAGGAAAGCAGCAAAGTGCGGATGATCAAAGAGCTGAATTACAATTATTCGAGCTGGAGCCTTCGCGATGCAGCCGGAACCGGCAAAGATTCTGACCCGGTTATTCTGAAAGCCCGGGAAATTCTGGAGGCCACCAAACAGGAACTCGAACACCTGGGCGTACCACGGCAGGAAGAGGAAAACCTGAAAATCTGGTCGCTTCTGGAAGAAGAAATGACCGGGAAACAAATTCGCGAGATCAGGCAAATCCTGCAGTCGGAAGAGCCTGAAAAAATGGAAAAGATTGCCAATATTCTATACAACCTCGAAAAGGAAGACATGGCAGTGGTTTTGGCCAAGTTGCTGATTCCGTGAAGCTATTCAAAATTCAGATTGCGACATTCGCCCAAATTTCAGTTTTTTTGATTAAGATTGTATCTTTGTTAAAAAAAGATTATGCCAACTCTTTCAATGTTTTTCGGAATAATTATTAGAATGTATTATTCGCCAAAAGAACATCATCCACCGCACATTCATGCGTATTATCAGGACAATAAAGCAACATTCAACATAGCTGATGGCGAAATTCTGGAAGGTTCTCTTCAGTCCAGACAACTAAAGCTAATACAAGCCTGGATTGAAATTCATAAAGATGAACTGATCGCTGACTGGGAATTATGTCAAAATGGAGAAAAACCATTTAAAATTGAACCACTAAAATAGAATCTATGTATTTAGCTATAAAGGAAGTTAGGCCAACCGATAATTATCAGCTACTTCTAACATTTGAAAATGGCGAAAATAGACAATTTGATATGAACCCGTATCTTGAATGTGGTATTTTTCAAGAACTAAAAGATATTACCCTATTCAAAACGGTTAAACCAAGTTTCGATTCAATTGAATGGGCAAATGAAGCTGACTTTGATCCTGAAATCTTATATCAAAACAGCATAAAAATTTCCTAAAAAGATTCAGTTTTTCAATCTATCAGTCTTCATGAGTTTTTCCAAAGTCGCTGTTGTCATTTTAAACTGGAACGGGGCAAGCCTGTTGCGGCAGTTTTTACCTTCAGTTGTTCAATTCAGCAATTCTGATCATGCGGAAGTGATTGTTGCTGATAACGGCTCGACCGATGATTCACTTTCAGTTTTACAAAACGAATTTCCGGAAGTAAAAATTCTTAACCTGAAGCAAAATTACGGTTTTGCACGTGGATATAATGAAGCGTTGAGGCAAGTGGATGCCGACTATTTTGTGATTCTGAACTCGGATGTAGAAGTAACTTCCGGATGGCTCGACGCGCCAGTCCGACTGATGGAAAGTGATTTGACGATTGCAGCGGTTCAGCCCAAAATACTGAGCTACAAGCAGAAAACGCATTTCGAATACGCGGGTGCGGCTGGCGGATTTATCGACCGTTTTGGCTACCCGTTTTGCCGTGGGCGGATTTTCAACGAAGTGGAAGCCGACGCCGGACAGTACGACCAACAAACCGATATTTTCTGGGCAACCGGTGCCTGCATGTTTATCAGGGCTCAAGCTTTTCGTGAAGCCGGTGGTTTCGATGCCGATTTCTGGGCGCACATGGAAGAAATCGACCTTTGCT
>JBBIHV010000207.1:0-4926 GCA_037446835.1 Sunxiuqinia sp. | reverse complement strand
CGCTGTACAGCGCGCGCTCGGCATTTTCAGGGGTCATTTCCTCAACTTCCTGGCCTGGTGTGTGAATGATCACCCCCTCAAGCCCGCCAATTTCTGAACGGACATCGATTTGTAATTTTTGATCAGAATGCATATTTCATTCGTATATAATTTGTTTTTTAATTACCGAATGGAATTCGCATGATTAGAAAATATGGTGATTCCTGGAATCATGCTCATTTCATGATTTTAAACCTCAAAGATATAAACATTGAACGTTGGCAAACGGTAAACCTTCCGGATTGATTTCAGTTTTATAACATATACATTCAGCGAATGGCCGAAAAAAATTGATTCCGGTAATTTGAATGAAAGGATACGCCAATAGGCTTACAATAGCTATCTTCGCCAAAGAATTCGGAAACTATGAAACGGTTTTTTTTCGTTATCCTGACGATCGTTTTGTCTGATTTTGTTGCACTTGCACAAATTCCTCCAGGCTCGCGGTTTGTTCCGCTCATGCTGCTTGGAAAAGATACAATCCCTCATGTTGACCTTCCTGTGGTGACTGTTTTTCCGCAGAAAAAATTTAAAAACAATACTGAAGAAGAACAATACTGGAGGCTGGTTTGGCGGGTAAAAAGGGTGTTGCCGTATGCCAAAGAAGCTGCAGTTTTACTTCAGAAATATGAAATGGAAGTTCCGCCCGGTGCCAGGAGAAAGGATCGCCGGGTTTATGTCAGGAAAGCTGAGGATGAATTAATGAAAAAATACGGCCCAAGTTTAAAACAGATGTCGATCAGCGACGGCAGGGTACTGATCAAACTGATCGACCGTGAAACACATCGGGTTTCTTACGACATCATTCGTGATGTTAAGGGAGGTGTTCCGGCTGTTTTCTGGCAGGGCGTGGCACGGCTATTTGGGAATAACCTGAAATCGGAATACGATCCTTTTGGCGAGGACCGTCAGATGGAGCAAATTGTGAAGTATGTTGAAATGGGGGTTTTCTGAGAATATTGAAAGACAATACTTTAATTGTCATTCGTTTCTCGTCATTTATGGTCAATCGTTGCTTGTGCCGAATATCAGCCTAAAATAAATGACTACCACTGAACAGTGTTGTTGCGACTCACGTTCCATCCCACAGTTTTCAGGATGGTACACCGCTTATTTACCTTTAGCTTTTACACATTCCATGATGGTGTAAATCAGGATCTTAAAATCGACGTAAAGCGAAATGTTTTTGAGGTAAACCATGTCGTACTGCAAGCGTTCAACCATTTGGTCAACGTTTGAGGCGTAACCGTATTTTACTTGCCCCCACGAAGTAATACCTGGCCGTACTTTTTGAAGATGGGTAACGTACGGTGCTATTTTCGCTATTTGATCGATGTAGTATTTTCGTTCGGGGCGAGGGCCAACCAACGACATTTCTCCCAGAAGGACATTGATAAACTGAGGAATTTCATCGAGGTGCGTCCGGCGCAAAAACTGGCCAATTGTTGTAATCCGGTTATCGTCTGAACTCGATAAAAGCGGCCCGTTTGTTTCCGCATTGTTTACCATGGTGCGCAGCTTATAAATCATAAACGGTTTCCCAAATTTACCAACCCGTTCCTGCTTGTAAAGAACCGGCCCTTTCGAGCTCATTTTAATCCAAACAGCCAAAACGACAAATACCGGAGAAAAGAGGATCACGGCGAACACTGAGATGATCACATCGAGCAACCGTTTAAAGTTTTCCTGCCAAACAGGCATCAGGCCGTTGGATATTTTGATAAGCGGGCTGCTTAAAATGGCGTTGTTTTTAGTCTGGTTCGAAAGAATATCGAACAGGTCGGGGATGCCCCAAACGGTGTGTGTACGGTTTTCGAGGACAGTTAAAATTTCGCTCAAAAGGTTATGTTCCGACGATTGGATGGCAATGATGATCTCTTCTACCTCGAATTCGTTGACCACTTTTTGCAGGTTTTTATACGACCCCAGGTTTGGGACATATTTTTCGAGCGGGTAGGAATTTCCCGTGTCAACAGTCAGGAAGCCGATAATTTTATTTCCGGCAGGCCTGGTTTGCGCCATCATATCTTCGTAGAGCCGCACTGCTTTTTCGTTTCCACCTATCACCAGGGTGTTAAACCCGATCACCCGGTGATGTATCCGGTGTATGGTGCGGGTGGTAATAATTAACCTGAACAGATATGTAAACCCGAATTGCAGCCCGAGGAGCGTAAAATAGAGATCGTAATACTTTTTGTAATCGCTGATCCAATCGTTCAGTAAAAACAGGAAAAACAAAACAGTGACCCCGACAATGGAAGTCATCATGGTTTTGCCCAGTTCGAGCAACCTCGATTTCCGATAAATATTTGAATATTGGCCGGCAATGTAATAGATGGTGACCCAAAAAGCCGGGATAAAAAACAATGCCAGATAAAACTTAATGTCGAATTCGAGAGGAATTTTATAACCAAACTTTAGTGGCTCGATGTAGAGCTTCCGGTAAGAGTAAAAAAGTGTCCAGCTAATAATGGCCGCAACTATATCAAAAACCAGGTATCTGGCGATCTGTAATTTTTTATGCATAAAGACGGTTTGGTTCGGATTACTCCAGTAACTCGAACGCAGCAATTTGAAAAATATTGCCGCAAAAGTAGATAAATCATTAAAAATTGATCTCGTTAAAACGTAAATGTTCCCTGATTTCATGTAAAATCTGGAGGTCGTTCAGGAAGTTATAAAAGTGGTGGCCTTTTTTGTCCTGAAGCTGAACGATCCGGATAAAATCAGAAATGCACGTAATTTCCTGATTAAATTGAGGATATAAATCGAAGAGCGGCATTTGAAAATCGTACCTGGCTATTCCGGATTGATCGATCAACTCGCAGTAACCTGCAACTTTTTCCTGTGAAACGGTAACATTGACAACACTTCCATTGTCGTATTCGAGCCGCATGTTAATAACAAGTTGTTTCCCCTGTTCGTTCATGCCAAACACGTCCAGTTTCTTGTAATTACTTTGGGCCAACCGGTTAATAGCTGTTACCAGCAGCAACAGTTCGTGCGCGGGTTTTATGGTCGCGCCTTCAAACGAATTGCGCAAATTGATCAGGAATGGCCTTTCGTAGTTGGTCGCGTTCGGGTTTAGCCAGGGTATATAATTGAAAGGGTTGTAAAAAAAAGTATTGCTCCCGGCCTCTTTCTCCAGATCGGTCAGTTCCTTGATATGCCTGGTATTAATATTTGGGATGGTTTTTAAGTACAGGTGTTTACTTTTCCGAAGGATCATCCGGATCAGGTCGCTGCTGACGCTTTTGTTACTTAAAATGAGTAGTGCATCAGAAATATCCATCAACCCTTCCGGACTTGCCAACTCCTGAAACCCTTCAGGAACGGGCGCATTTCCGGAGAAATAAATCCCGGTCAGCACCACATCCTGCCTGGATTTTAATTGTGCCAGAAGCAATGGGTCTGTGGTTTGGTCCCCGAAAATTCCCAGTTTAATCATACTTGCAAAATAGGAATAAATTAAAAGTCGTAATATTGCCTGTCCAAATACTTTTCAACGTCGATTGTTAATATTGTTTGAATTTCACTTTCGTTTTGAGCCTGTATTTGGCTAATTTTGAAAAAAAAGGATTGTTTATGGAGTTTCAGGATACATTGCGTCATCAGGGTTTGCGAAAACGAATGGTGGAAGGTATTCGCATTAAAGGGATTAAAGACGAAAAAGTTCTGGACGCTCTCGGGAAAGTCCCACGTCACCTGTTGATGGACAGCAGCTTTATCCAGTTTGCCTACAAAGACCAGGCCTTCCCGATTGGCGCCGGGCAAACCATCAGCCAACCCTTTACGGTGGCCATGCAAACCCAGCTCCTGCAGGTTGAACATTATGATAAAATTATGGAAGTCGGAACCGGATCGGGCTACCAGGCCGCAGTCTTGCTCGAAATGGGCGCTACGGTTTACACCATTGAGCGCCAACGTGAGCTTTACCTGAAAGCACAGGTGCTGCTTCCACAAATCGGCTATCACCCCAAATTTTTTTACGGCGATGGCTACAAAGGCCTGCCAACCTACGGCCCTTTCGATAAAATTATTATTACCGCCGGTGCGCCTGTAATTCCTGAAGATTTACTGGCCCAGCTCAAAGTCGGCGGACGGATGGTGATTCCGATGGGGCCACGCGAAAAACAAACCATGTACGTTCTGGTAAAAACCAGCGAAACCGAATATTACAAGGAATCGCACGGAACTTATGTGTTTGTTCCGATGTTAAAAGGATTAGATAAATAAGTTCGGAGTGCCTAAAGTACGGAGTGCCTAAAGTTGAAGGTACTTAACTCTAGGCACTCCGTACTCCAAACTTTAGGCACTTAGTATGATTCAGATAAAAAAAATCACTTTTAACCCGGTTCAGGAAAACACGTTTATCGTTTACGATGAAACAGGCGAATGCGCGATCATTGACGCAGGCTGCTATTTCGAAAACGAACGTCAGGAACTCGATCTATTTATTGCCGAAAAGCAATTAAAACCAGTCCGGTTAATCAATACCCATTGCCATTTCGATCATATTATGGGCATTACCCACTGCCGGATCAAATACAAACTTCGGTTCGAAATACATCCAGACGAAGCAGTTTTGATCGATCAGGCATCCGATCACGGCGATTTATTTGGCATTCCGATGGAACCAATTGATGCTCCGGATGGATTTTTTCAGGAAGGCGACCGGATCACTTTCGGAAATTCGTATTTGCAGGTCATTGAAGCGCCAGGTCACTCTCCTGGCGGAGTAGTTTTCTATAATCCTGAACAAAAAATACTGATTGCCGGCGATGTACTTTTCTACGGAAGTATTGGCCGCACCGACCTTCCGGGCGGAAGCTTTGAGCAATTGGTCGGAAATATTCAAACCAAACTGCTCACTTTACCTGAAGAAAC
>JBBIHV010000206.1:0-5065 GCA_037446835.1 Sunxiuqinia sp. | reverse complement strand
ATTAGTTTTCTTTATGCCGAAATTATTTCGCTATGAAGAACATCAAACAACAATTTGGCTTTTCAATCCTGTTTCTACTCATCCACGCCTTCACCTGGGGTCAGAATCAACCGGCAAAACCCATGACTTTCGGCGATGCCTATGAATTCATGAACGGAAACAGCCATGTGTTAAAACGCGCTGGTTATGAAGTAAATGAAAAAGAAGCCGACCGGAAGGCTGCTTTCGGGCTTCATGCGCCGCGCGTTTTTGTATCTGCCAACGCCGTTCAGATGGCCGATCCAATCACGCTCGATTTGACTCCGGTACGCGACGCCATCACCCCGCTTTACGATGCGCTTGGCCATTACGGAAATTTCTCGGGCGTCCCGAATCCTGATCCAAATACTTCCGGATTGATGCCAACCCTTCCGGATAACATCAGTACCCAAGCCGTTCGCGGGAAACTTCTGGAAGGAGAAGCTCAAATCAACGCGGCCGAATGGAACCAAATGATTCAGGAAAAACAGTTTGCCACGGTAAATGCCAGTTTTATCTGGCCACTTTACACCGGAGGAAAAATTAATGCAGCCAACAAGGCATCGCAAATTCAGGAGGAGGAGGCCGGCCTGCAGAAACAGCAAAAGCAGGGGGAATTGCTGAGCGAACTGGCTGTCCGTTATTACGGACTGGTGTTGGCCGGGCAAGCCTGCAAGGTGCGCGAACAGGTTTCGGAAGCCATGAAAAAGCACCTTTTTGATTCGGAAAAACTGAGCGAACAGGGCCAGATTGCCAAAGTGGAATTTTTGCATGCCCAGGTTGCCAACGCTGATGCCGAACGCGAACTGAAAAAAGCAACCCGCGAAGCAGACATCGTAAAACGTGCGTTGCAAAATACGCTGGCCATTGGAGACAGCACGGATGTGGCAGCGGTTAGTCCACTTTTTATTCTGAAAAATATAGAACCCGAAGATTATTTTGTGGAACTGGCCCTGAATAACAACCCGCAACTTCGGCAAGTTGATTCGAAACGCGAACTGGCAGCCACCGGTGTGAAACTCGAAAAAAGCAATTACCTGCCCAATGTGGCGCTGACCGGAACCTACGACCTGGCCAACAAGAATTTATCGCCGTATGTTCCCGACTGGATGGTTGGTGTGGGACTTAACTGGTCGCTTTTCGAAGGAAATGCCCGTCACCGAAAATTACAGGCAGCCCGATTTAAAGGCGAACAGGTGGAAGAAGCCGGACTGAAAGCCGAAGACGATATCCGGACAATCATCCGGAAGTTGCATCAGGAACTTGAAATGCAGGAGGAACAACTGGAAGAGCTCAACAAAACACTGGAATTTGCAAAAACTTACGTCGAAAGTCGCGACAAAGCTTTCCACGAAGGACTTTCCACTTCGACCGAACTGGTCGATGCGAATTTACTGCTGGCCAAAGTCAGGATCGATCGGCTTCAGGCCGTGTACAACTACGATGTAACCCTGGCCGCGTTGCTGCAGGTTTGCGGCACTCCCGAAAAATTTTTGGCTTACCAAACCAGCGAACAGGCTATTTCCGAAACATTTTAAACAAAATAAAACATGAACAAGACCAGAAACTTTATCATCGGCCTGTTTTTCACCGGGTTGCTGATTTTTCTTTTGTACACGGCATGGCTAATTACCCGTCCGTTACCGCTCGAAATTCAGGGTGAAATTGAGGCCACACAATTTAGGGTTGCTTCAAAAATTCCGGGCCGGATTGACAGCATTGCCGTGAAAAGAGGCCAGAAAGTGGTAAAAGGCGAATTCCTTTTCTCAATCAGCAGTCCGGAGATTGATGCCAAACTGTTGCAGGTAACTGCCCTCCGGAATGCGGCTCAGGCGCAAAGCCTGAAAGCGCAGAATGGAGCGCAGGCCGAAGATATTTCGGCGGCCTACAATCTGTACGTGAAGGCAGAAGCGGCGGCACGCCTGTATGAAAAAACATTTTCGAGGGTTGAAAATCTGTACAAAGACGGCGTCGTTTCGGAACAAAAACGTGACGAAGCTGAAACACAGGCCAAGGCCGGACGCGAAACAGCGAATGCAGCAAAATCTCAGTGGGAGAAAGCGGTGAAAGGCGCCCGATTCGAGGACAAGCGTTCGGCCCGGGAACTGGTGAACCAGGCCGAAGGCGGAATTAAAGAAGTGGAAGCTTACCTGGCCGAAACGCAGGTGAAAGCGCCTGCTTCCGGAGAAGTTTCCAACATTGTTTCCGAACAGGGCGAATTGGTGCCAACCGGTTATCCGGTGATTACGGTGCTCGATCTGGCCGATAGCTGGGCAACCCTTTACATTCGCGAAGACCTGATGGCCGATATCCGCATGGGGAGCGAAATAAAAGCCACCATTCCGGCGCTCGGAAATAAAGAAGTTGTCCTGAAAGTAAATTTTATCAGTCCGCTGGCCGATTTTGCCACCTGGACCTCGACCAAAACGTCCGGAGGATTTGATGTGAAATCGTTTGAGATTCATGCGGTGCCAACCGTTCCGGTTGAAGGGTTGCGCCCCGGAATGAGCGTACTGGTGAACTTGAACAAGAAGCCTCTCTAAAACTAAGGCCTCATCCCCACCCTTTCTCCAAAGGAGAAGGGAGTCTGGATCGTGAAAATAGAAATGTATGATCAACTATTATTGAAGTAGCCATTATGTCAAAAAACAAACCATCGCATACTGGTTCTTTACCCCCTCTTTCGGAGGGGGCAGGGGGAGGCAATCCTTTTTTTCGCGTGATTTTTCGGGAAATTGACCGGATGACGGGCTCGACGATTTACCTGTTCACCACGCTAATCGGGCCGCTGATTTCGTTCGTTATTTTGCTGTCAGTTTTTTCGGCAGGCGTTCCACGAAACCTTCCGGTCGGGATTGTCGATCTGGACAATTCACCCCTGTCGCGCAAAATCGGGATGTGGATCGAGGCAACTCCCGAAGCTGAAGTAATCAGTCATTTTCCGAATCGGGCCGAGGCTTACCAGCAGATGAAAGAAGGCAAACTGGACGCCATTGTAATCGTTCCGGAAGGAACCGAAAAAGCCATCCTGAAAGGGGGAAGCCAAAACATTCCGGTTTTTATAAACAACACCAACATCCTGAAAGGCGGCTATCTTCAAAAAGGAATTTACAAATCGCTGGCAACCCTTTCAGGAGGAATAAAACTGCAGTTTGCGATGAAAAAAGGACTTCCGGAGCAGCAGGCACTGGCAAAAATTCAGCCGGTAAAATTGCAGCAACACGTGCTGTTCAACCCGTTTGGCAATTATTCGTACTTTTTGCTGTCGGCCCTTTTGCCCCTGATGATTGTGATTTTCACACTGCTTTCCGGAGTTTTTGCCGTGGGCGTTGAAGTGAAGGAAGGTACGGGCCCCGATTGGCTTGAACATTCGGGAGGAAGCCTGATAGTCGGCCTTGCCGGAAAGCTGGCTCCCTACACCATTTTGCTGTTGATTGATGCGATGGTTATGAATGTAGTTTTATTTGTCCGGATGGGAACGCCGCTCAACGGAAGCTTCGGAATTCTGCTTCTGGCCGAACTGGCGATGATCGTGACTTACCAGTTGCTCGGCGTTTTTCTGGTGTCGGTTACGTCTAACCTGCGGCTCGGGCTCTCTTTGGCCAGCGCGTACGCCATGATGGCGCTCACATTCTCCGGATTAACATTTCCGCAATTTGCCATGCCACTGGTTGCCCGATTGTTTTCGTACCTGTTTCCGTTCACTTACTGGGTCAAAATATTTATTTCGCAGGCCATTCGCGGCGAAGCAATTGATCATGCGCTGATTCCGCTGGCTGTATTCGTGGTATTTATCCTGCTGTCGGTGAGTTTTCTGCCTCGGCTGAAACGCTTGCTGAAAGACGAAAAATATTGGGGAAAAGTATAAAAATAAAGCCCCTCCCAAACCCTCCCCACAATGGAGGGCTTAAAAAATGAATCAATGAATTACAGATCAAAGATTACGACATTTTGCCGCAGGTACTTTTGTTCCTCCTCTGGAGTGCTTGGGAGAGTCCTGTTCAAAGGCCTTGAAATGACCGGGCAGTTTTATCGCACGGAAATCCTTAACATCCGCAAAGACAGCGGCGCTGTCCTGATTTTGTTCGGCGCGTTGATGATATACCCGTTCGCCTATTCGATTGGCTATAAAAACGAGGTAGTCCGCGAACTGAAAATCACGGTGGTTGATTTGGACCGAACCCCGGCCAGCCGTCAGCTTATCCGGATGATTAACGGTTCCGAACAGATCAGAATAAACCGCGAAGCCGAAAGCACGAATGAGGCCCGGAAAGATTTTTTCGAAGGGGATTCAGGCGGAATTGTGGTTATTCCTGAAAACTTTGAAAAAGACATCCTGAACGGGAAGCAAACCTCTGTTTCGGTTTTTGCCGATGGCAGTTATTTCCTGATTTACAGGCAGATCATTTCCGGATCGGTGAAAGCTGTGGGTACTTTTTCAGCCGGAGTGGAAATTAAAAAGCTGATGCTGGAAGGCAAAACGTACGATCAATCCATACAGATGCGCGATCCGCTGGCTGCCGACATGCACTTCTGGTTCAACCCCGATTCGGGTTATGGTTCGTTTGTGATGCCCGGAATGATTATCATTATTCTTCAGCAAACCCTGTTGATTGGGATCGGAATGCTTGGCGGAACCGGAAAAGAGAAGAACCGCGACAGTTTTATGGTTCCGCTGGCCTTAAAACCGGGCGGCGTTCTGCCTATTTTATTCGGAAAAACACTGACTTACCTGACGATTTATGCGTTCAACTGCGTGCTGACCATGGTTTGGCTGCACTCCTGGTTTCATTATCCCAACCAGGGCAGTTATCTCACCGTATTGATGCTGACGTTGCCATTTCTGTTGTCGGTTATTTTTATGGGAATCACCTTATCGGTCCTGTTTAAACGGCGCGAATCGTCGATCATGTTTATGGTGTTTTTGTCGCCGATTGTCGTTTTCCTGAGCGGGATTTCGTGGCCAACATCGTCCATACCCGCGATTGTGTATAATCTGGCGCACGTTTTCCCTTCAACGATTATGATTCCGGCCTATTTGCGGGTA
>JBBIHV010000205.1:3927-5086 GCA_037446835.1 Sunxiuqinia sp. | reverse complement strand
TTAATTATTCTTAGAACTTAACAGAAAAAAGTCAATCGTCATTATAAAAACGCTAAGCGCCACATTTCCAAATGACTAATGACAATTTTTCTTATTTTAACAGATCCGGTTTTTAATTCAGGATTGAACTTGATTGCGCTTAACTAATGACCCTTTTCCTGATCCCTTCTCACTTCCGTTTCTGCATCCTGATGGAAGATTTGATCGCTTCAGAGATGGTTTCCCAGTATTTTCGGTGGAATTCGCGACCCTCTTCGCCAATAATTTCATAGTACGATTTTGGCGTGTCAGTCGGGGCAAATTTCAGCTTTTTACCTTCTTTGTACAACGCGGGAACTTCCGGATGAAACTGTACTGCAAATACATTGGGATAAAGCCGGTGCTGAACGCCTTCAATCACATCGCCGTCCATCGATGTTGCCGTCACAATCAGATTTTTGCCCAGATCGTCAATCGACTGGTGGTGACTGCTCACGACCAAGGGGCTCATAATTTTCCCAACCTTCACTTTTTTCTGGAAAAACGGGTGTGCCGTGTATTGAATGTGATGAAAATTGATGCCCATCAACAGCGTATCTTTCGAAATTTCGGGCCAGTAATTCCGGTGCAGCTGATCTTTTTTTAGCTTCAGGATTTCTTCGGCATTGGTTAGTTTGTAGGTTTGTGCCGGAATATCCTGCGTGAGCGTGCCGCCGGTGGCCACATTCATGGTCTGCATGCCCAGGCAAAATCCGGTCACAAAATAATCGGGTCTTGAATTCAGGAAAGGTACAAATTCTTCGTTTTGGTAACCGCCCAATAAATGATACAGGAAACTAAGCTCAAACAAATGGCGTTTTGGATCGGTAACCTCCGAATAAAGGTTTTTTTGTTTATAGGCTTCGGGTTGAATGTCGGGCCCTCCGAAAAAGAAAATCCCGACCGAGTGATCGAACAGGTTTTGAAATGTTTTTGTCCAATCGTTTTGCTGATATATTTTATTCAGTGCCACCTCGCCGTCAACTTTCTGAAGGTGGAACCGGCTCATTTCCGGCTCCTTCAGGAGCGAAACCGATTGACTGTAATCATAGTTTTCGGCTGCGGAATATACCCCGATAAATTCAACATCGTGCAGTTGAAGGATTTGGTTTTCAAGCAGAAAATGAATGGTTTCGAGGTT
>JBBIHV010000205.1:0-3827 GCA_037446835.1 Sunxiuqinia sp. | reverse complement strand
TATGTCGTTTAAACTATTTCTTATCAGCACGTTCGGATTGATGAAGTCAACATCAAAGATTGAGGCTGATTACGAGTCTCTGCTCGCTGATTACCTTATGTTCTGCGAGTTTGAGAAATCACCGGAGTACAAGGAGTATCATGAGCTGGAAATTATGGTGAATTCTCCTACCTTCAAACAAAAGAAGGCAGAACTTCAGCATTTGATTTTTAAAGGAAGTAAAGAAGAGGCTCAGTTAAAAGAACTTAAATTGCTTAGCCGGAAGGCGCATTTGCAGCGGTTTTATTCCATTCAGGAATCTCCGGAATTGAAACGGTTCGATAAAATTTCGGCATCGGGCGAATGGGCTCATTACCAAAAGTTAAAATCGGTGGTTAAAAGTCCGACATTTTCGTCACGGAATAAGCGCAACGAGAAATCGGAAGAATACCTGCAAAATGCTGAATACCATACATTAAAAAATTCGGATGATGTGAAATTTTATGAACATTTTCAGAAATCGGCGGCTTACAAAAGCTATTTGCTCATGAAAGATTCGCCCGAACGAAAACGATACGAGGAGCTTCAGAAAATTACCGTTTCCGATGAGTTTAAAAGTCGGGTAGCTTATCTGGAAGACAAGCAAAAATGGGAAAAGACCGAAGAATGGACCGGGCAACAGCGATTTGCTGAATTAAACAAAATGCCTCAGGTGGTTAATTTTCTGAAATACAAAACTTCCGACGCATTCGATTTTTTCAGAAAGTGGGAACTGGTTTTTGAAGATCGTTTTGAAGCCGGGAAACTTGATCCTGAAAAATGGGCCACGCAATCGCATTGGGCGTCGCAATCTTTGGGACGTAATTTTTCGCAACCGGGCGATTTGCAGGCTTTTACCGAAGGAGAAAACGTTTTACTTGAAGGGAAATCATTAAAAATTGAAGTTCGCAAGGAAAAAGCAAAGGGGATGCAATGGCAGATTCCGTTCGGTTTTGTTGAACAGGATTTCGATTATACTTCGGGCCTCGTTTCAACAACCTCCGATCATTGGTGGAAACACGGAATTCTGGAAGCAAAGGTGAAATATTCGCCCGCCAACAATCTGGTTGATGCTATTTATTTGATGGGAGAAGAAAGTTCGCCACAGATTAACCTGGTTGAAATGGGCCTGAAAAACAGACTGGGCTTGCTTTCCCGGTCGGGCGAGGGCATTCAGGCTGACTGTGAAAGTATTTCAGGACTGGCATCTGGCAAGTTTTATATTTTCAGACTTGAATGGACGACTCATTCGCTGGTCTGGAAAATTAACGGAAAGGAAATTTTTACGGTGAATCACGATGTGCCTGTTCATAAAATGCACCTGAATGTGGCGTCAGTCGTGGTCTCAGAGCCGGTTAACCAACTGCCGCACCGGCTTGAAATCGACTGGGTACGCTTTTATAAACATCCGAAAGTTTAAGCAGCGTGCACGGTGCATGGAGTGCATAGGATAGGGGAGCCGGACACGGGAGACCTGAGCCTGGAATTCGTCGGAGGCGCAGTGCGAAAGACATTAATCAATCATCAATCAACAATCATCAATTCCGAATATGAACTGGACGGATGGATTTTTAGGTGCAATCACGGTTTGCGACCGAGACGGAATCGTGGTTTACATGAACGATCGCTCGAAAATGCAGTTTGCCAAATCGGGCGACGGTGATTTATTGGGGAAAAGCCTGATTGATTGCCACCCGGAACCCGCCCGAAGTCTGTTGTTGAAAATGCTGGCCGAACCGCTGCCAAATTCGTACACCATTGAAAAAAACGGTATCCGGAAAATGATCCATCAAACCCCGTGGATGGAAGCCGGCGAATTTAAAGGCGTTGTTGAAATTTCGTATGAAATTCCGATGGAATTACCGCATTTCGTGAGGGGTTGATGAGGCTTGGTTCTGGTTTTTGGGTGCTTTGTTCTAACGTTTTGCTTTCAGCCTTCAAAATCTGCCATTCATGATTTTTCGAAATCTCTTGTTTTTGCTGTTCATTTTTTCAGTTGGAGCTGCTTCTGCTCAGGGAATCCGGGGCCGGATTACCAACGAACGAGGCGAGGCCGTTTCGTTTGCCACGATTTATGTTCCGCATCTTTCAACCGGAACCACATCGAATGCCGAGGGAATTTTCGAATTAAAACTTCCGGAAGGAAAGCAAAAGGTGCTGTTCCAATACCTGGGTTATCAAACCCAATCGCAAGAGGTGATCGTATCCAAAACATTTCAGGAAATAAATGTTCAGCTTGCCACACAAAACTACCAGATTCCGGAGATAAAAGTGATGGCTTCGGGCGAAGATCCGGCGTATTACATCATGCGGCGGGCGATTGCCATGGCGCCGTATTACCGCAAACAGGTTTCAAAATATTCATGCAAAGTTTACCTGAAAGGTTCCGGAGTGTTTGAAAAGATTCCGTTCCTGCTCGAAAAACAGATGAAGAAAAGCGGCCTTCAGGAAAATCAGCCGTTCGTGATGGAAACCGTGAGCAAAATTGATTTCGAACTGCCCGATCAGTTGAAGCAGAAAGTGCTGGCCATGCGCTCCTCCGGAAAGGAAAACAATACTTCGCCCATGGGCATGATTACCAACAGTTTGTACGATGCCGAGAAATACGGGGTTGTTTCGCCGGTTGGGATCAACGCGCTGAAAACCTATCAGTTCAGGCTCGACGGGGTTTTTGAAGACCAGGGACGAACCATCAACAAAATAAGGGTGATCCCGAAAACCAACGGAAACGACGTATTCAACGGATACATTTACATTGCCGACCTGTTCTGGAATATTCATTCGGCCGATCTGCAACTGCACATTCCGATGACTGATGTGCGCGTGCACCAGCTTTATGCCGAAGTCAATAAAAACACCTGGATGCCGGTCAGCCTCGATTTTGACATGGATTTTTCGGGATTGGGCCTGAAAATGAAGTACCGCTACGTGGCTTCCATCAGCGAATACCAAACCACCCTGAACCCGGCGCTCGACCATTCTTTCCTTGAAAAGCTGAAGGACCAGCAGTTGGATGAACAACAAATGGTTGAAAAAATTAACGCTGAAAGGAGCGCCCCAAAATCAGGTGTAAAAACCACTTCAGGAAAACACATTGCGGCTTTGATGGAAAAACCGGAACTGAACAACCGAGAAACCCGCAAACTGAACCGCCTTATTGATGCCGATGCCCGGCGCAACAGTCCGCCCGAACCGCTTGAAATTAAATCGACTTTTCAGGTGAGCCAGAAACAGGTGAACAACGATTCGGCTTATTGGCGTACCTTGCGGCCCATTCCGCTGACGGCGGCCGAGAAATTGAGCTTCGATCAGAAAGAAACCTATTTGAAAGCAGCGGCGAAACCCGAATTTCAGGATTCGGTGCGCGATTCGAAACGGAAATTTAAGCTGAAACACCTGGCTTTTGGGAAAACCTACGATTATTCAACCGATTCAGTTCGTTCATACAAACGATTTTCAATTCCCGGACTAACCAAACCGGGGTCGCTGGCGTTCAATTCGGTTGACGGCTTCCGGCTCGAATTGCCCTTTTCGTATTGGAAATCCGACAGCACCGGACATTTTTCCCGTTTCAGCCCGAAGCTGGCGTATGCTTTTTCCCGGAAAAAAGTGGATGCTTCCTTTGCCTTCGAAAAGCGACTGGATGGCCTGAAAAACAGTTGGATCTCGGTCGGCTTTGGAACCACAACCAGCGATTTTAACCGGGTTTCGGGTTTGTCACCCGTTACAAACGATCTTTACACGCTTTGGATGGAAGAAAATTTTAAGCGGTATTACCGGCGCGATTTCATTCAGTTCATGTCGGGCCG
>JBBIHV010000204.1:0-5184 GCA_037446835.1 Sunxiuqinia sp. | reverse complement strand
TTGTGGGCAGGTAAGCTGTTACTTCCTTGCCCGGTTAAACAATCTATTAATTTGGCAACCTGGTGGTTAATCCTGCCGGGTTGTTTTATTTTGAACCAATTTGTCAACAGTGCGCAGTTTAAAAGTCAATAAACGATCTTAAAACTAATTGAGCATGTGAAGGATTCCATCTTTCAAAAAGAGATGGAATCCCTCCACAGTTATCTTTAATAAATATACGGATTAATCGAACCAAAGTCAATAATAAATTTTCAAAATGCCCCCTCCTCGTTTTCGTAAGTAGCTGAATATGAGACATATAAAATTTCGTGTTATGAAGCATAAAAAACAATTCTGCTTTTTGGGTTTCCAGCTTATGTAAACATGCTGAAAATCAGAACCTTTAGGAGTAATACCAGGTGCAATTCTATTTCAGACTAAAACCATTCTGGCATTATTGCCCAGAACAAAAGAGTTGAGAAGCAAGAACTGATTGGCTCAAAAACCAACAAAGGCTCTGTTTCGGGAGCCTTTGTTGGTTTCAAGAACTGGGTAGAAATTGAATTTTAAAAATGCAGCACTTCTTTAATGTTTTTATATCCTGATTTGCTGACCTTGAGTTTGGTTTTGTCTTTATCTTTCAGGATAACGATGTACGATTCCTTTTCATATTGCTGTATTTCAGCGATGTTGTCAACCTGCACGATGTAGGAGCGGTGGATGCGGATGAAGTTTTTCGGATCGAGGTTGGTCTCGAAATATTTCATGGTTTTTTGCTTCATGTGGCGTCCGTCGTGGGTGTAAATCATCACGTAATCGTCGAGCGACTCGATGTACCGGATCTGATCGACGGTGATGATGTGAATTTTGTGCCGGTCTTTCACCACCACGCGGTCGATAAATGTTTCGCCTGGCCTGTAATTGGAGAGTTCTTCGAGCCTTTCGTCGGGTTCTTCGGCATTCTGGATGCGGTGCTTTACTTTTTCGATGGCCGCCAGCATCCGGTCTTTCGAGAACGGTTTGAGCAAGTAATCAACCGCATTCATTTCAAAAGCTTTCAGGGCAAATTGGTCGTAAGCCGTGGTGAAAATAATTTGTGGCTTGTAGTCGAGCAGTTCGATCATCTCGAAACCGGTTATTTTTGGCATCTGAATATCTAAAAATACCAGGTCGGGTTTTTTTTCGTTGATGGATTTCACGCCATCGAACCCATTTTCGCATTCGCCGATTATCTCAATGTCGGGATGATCTTTCAGGTACGAACGCAGCAGGTTCCGGGCCAGTTCTTCGTCTTCGATCAGGAGGGTTTGTAATTTTTCGCTCATGGCTTGGTTTATTTTTGTGGAATGATGAGTTGAACTTCAAAGCTGGTTTTCAGATCGGAAATTTTAATCAGGTCATGATTTTTATATATGATTTCCAGGCGTTTGCGTATATTCCGCAAGCCAATTCCTTCTCCTTTCCGTTTGATGGTGGAGGCATCGTAATCGTTCCGGATGGTAATTGTCAGGATATTTCGGTCGCATTCGCAGGTTGTTTTGATGGTTACCTGGTCGGTGGTTTCGTAAACGCCGTATTTTATGGCATTTTCGAACAAAGGTTGTAAAATCATATTCGGGATTTCGGCCTCCATGCAATGGGTATCGATCTCGAATTCAGCATTCAGCTTTTTCCCGAAACGAATTTTTTCGATGCTCAGGTAAAGTTTGATATTTTCGAGTTCGCGGGGGAACGAAACCATTTCTTTTTCATTGTGCATCAGCGAATACCGCATGAATGTTGACAGGTTGATCACCATTTCCTGCGCTTTTTCAGGATTGCTCACCGTGAGCGATGAAATGGAATTCAGGCTGTTGAACAGAAAATGCGGATTGATCTGCGATTTCAACGCCTGCAACTCAGCTTCACGGATAAGCGCCTGGTATTCGCCTTCTTTTATGATTTTTTCTTTCAGGCTCTGGTAATAATTGACGGCGTAAAAAAATACCAGGAAAATGACATACATCAGGTATCCGGCAAAAATTTTTGAGGGCATCCCTTTGGTCAGGAAGTTGCTTTCTTCGGCAATAAAAGGTTTATAAATGGCAAAACTTATGTAAACCCAAATTCCGGTAAGGATGGAAGCGGCAATCAGGTGAAAAAGGATGAGCCGGCCAACCGATACTTCTTCGAGGCTGTTGTAGCGGATGCTGTACCAGATGCTTGAACCCAGAAGCGGGTATAAAACATAGTTTGTTCCGGAGTCGAGCAGGGAATAAACCAGCGGAACATTGTACCAAAACACCTGAAGAATTATGTTTATAATTCCGATGATAGCCCAAAACAAGGCATAAAAAATAAATAGCCGGTAGTTGTGGGTTAATGGGTGTTTCATTTTTAGAAGTGTTTTACTTCAATGCCACCAAATATTGAAACGCCTTTGATAACAAGGGTTTTTGAAGGGTCGTAATACCGTTCGTTGTAGGTTTCGCCGCGTTTGTCGGTAAAGGCGCCAAAAATGGTGGTCACTTCGTTCCGCACATTCCAGTCCATCGGGATTTTGAACCCGCAGCCACCAAAAACGCTGACGCAATCAATCATGGCGCCGCCAGGTTGTAAACTGGCCCTGCGCAAATCGAATTCGATGCCGCCGAAAATGGAGGTTGCCTTTCCGCCAGCAAGGTTTTGAGAGTTGACAAAAACTTCGCGGCCGCCAAAAATGACAAAATCGTCGAAGGTATGGATGGAGTTTTCTTCAGGAGGGATGTTTAATGGTTCCTGACTTTTCCCCAGGATGTGATGGTCGCGTTGGCGCAGCAAGACTGCGATGCCAATGGCAATCAGGATCAAAGGCCAATAAATTCTCCGGATTCCCTGCGGGACGGTTATCAATTCGGGGATCATAAAAAAAGTTCCGATTACAATCAGGATTGTTCCGGCAGTACGGTTTCCGCCAATGAGCGAAAGTACCCCAATGCCAACAAGGAGCATTTGCCACGAAATAAGCAGGTCGGCCACCGAATCGGGAATGAGGTTCAACCGTTCAAGAATCAGGATAACCCCCAACACAATCAGGATGACTCCAAAATAAAACCGCTTGTCACTTTTTCTACGTTCCATCTTTTGCATGTTTACTTTGTTGCAAATGTAATTTTTATCAGTTCCAAACCGAACTTTCATCGGTAAAATAGCCGAACCAGTCGGTTAAACCAGTCGTTTAGGGTATTTCAGAATATCTTGGTCAAAATAATGATGCCAATAACGATCAGGGTTATTGGGAAAAACACGATCATCAGGATGCCCGGGAGAATCAGAAAATGCGGGATCAGGATCAGGATCAGCAGCACCAGGAACAAAGCCCCGAAGAAGCGTCGCCCGATGATTAACAGGATACCTGCCACAATGATGAGCGCCGGAAGTGCAGCCCCGGCTGATAATTGGAACAGGTTGCCAAAGAAATGGCCGATACCGGCAAAGAATCCACCCATGTCGGGAAGGTTGATGTCCCAGCCATTTTTTTTCAGGAGCCAGAAAATTCCGAAAATGATCAGCACGTATGCGAAAAATGATCCGGAATGTCTTTTGTGTTCAATATGTCTTTCCATCGGATGATTGTTTTTGACGGTGTAAAGATAAATCTACCGTAAAACCTGTGGCATCACAGATCGGTCAGTAAAAGTTTAAAATCGGTGAATGGATTTATTTTCAGCACTTGCAGGATGAAATTTGGAAAATGGAAATGAAAATGGAAACACAAAGACTGGTGAAAACTATCCGGTTTTGGCGGGTTTTGGAGACTTGGAGTTTCGACGCAAAAAAGGAAAAACGATAAAAAACACGAACTGAAAATCGGTACGGGTTATTTTTGAATGAGCAGTTTCACATCGGAGCGGACCACTTTCCCGCTCGAAGTTTCCGGAAATTCAGGCAGAAAACGAATTGCTTTCGGACGTTCGTAGGCCGTCAGGAACCTGTTCATCTTTTGTTCAATGTCAGTGGTTACGAACGGGTTTCCTTCCACGACCAGCACCAGTTTTTCGCCCAGTTTTTTGTCGGGGAGCGACGAAATTACAAATCTTCGGCCTAGTTCCGGCTCCAGTTTTTTTTCAATAATTTCCGGCGAAAATTTTATCCCTCCTGAAATGATGACCGAATCGGCGCGTCCCAGGATAAGGAAGCTGGTGTTGGATTGAAGTTCGGCCAAATCGTTGGTTTGAAGCGGATTTTTGAGTTCCGGAAGGTGAATCTGAAGGCAACCCTGGTTGCTCAAACCTACCGTAATTCCGGGCAGGCAGCGGTAGAAACCCGACCGGCCATTGCCCGAAAGTTCGCGGATGGCGATGTGCGAAGCGGTTTCGGTCATTCCGTAGGTCAGAACAATGCGGGAGGAAAGTGGACTGATTTGCGCTTCCAGGGCTGAGGAAATGCCTGAACCGCCGATGAGCAGGTTGCGGATATTTTGCAGTTTTTCTAATCCTGAAGGTTGTTCCAGCAATTTGAAAACCTGGTTCGGAACCATGGCCCCGAAGTTGAACTGTTCAGCTTTCAGAAAATCGAAATCGCCTGCCGGATCGGTGGTAACCAGGTTCATTTGACCGGCAATGGCGCGAACAACCATCATTTTCCCGGCAATGTAGCGGCACGAAAGGCTGAGCAAAAGCCGGTCGCCTTTTTTCAAACCAAAATATTCGATGGTTCGTTCGGCACTTTTTTGCATGAGTGATTTGGGTAATTCAATTGGCTTTGGTTCACCGGTGCTTCCTGAAGTTTGTGCCAGAACAAAATCCGAATCCGAGAACCATTCGTTCAGGAACAAATACAGGTCTTTCTCCCATTCAGAAAGGGCTGATCCGTGCATTTTGCCGATCACATCCGGCGTGATTATCCGGTCGTTGAGGATGATGTGTTGTGGCATCTGTGTCAAGTTGCTGTTTTTTACTGGTTACGGTGACTGATCGCTTTTTTAAAAATCGTCGTCTGTTTCCGGTGCTTTAAAATTAGTTAAATCCCAGTTTTTCTCCGGAAGGTGCCACAATTTTTCGCCTGAAATTTCGAGCGGCGAGCTGAAATTATTCGTGTAAAGTTGGCCGGTTCCGAGGCCCTGTTCGGCTTTGGCGTTAAGCTGAAACGTCCATTGGGCAATGGCATTCAGGCCAATGTTCGATTCGAGCGCCGAGGTAATCCACCAGCCTGAACCAATCTTTTCAGCCAATTCAATCCATTTTT
>JBBIHV010000203.1:0-5226 GCA_037446835.1 Sunxiuqinia sp. | reverse complement strand
AGCGCAACCATTAGGAGAAACTGGAGAAAGCTTTGAAACTGATTACAGTTGCGAGAAGGCCGTCAATTGGGCGAATGCTCCCTATTCATGGTCAACAAAAAGTGATCAGGATTTCATTATCTTCAGATATGCCCAAGTTTTGCTAATGTATGCTGAATGTCAAAATGAAGCAAGTGGCCCCGATCAGAGTGTATATAATGCAGTTAATCTGGTTAGGGCAAGGCCGGGTGTAAATATGCCTGCATTGCCAGCAGGCTTGGATAAATCTGGCATGAGAGAACGAATCAGACATGAGCGTATTGTTGAACTTGGGATGGAAGGTCTTCATTACTGGGATATTAAAAGATGGAAAACTGCCGAAACAATTATTCCTACCATTCAGGACAAAAGTGGAATATTCAGGAAATTTGATCCTTCAAAAAACTACTTGTTCCCATTCCCATTGAGTGAGCTTGACCGCAACCCAAATCTGGTGCAGAATCCAGGGTATTAATTCGAATTGAGATATTTTAAATGTTCCTTTTGCTGCCCGAAATTCAATCCGTATTTTCGGGCAGCATTTATTAATTTCACTTACTTTTAACTGTTTAGATTCAGAAAAACTAAAATCGGACCAATGAAATGTGCCTGGTTTGAAAACATCAGTCGAAATGAATATCATCCTTCATGAAAATGGCTTACGGCAATAAACAACCAATTCTATATTTATGAAATACCTGATAATCATCTGCCTTCTTTTTGTCTCAGGTTTAGCTGGGGCGAGTAAAATATCAATTGTCCAAGCCACAGATCTGAAATGCGAAAATTTCACCAATCCCCTTGGTGTTGAATCACTTCATCCGCTCCTAAGCTGGCAGTTCCAATCAGCAACCCGGAATATGGCACAGTCGGCCTATCGGATCCTTGTTTCAGACGATCCGCAAAAGCTTTCGGCTCTGGAAGGAAATGTTTGGGACAGCAAAAAAATAAATTCAAGCGCATCAATTCTTGTTACTTTTCAAGGCCAGAATTTAAAGTCGGCCAAACGCTATTTTTGGAAAGTCATGATTTGGGACAATTCTGGCCAACCTTCGAAATGGAGCGAGATGGCAAGCTGGCAAATGGGTTTGCTCTCGTCAGCCGATTGGAAAAATGCCCGGTGGATCGGATACGAAGATATGCCCGATTCGATGCGGGTCGTTCCAGGTTTGGCCGCAGTCGATAAGGAACTTGGCGCAAAAGCTTTGAAAAGGCCGGTTGTGCCACTGTTCAGGAAAGAGTTTGAACTGAAAAAGAAGATCGTCAGTGCCAGCCTTTTCATTAGTGGCCTTGGTCAATACGAAGCCAGCATAAACGGGACGAAGATCGGGAACGGTTTCTTAACCCCCGGCTGGACGAGCTACGATAAAACAATATTTTACAATACCTACGATGTAACCCGGAATTTGCAGGCAGGCAAAAATGTGATCGGCGCTATTGTCGGCAATGGTTTTTACAACATCAACCGCGAAAGATACCGAAAGTTAATCTCGGTTTATGGAATGCCGAAACTGATCTGCCGCCTGAAAATCACCTATTCCGACGGATCGGAAGAGAATGTAGTTTCAGGTTCGGATTGGAAAACATCGCCATCGGCCATTACGTTTACCAGCATTTATGGCGGCGAAGATTATGACGCGCGCCTCGAACAACCTGGCTGGGATAACCCGGGGTTTAATGATGCGAAATGGAACCCGGTTATTTTCCCAATGGCACCAAAGGGTAAACTAAACGCCGACCCCGATTATCCGGTGGCTATTCTTGAATCAATCGGAACGAAAAAAAATCAGAAAACTGAAGCCGGAAAGTATTTGTATGATTTCGGGCAAAATGCTTCAGGGATTATTGAAGTGAAGCTTAGAGGGAAGAAAGGGCAGACCGTGAAGTTCACCCCGGGCGAATTGCTTACCCCTCAAAAAGAAATCAATCAGAAAGCCAGCGGAGGTCCGTATTATTTCAGCTACACGCTCAAGGGCGACGGAGTTGAGGTTTGGCGCCCAAAATTTACGTATTATGGGTTTCGCTATGTAATTGTGGAAGGCGCTGTTCCTGAAAACACGAAGGACAATAATGAATTGCCTGAAGTTGTTTCTATGAATCTGCTACATAGCCGGAATTCCAGCCCTCAGAATGGAACTTTCAGTTGTTCGAACGAACTTTTCAACCGGATTTTCACTTTAATCAACTGGGCAATTAAAAGCAATCTCCAAAGTGTGGTAACCGATTGCCCCCACCGCGAAAAACTGGGGTGGCTAGAGCAAACCTTCCTGATGGGAAACTCGATCAATTACAATTTCGACATCAACCATTTGTATCAGAAACTGGTGAAAGATATGATCGACTCACAGCTTCCCGATGGTTTGGTGCCGGATATTGCTCCTGAATTGGTTGAATTCTCTGGAGGTTTTCGCGACTCGCCCGAATGGGGAAGCGCTTCGGTAATCTTGCCCTGGCTGATTTATAAATGGTACAGCGACCCGTCGGCCATTGAAAAGGCATGGCCCATGATGACGGGTTATGTGAAATTTCTGGAGACCGAATCAAAAGGCCAAATCCTTTCGCACGGATTGGGCGACTGGTACGACCTCGGGCCAAAAAATCCCGGTTCGGCGCAGCTCACGCCACGGGCACTTACGGCCACCGCAATTTATTATTACGACCTGAAATTGCTTTCTCAAATGGCTGAAATCCTTCATAAAAACCGTGATGCGATTTTCTTTTCCGAATGGTCGGAAAAAGTAAAAAAAGCCTTCAATGCCAAATTTCTGAATACCAGAACAAACGTTTATTCAACCGGAAGTCAGACTGCCATGTCAATGCCACTTTGCTTTGGTTTGGTTGACGATAAAATCAAAGACAAAGTCCTGAACAATCTTGTTGATTCGATCATGGCCAACAATAAGGCGCTTACCGCCGGGGACATTGGGTTTCATTACTTGGTTGAAGCGCTGGCCCAAAACGGAAAATCTCAATTGCTTTTCGATATGAATGACCGGAATGATGTTCCAGGGTACGGGTTTCAGTTAAAAAGAGGGGCGACCTCCCTTACCGAATCGTGGGCCGCAAACGAAATATCATCAAATAACCACCTGATGTTGGGGCACCTGATGGAGTGGTTTTATTCTGGGCTGGGCGGGATTGGCCAGACAGAAAAATCGGTTGGCTTCAAAGAAATTTTAATAAAGCCCGAAATGGTTGGCGGCATCAGCTTTGCCAATACCAGTTTTAACTCGCCCTACGGAACAATTAAATGTGATTGGGAAAAGCAAAAAAATATGACGTTTGTCAACATCGAAATTCCCGCAAACACTTCAGCTCAGGTCATTTTGCCAATTACATCGAACTCATCGGTATTTGAAGGTAACGCCGGCCTCGAAAACCGGACAGACATTCAGGTATTAAATAAATGTGCTGTTCGGTTGGCCTGCAAAGTTGGTTCGGGGAAGTATTCATTCCGGATTATGAATAAAAATAAACAGATGAAATGAGCATGATTCCGGGTCTCACCAATCGAAATGAATATTTTCCCATCATGCGAATTCCATCTGGCAATTAAGCAACAAATTATAAACAGATTAAAATAACATAAAGCAGAACTGGGCAAATATATGGCACAGGTCAATCACCCCAACGCCCTGGGACATGAACTGATTGCCAATCAGATAATCAAATGGTTTAAATAACAGATATGATCAAAGTTGGACTGTTTGGAATTGGCCTCGACACGTATTGGGCCCAATTCGACGGATTGCTTGCCAATCTGAAAAAATATCAGGAACAAATAAAAAACCGGATTGCTGGTTTTGGAGTTGAAGTAATTGATGCCGGAATGGTGGATAATCCGGTGAAAGCCCGTGAAGCAGCCGATTATCTGAAATCTCAGGATGTGGAAATCGTTTTTCTCTATGTGTCAACTTATGCCCTGTCATCAACCGTACTGCCGGTAGCACAAAAGCTAAAAGTTCAGGTCGTGATTTTGAACCTTCAGCCAGTGGCCCGACTCGATTACAAGACCTTCAATGCATTGGGCGACCGGGGCAGGATGACCGGCGTTTGGCTGGAACACTGCCAGGCTTGTTCGGTACCCGAAATTGCGAGTGTTTTTAACCGTTCCGGAATAAAATACGATTTTGTAACGGGATATCTTCAGGACGAAGAAGCCTGGCGTGAAATTGAAGGCTGGACCGAAGCCGCGCATGTTGCCGCCGCTTTGCGAAACAACCGGCTCGGTATTCTGGGACATTATTATGGCGGAATGCTTGATGTTTATACCGACACCACCAAACAGTCGGCTGTTTTTGGCACGCACATCGAGCTGCTGGAGATGTGCGAACTAAAAAAGTACCGCGATGCGGTTACCGACGTTGAAGTTCAGACTAAAATTCAGGAGTTTCACTCGGCATTCGATGTTTCTGCAGAATGCGAACCTACCGAAATTGAACGGGCAGCCCGCACTTCTCTCGCTTTGGATAAACTGGTTGAAAACCGAAACCTGGGTTCGATGGCTTATTATTACGAAAGCGAACCGGAGAACGACTATGAAAACATTGTGACTTCGGTCATTGCCGGAAATACTTTGCTGACGGGCAAAAACATACCCGTTGCGGGCGAATGTGAGGTGAAAAATGCGCAGGCCATGAAAATTATGTCCGAATTTGGTGCTGGCGGCTCGTTCTCAGAGTTCTATCTCATGGACTTCAACGATGATATTGTGATGCTGGGTCACGACGGCCCCGCGCACTTTGCGATTGCCGAAGGCCGTGTAAAACTGGTTCCGCTGCCGGTTTATCATGGCAAACCTGGAAAAGGATTGTCGATTCAAATGTCGGTGAAGCATGGGCCGGTGACTTTACTTTCGGTAGTAGAGGGAACGGGTGGCGTATTTCTTTTGGTTGCCGAGGGTGATTCTGTGCCTGGACCGGTTTTGGAAATCGGAAATACCAACAGCCGCTATCGCTTTAGTATTGGAGCCAAACGTTTTATGAACGAATGGTCGAAGCAAGGACCGGCACACCATTGCGCCATTGGCGTGGGGCATATTGCATCAAAAATTGAAAAGCTGGCTGCTATTTTGGGAATTGAAATTGCTAGAATTTGTTAAGAATATAAAAATCATGCTGTTATGAAGTCAATGGGTCCAATTATCACTGCAGTATTTACGTTTTTGTTATTGTCATCATACGGTCAGAATCCAAAATTACCTCCCGG
>JBBIHV010000202.1:3902-5254 GCA_037446835.1 Sunxiuqinia sp. | reverse complement strand
AGCGGTTGTAGTCCAGGCCTAGGATAACAGCGAGCATATTCTTTGCCGTCTGCTTTAGCTGACGGACATCTTTCTGTGAAAATTTCGTTGAAATTCAAAAATTACAGGAGGTTCGCTACTTTAGTCAGGCCCTGAACATTCATAAACTTAATTTTTCGTCCTTGTAAATCAATGAGTTGATCTTGTTTGAATTCAGAAAGCAACCGGATTACACTTTCGGTTGCGGTACCCACCATGTTGGCCAGTTCTTCGCGGGTGAGCGAAATCTGCAACGTATTGGCATTGTCGAGTTCGAAGTTTTCCTTCAGCAAAAGCAATACTTCGGCCAGGCGCTCGCGCACCGTTTTTTGGGCAATGTCGGTAATGTAGTCGTTGGCTTCGCGCAATTCGCGGCAAACAATCTGGAGCATGTGATGCGAAAACTGCCAGTTGTTCTGAATGAGGTACAGCAGCGTTTGATAAGGAATATGGCTCAGCACGGTTTCTTCAATAACTTTTGCCGTGGTGCAGGCTAATTCCTGGCTTAAGAGCGAACGGTAGGCAATAATGTCGCCCTTTTTGGCAAACCGGATAATCTGTTCTTTACCATCGATTCCGGTCTTGAAAATCTTCAAAATTCCACGTGTTACGCAGTAAAATCCGGTAAGCCGGCTACCTTCGCGGTAAATAATACTTCCCTTTTTGTACAACGAGCAGGTTTTGTCGTAATTAAGCTGTGCAATCTCCTGTTCGTTCAATTTCTTGAATAAATTAAATCCGCTCAAATCGCATTCGTCTTCTGCCGGCCTTTTAATTGAACTTCTCATCGAGTTGTTTTGTTTTGTTAGTAAATGAAACAACAATCAGGACCAGGTAAAACCTGAAGTTTTCTTATGAAAAACAAAAAGTATTACTTATGTCATAGAATTTGATCGTAAATTTAGAACTATTATTCGATTTGTAACAGTATAAATAATTGATATGAGACATGTACTTGACTTAGCATGGAAAGAAAATTTGGCTTTTGAGTGTGATATGGACGGACATCGTGTGGTAATTGATGCCTCAAAAGAGGGTGGGGGCGACGACCTTGGACCCCGTCCGAAAAAACTGATGCTGACCGCCATTGCCGGTTGTACCGGTATTGATGTCATTTCAATCCTGAAAAAGATGAAGGTTGAACCGGACGCGTTTAATGTGATTGTTGAAGGCGATGTGACCGACGAACACCCGATGCGCTATTACAAAATGAAAGTGATTTACCAGTTCAAGGGCAAGGATTTGCCGATGGACAAGCTTGAAAAAGCAGTTAAACTTTCGGAAGAAAAATACTGTGGCGTATCGGCAGCTTACCGCATGGCCATGGATCTTTC
>JBBIHV010000202.1:0-3802 GCA_037446835.1 Sunxiuqinia sp. | reverse complement strand
GAAGCCATTCATGCCACCGAATTTGTGGAATACAGCCTGAAACCCGACACCATTCTGTTTGTTCCGCCAGGGCTGAAACACCGGATGTACCTCGATCAATCGGTTGGCGGAATTTACATGCTTTTTAACGAGGATTTCATTCAGTATAACCGCTCAAATCCAGTTCCGCTGAAGGAATACCGGCTGTTCAATAATCCCGACTTTAAAAGCCTGATAACTGTCCTTCCGGACAAGCGTGAAAAACTGATCAACATTACGCAGCTAATTTTTGACGAACTTCGAACTTCGGATCATTACAGTCAGGATATTGTACTGAATTTGCTGAACCTTTTCCTACTCGAATCCAGACGCATTTTCGATCAGCAGAATGAAGCGCCGAGAGAGGAACCCGATTCAACACCCGACACCACTATCATCAAGTTTAAGCAGCTGATTGAGGAAAATTATTCGACCCTTAAAAATGTATCACCCTATGCCGAAATGTTGAACATGAACGCCTCGTGCCTGAACGAACTGGCTAAACGCACCACCGGAATTACGGCAGGCGAACTCATCCGCAACCGCGTTATCGACGAAACAAAAAAGCTGCTTTATTCCACCAATTTGTCTGGAAAAGAAATCGCTTTTCGGCTGGGATTCGACGATCCGGCCTATTTTAGTCGCTTTTTCAGAAAATACACGGGTTTAACTTTGAAGGAATTCCGCGAACACAGCCGAAAAAAATACCATTAAATCTTTTTTTAGTCCATTGTTACAAGCTCGAAGTCGATCTATTTTTGTAACTGTATAAAACAATTAAAATTAAAGCAGTTATGAAAACAATGAAATCAATGGGCATATTCGTATTGGCCCTTTCGTTAACAACTTCGGTATTTGCCGGAACCCAAAATGTTGATGTCGCAAAGAGTACCGTAAATTGGACTGGTAAAAAAGTTACCGGCGAGCACCATGGCACCATTCTGATTAAAGAAGGCAACCTGGTTGTGGAAAAGGGTAAAGTTACCGGCGGAAAAATAGTGATGGACATGAATTCAATCGTCGATAAGGATTTGACCGATCCAGCCTGGAATGCCAAATTGATCGGACACCTCAAATCCGACGTTTTTTTTGATGTTGCAGCCCACCCGACTTCCGAACTGGTATTAACCAAGGTTGAAGGCAACGAAAGCAAATACACATTCTCCGGAAACCTGACGATCAAAGGAATTTCCAATCCGGTAACCTTTTACGCAACGGCCTCAAAAGATGGGAAAGATATGGTTTACAAAGGTACCCTGACCATCGATCGCACCAAATACAACATGAAATTCGGATCAAAATCCTTCTTCGAGAATCTGGGCGACAAGGTTATTTACGACGATTTTACGCTGGACTTCAATCTGGTAGTTACAGAATAAGTGCCTAAAGTACTTAAAGGGTGAAGTGCCTAAAGTTCATCTGCCGCAGGAACTTTAGGCACTCCGAACTTTAGGCACTCCGAACTTTTTAAATGAAATATCATGAAACTCACAGTTCATAAGGCAGGATGCCGGGGCCATGCCGATCATGGATGGCTAAACACCTGGCATTCATTTAGTTTTGCAGGGTATTACAATCCCGACCGGATGCACTTTGGTGCACTTCGTGTGCTGAACGACGATACCATTCAGGCCGGAATGGGGTTTGGCACCCATCCGCACGATAACATGGAAATTATTACCATCGTGTTGGAAGGCGAGCTCGAACACCGCGACAGCATGGGAAACGGATCGGTAATCACCCCGGGCGAAGTACAGGTGATGTCGGCCGGCACTGGGATCCAGCATTCGGAATTCAATCATTCCGCAACGAACGAGTTGAGCCTTCTCCAGATCTGGGTTTTTCCTGACCAAAAGAATGTGGTTTCACGTTATGGGCAGGCCCGGTTTCAGGACAAGGAAATGCACGGCAAATGGCGCACGGTGGTCTCGCCCGACGGAGCCGCGAATTCGTTGTGGATACACCAGCAGGCCTGGTTCTCGCTTGGAGAATTTGAGCCCGGAACTACGGATGACTACCAGCTGAAAAAGTCTGGTAATGGAATTTATGTCTTCCTGATTTCCGGAGAACTTGAAATTGGTGCGGAAGTTCTGAACCCCCGTGATGCGTTGGGCATCGAAGAAATTGAATCGGAATTTTGCCTGAAGATCATTCAGAAATCGAAGGTGCTGGTCATGGAAGTACCGGATTAAGACAAAAAACGAAAAAAGGAAAGAGCGAAATTTCTTTTAGCCATTTCCTTTGTAGATCGAAGGGATTCAGGAAACTGTTTCCCTTTTTTGATTTCAGAGTAAAAATCGGAACGAAGAGGGCTCAAGCATAAAAGACCAGTTTGTCAGCAGATGGGAGAGGGGAGGGGAGGATTTTTTAATCAATCAATCCTAAACATCAGGGAACAAATTTTTATTTGAACAAACAGTTTTGTTTTGTATTTTTGAAGCAAGGGGTTCTGTTTTATTAGGTAAAAGATTTGTTATGAAAGTAGAAGTACAAAAGGCAATGATCATTGATCAAGTAAAACGGGCAAATGACACCGACCTGCTCAGTGCCATTATAAGTATGCTCGATTATGCTCAAAAAAAGGAGCAGCAAGTTTATGACATCCCAGAAGCTCATCAAAATCTGGTTATGGAACGGTTTGAAGAAACCAGAAAAAATCCAGATAGACTTTTGGATTGGGATGAAGCAAAAAAGATGCTTTAATACCCATGAAAAAGTATCGAATCAAAATCGATTCTGTTGCAATATCCGATATTCGGGATATTGCCAGGTGGTACGAAGAACAAAAAGAGGGCCTGGGGAAAAGATTCCAAAGTATTGTTAAAGAGCAAATTGATGATTTGGGGAATAATCCTCAGATCTATGCAATCCGTTATAAGGAAATTCGTTGTATGTTGATAAGGAAATTTCCATTCATGGTTCATTTTTATATCAACCATCAAATCTATACTGTTGAAATACTTGCTGTTATCGGCACTGATCGGAATCCAAAAATCTGGGAAGAAAAAACGAGGAAAATCTAACTAACCATCATGCAATCCATCAATCCATTTACCGGCCAAATCATTCAAAATTACACTGAATATTCTTCGGAAGAAGTAAAAGCCATCATTCAGGAGGTTGATTCCGCATTTCATTCCTGGAAACAAACCAGTTTTGAACATCGTGGCTCGCTGATGAAAAACCTTCAGGCCAAATTGCTTGAAAAAAAGGAAGGACTGGCCGGAATTATGGTTTCAGAAATGGGTAAAATACGCCGCGAGGCCATTGGAGAAATCGAAAAGTGCGCCTGGGTTTGCTCGTTTTATGCCGAAAATGCCGAAGCGTTCCTGAAAAATGAACCCATCAAAACCGAAGCGGCAGAGTCGTTTATTTCATACCAACCCATTGGGACGATACTGGCCGTGATGCCCTGGAATTTTCCATTTTGGCAAGTTTTCCGGTTTCTGGCCCCGGCGCTGATGGCCGGAAACACCGGTGTGCTGAAACATGCTGCCAATGTTTCGGGTTGTGCCCTGGCCATCGAGCAGATGGTCCGCGAAGCTGGTTTCCCGGAAAATGTCTTCAGGACCTTGCTGATTGGTTCAAGGGAAGTAAAAGCGGTGATTGAAAATCCGCTCATCAAAGCCGTCACGCTCACCGGGAGTACCCCTGCGGGAAAAGCGGTGGCTTCGGCCTCGGGAGCCGTGTTGAAAAAATCGGTACTCGAATTGGGTGGGAGCGACCCGTACCTGATTCTGGAAGATGCTGATATTGAAACGGCAGCCCGCCTGTGTGTAACCAG
>JBBIHV010000201.1:2723-5276 GCA_037446835.1 Sunxiuqinia sp. | reverse complement strand
AAAAATATAGTCTATACTGTGATTTATATGATGGACTTTGATTATTCCAGTTTCCAAATCATATTAATCATTTAATCAGCTTAATCACAGTTCAGACATTATTCGTACCGCAAACTCTTCACCGGGTTTTGCCTTGCTGAGTTCCATGCCTGTGAACTGACCGTCAACAAGGCGACCGATGATGCAATAATTGGCCCGATCAGGAAAACCCACAAGGGCATGGCCGTGTGAAAATAAAACCTTCCGAGGAATATTTTTCCGAGCAGGAAGGCGACTGGTAACGCCAGAATGAAGGCGATGGTCAACCATTTGGTGTAGCTGGCCAGCAGCAGTCGAACGATTGACCGGGTGGTTGCCCCGTTGGTTTTCCGGATCCCGATTTCCTTGGTTCGGCTTTCGGCGGTAAACGATGCCAGCCCAAACAGCCCCATGCAAGCCAGTAAAAGCGCAATAATGAAAGCCAGGCCCACGAGGTTCGAGGGTAAATTCAAATTCGTATAAGAAGTAAGGTCGCCAAACAACCTGGGCTGAAAAAGGCCATCCGGCTCGTAATGTTTAAACACCTTTCGTATTTTCTCGGTTATGGCCGGAAAACTTCCGGAGGAATACTTAACCAGCAATGTAGGGTTGTCGATTGTTTTTATGCGGATAATCGTCGGAACAATCGGACCGGCCAGATCGATGGCATGAAAATCCTTGAAAACTCCAATAATATTGCCTTTTTTGCCTTCGACAGTGATTTGTGAACCAACCGGATTTTTGTTTTTCATCACCTGCGCGGCCACATCGTTGATCAGGTAACTGGCCGAATCGGATAAAAAAGAAGGGTTGAAAAACCGGCCTTCAATGGTGTTGACTTCCACCGTTTTATTGTAATCGAAATCGGAATTGATGCACCAGAAATGTAGTTTTTCGGTGGCATCTTTTCCTTCCCAGCTTATTTCACCCGAAACCTGTGTTCCCCGTGTAGGGATGCAGTTTGTGAAACTTACCGCGTCAATTCCTGGGATCGCAAGCAGTTCAGCCTTTACGCTTTCGGCATGTTTCTGGATGTTCGCCGAATTGTCCAACACAATTACCCGGTCTTTGTCAACCCCCACATCGTAATTGCGCATAAATCGGTCCTGGGTTTTGATGATCATCATCGCAATAATCAGGACAATCGGTATGGCAAACTGAAACACGATAAGGCTCTGCCTGAAAACGCTGTAACTGTGGCTTGTGATTATTTTTCCTTTCAGCACACTGATGGGGCTCGATGACGCCAGGTATAAAGCTGGCAATAATCCTGAAGCCAAACCGGTGAACAAGGTTACGGATACGAAAAAGATCACCATTTTAAATTCAAGCAAATTGAAGCCGATGTTGTTATTGAACATCGAATTAAATCCGGCGAGTAGCAGTTTGACCAGCATGATCGCGCCTAAAAGGCTTAAAAAAGTAACAATAAACGTTTCGCCCAGAAATTGCATGACAATGGCCGATTTGCTTGAACCAGCCACCTTTTTGATACCCGCTTCGCGATACCTCCTGATGTTGAGCGCAATAGCCAGGTTAATGAAGTTGAAACAGGCAATCAGAAGGATTGCAAAACCGATGGAGCCAACAATGACCACGTTTTGCATTTCGCGCCAAACCCGCTTTCCTCCGGCATACGAATAAAGAATTTTATCTTTTAACGGGAAAAGAAAAAGCTCCTGGTTCAGGGTTGTTTCCTGGTTTTTGATCAGGTTTTTGATTTTTGATTCAATCTGCCTGCTATCGGCACGGTCTTTAAGCAAAACCCAGGTTTCGTTGGAGGAGGCGCCTGTTTCGGT
The DNA here is from genome assembly GCA_037446835.1 of Sunxiuqinia sp. Classification (GTDB taxonomy): domain Bacteria; phylum Bacteroidota; class Bacteroidia; order Bacteroidales; family Prolixibacteraceae; genus Aquipluma. Next base: position 3,459 of record JBBIHV010000201.1, on the reverse strand, counting down.
AGCCCAGTTGTTGTCGGCCAGAAATTTCGCGAACGGGATTACAAAATCGAATTGCATGACCGATTGTTGGGGAACTTTCCGAAACACTCCGGCCACTTTATATGCCTCCTGTTTTTCTCCGTCTTTCATTACCAGCATTTTGCCAACACAATCCGTACTTTCGAAAAATTTGATGGCCATCGGTTCCGAAATCACGATCGAATTCTGGTCGTTTAGCACGCTGGTATTGCTCTGGATCAGGGGAAAAGAAAACATGTCGAAGAAATTGTTATCGGCATAATATCCTTTTTCGGTGAAGGTTTTGTCACCGCTGATGAACGAAAAATCGCGCTCTGCAACGCGGGTCGTTTGTTCAATTTCAGGGGCCTGTACTTTTAGCCCATCGGTGAGCGAGGCCGAAAGGTATTCTTTCGGGAACCGGTCGCCGTTAAAATAAGTGACGTATGCATCAACGGTGTACAACCGGTTGTAGTTTTTATGAAACTTGTCGAAACTAAACACATTTGTGATGTGGAGAGTGGCCAAAATGGCGCAGGTCAGTCCAAAGGTGAGGCACACAAAGTTGAGTAAGCTGTAAGTTTTGTTGCGCCACAAATAGCGTAAAGCGATCCGAATGAAATTTTTAAACATATTTCGTTTTTTTAGTTAAGTTATTTTCTGATTATTAATCACTTATATTCGTATCTCAATGCTTATACCTGATTTCTCGTGGCCGCTTTCAAGAGCCCCTCTAAAT
>JBBIHV010000201.1:0-2623 GCA_037446835.1 Sunxiuqinia sp. | reverse complement strand
ACCCATTTCACAAAGTCCTTATTCAGCATAGTTAAGATTTCCGAGATTTTTGCGCCGTTTACCTTCCGGATGCCGATCTCCTTTGTGCGTTGAATGACAATTTCTGTAATAAGGCCATATATGCCCATCAATGCGATGACGATAGAAACAATCATAAGCAAATTAAGTAGTCGGAGTATATTTGTTTCGTTGCGGTAATTGTCTTCAATTTTGGCATCGAAAAAACTAAAATCAAATGGGCGATCAGGGAATGAAGAATTCCATACTTTCTCAATAGCAGCTATTGCTTTGACATAGTCACCATTTACTAGCCGGATAACCGGGCTGCCACCAAAAATTTCAAGTGTATAAATGATTGGTTTGGGTTTCTCACGAAAGCTACGGTACTGTACATCATCCACGATACCAGCAACCTCATAATCCTTTAAGTTTCCTGAATATGAAATTTTCTTCCCTTCAGTATTGTTTATTCCGAGTGCATTTGCAGCTGTTTTACTTAGAAACACCACATTTTTATCCTCCATCTCCGGATTAATAGCCTCACCCTCAAATTGTTTGATTTTCATTACCTTAAAATAGCTACTTTCTATCTTTACAGCAGTCGCGCCATTAATATTTTCTTCTTTCGGAGCACCAGATAGTCGGAATGGGAAACCATCAGCTATATAGCTGCCGGGAGTATAATTTGCCATTGATATTCCAGCTACATCTGAAATATTCTCAAGTCGGCTTTTTAGGAGTTTAAATTCTTTTTTATCGACAAATGACTTTATCTCAACCAATTTCTCTGGATTGAATCCAAGCTGCTGACGACTCATCATTTTAATTTGGAGTTCCATGAACAATATCACAATTACCAGAGTCATTGATATTGTAAACTGACTGATGACCATCAATTTACGAAAATGAGATCCCATTGCCGAAGTTCCAGCAAATGACCTTCTCTTAAAAACATTAATAGTGGATTGGTTGGCAAACCGAAGTGCAGGATAAGAACCAGACAAAAGGATGACAGCAAGAATTATAAACAAACCGATACCAGCAACTGCGGGATTTAATAGTAGGTTGAATGCTATCTGACGTGAAACAAATGTATTAAACGCCGGAAGTATAAGTTTTATGATGACTAGGGACCCTATTAGTCCAAGAATCACAAAGCCAGATATCTGGATATAGATATATCGGAGAAGATGGGCTGAGGTTGCCCCAAAAATTTTCAGATTCCCAGATAGCATGTTTTTAGTTTGGAAATATGCAGTGGACAGGTTTATGTAATTGAAGGCCGCCATCAGCAATATAAGTAAACCAATGGTTATAAACACGAAAACCAAATTTAAGCTTCCTTTAATTTTATTACTATCCCATTTGATTTGTCCAGAATAAAGGTGGATATCGCTAATTGGTTCCAGCCTAAATGAAATATCAGCTCTTTCCTTCCCATTTGCACTCTTAAAATCAGGATTGGCCGAAAGATAAATATCCCGGATATTGGATTCGAAATCCGCCAAGTTAATGAGATCTGGTAGCTGTAAATAATATTCGAACATATTATAACCCCAACTGTTTGATGGATCGAAATCGAATTTCCAGTCTTGAGGCCGTAATGTAATCAATTCAATTGCCTGATGAGTGTTTGTTGGTAGGTCTTTGAATATACCCGTTACTGTATATTCCATATTTCCAGATTTGAGAATTTGTCCGACAGCACTTTGGCTTCCAAAAATAGTATGAGCAGCCTTTTGAGACAGTAACATTTTATTTGGCAACTCTTGAGAACAATCTGCATTTCCCTCTAAAATGGTCATTCCCAACATCGAAAGAATTTGGTTGTCTGCAAAAATCGTATTTTTGAATTTATAGAAATTCCGGTTGTAACCAAGTAATATCTCATTGGAAGAAAATTCACTATTGGTTGATACCACTGCTAATTCAGCACCTTTGGGGAGTTGTGGTTCGATAAATTCTTTCAGATTATAAGGTAGATTTGCCACTTGTTCGTTTGAATGGCAAAAAATAGCACGGTATTTATTCTTTACGTTAGGAATTTGCTTATCGAAGCTAAATTCGGTATAAACATAAAGCAAAACAATCAAACATACAGCTAAAGCCATCGATAGTCCCAACAGATTTATCACACAGAAACTTTTCCTTTTTGACAGATCGCGTAGAATAAGTTTTAAATAGTTATAGTTCATACAATATCATCTACGTTAACAATTTTCGTAATCTCATTTTACTTTGCGCCAGACTTATAGCCCAGACTATTCATACCTCAGCGCCTCCACCGGATTCCGTGTAGCAGCACGCCAGCTTTGCCAGCTCACTGTCAGCAAGGCAATTCCAAGCGCCATCACTCCTGAAAGGGCAAAAATCCACCAGCTCAACGTGGTTTTGTAGGCAAAATTTTCGAGCCAGCGGTGCATGGCGTACCAGGCAATTGGCGTGGCAACCACGAAACCAACGAAAACCCATTTCACAAAGTCGCGGTTGAGCATCAGCAGAATTTCTGCGTTGCGCGCGCCATTTACTTTCCGGATGCCGATTTCCTTTTCCTGACGTTGAATCTTGAAACTGGCCAGGGCAAACACACCCAGCGACGAAAGCAGGATGGAGATGATGGCAA
>JBBIHV010000200.1:0-5331 GCA_037446835.1 Sunxiuqinia sp. | reverse complement strand
AAATTTTGAAATTAGGTTCAGGATAGGATCAAAAAAATCATATCCTATTGGTTAATTTTATCGTCCCTGATCTTTTGGTACTGCTTGTTCGCGAATACAAATTCCTGAAGTTTTTGGTTGTCGGCATGAAGGATTTCCTTCCGGTTCCCTTCCCAGCACATTTCCCCTTCAGAAATAAACAGGATGTTGTCGCCAATTTCCATAACAGAGTTCATGTCGTGGGTATTGATGATGGTTGTAATCTTTAGGTCAACCGTAATTGAATGGATCAGTGCGTCGATAACCATCGAAGTTTCAGGGTCAAGTCCGGAGTTGGGCTCATCGCAAAACAGGTATTTCGGGTTCATTACAATGGAGCGGGCAATGGCCACACGTTTTTGCATGCCTCCCGAAATTTCGGACGGATACGATTTATTGGCATCGTTGATGTTGACCCGTTCGAGGCAAAAGTCAACCTGCTTTTGCTTTTCAGCCGATGAGAGGGACGAAAACATATCAAGCGGGAAACGGATGTTTTCTTCAACGGTGAGCGAGTCGAACAGCGCCCCGCCCTGAAAAACCATGCCCATTTCCTGCCTGAGCTTTTTGCGTATTTTGGAATTCATGGAGGTAAAATCGCGGTTGTCGTAAAGGATCTGGCCACTGTCAACTTCATGTAGCCCGACAATCGATTTCAGCAAAACGGTTTTTCCGGAACCACTTCGACCGATAATCAGGTTTGTTTCACCCTGATTGAAAACCTTTGAAATGTTCCGGATAACAGGTTTTTGATCAAACGATTTGTATATGTTTTTAATTTCAATCATTTAAAGAAGCAGTTGAGTTAATATTAAGTCCCACACCAAAATCATGATGTTGGTGTTCACCACGGCACGCGTACTGGCCGAACCCACATCGAACGCGCCTCCTTCGACCGAGTACCCGAAAAAAGCGGATATTGACGAAATTAAAAAACCAAAGACCAGACATTTAAAAAGCGAAAACGACACGTAATGCGGGTTAAAAGCATACTGAATGCCGTTCAGATAATCGGTTGCAGTTACCGCCCCAACAGCCGGGCCAACAATCATTCCGCCAATTAAACCGAAGAACACGCTGAAGATGTATAAGATCGGGAACATAATCACTACCGCAATGATTTTTGGCAAAATCAGGTAACTGGCCGAATTTACCCCCATGATTTCGAGCGAATCAATTTGTTCGGTTACTTTCATGCTCCCGATTTCGGAAGTGATGTTCGAACCGATTTTCCCGGCCATGATCAGTCCAAGTATGGTTGATGAAAATTCAAGGATCAAGGTATCACGGTTGCCAAGTCCAATCAAGTAGCTGGGCAACAGTGGGTTAGTCATATTGTAGGCAACCTGAAGGGTAATGATTCCGCCCATGAAGATGGAAATAACTACCACAATACCAATCGATTTTATGCCCAGGTTCTCAATTTCGTTAAAAGTTTGCCGCACATATAAACTATGCTTTTCCGGCTTGCTGAAAACCTTGTTCAGCAAAGCAAAATAGCGGCCTGCCTGGTTAAATATATTCATTCGTTATTTGGATTAATTTTCAATTCGTTGACAAAACTCTCTCTTCCGGGGTATAAAATATTAAAATTCAAGTATTTATAAAAGAAATAGTTCATGCTTTTCACAAATATTGAAATGTTTAAAGGTACAAATAATCCAAAAACAGATTTTTTTTCATGGGTTTTAATTTTAATCTCCTTACCTTAATACAAGAATTCGAATCCTTCTCAGGCCAGTTTTTGCGAAGTTTGTTGTTCGATTCATTTCACTTAAATTACTAAAAATTAAATAGTTGATAAAATGAAAAATACATATTGCGTCATCATGGCTGGCGGAATCGGAAGTCGTTTCTGGCCTTTAAGCAAAAGTCGGATGCCGAAACAATTTCTGGATATAATGGGTTCGGGCCGTACATTCCTCCAGCAAACCTACGACAGGTTTAAAAAAGTTTGCCCAAACGAAAATTTCTATGTAGTCACCAGCATCGATTATAAGGACTTGGTTTTAAGCCAACTACCTGAACTTGACGGAAGTCAGGTTTTGCTTGAACCGTTACGCCGAAATACAGCTCCCTGTATTGCCTATGCCTGTTATAAAATCCAAACATTTAATCCTGAAGCAAAAATCATAGTAGCGCCGTCGGACCATTTGATCCTTAAAGATGATATTTTTATTCAGGAAATCACCAAGGGACTGGGGTTTGTTGAAAATCACGATGCCCTGCTTACGCTTGGTATTACGCCAAACCGGCCCGAAACCGGCTATGGTTATATTCAGGTTGAAAGCAGCATGCCAGTTGGATCGGTTTCAAATCTACATAAAGTTAAAACATTTACAGAAAAACCTGATTTGGAACTTGCCCGGATATTCCTCGAATCGGGCGAGTTCTTCTGGAATTCAGGAATTTTCATCTGGTCGCTGAAATCAATTCTTTCGGCTTTCGAAACCCACCTTGGCGCCGTTTCCGAATTATTCCGGAAAGGATATAAATTGTATGGAACTTCTGATGAAGTTGCCTTTCTGAACAAAACCTATTCTGAATGCCAGAATATTTCAATCGACTACGGAATTATGGAGAAAGCCTCCAACGTTTATGTCATGTGTTCCGATTTTGGTTGGAGCGACCTGGGCACCTGGGGGACGCTTTATGATAGCTCAGAAAAGGACAACGAAAAAAACGTGGTGACAGGGAAAAACGTCATGCTCTACGGAACGAAAAATTGTATTGTAAACGTGCCTAAAGATAAACTGGTTATACTTCAGGGCCTGGATGGCTATATCGTGGTCGAGTCGAAAGATACCCTGCTGATTTGCCTGAAGGAGGATGAGCAGCAGATCAGGCAGTTTGTGAATGATGTCAGGATGAACAAAGGGGAGAATTTTATCTGAGAAAAAATTAGAATGACAATTTCCTTTTTCCTTTTTCCTAAATTACTCGAAGTAATCAGGTTTGAAAGTGCTTCTGACACATCGGAACCCAATGTACGATTTAGCTGAATCCTGATATTCGAAACTGCGCGTCGAAACTTGAATGTAGTAGGCAATATCTTTCCACGACCCACCACGGATTACTTTTCGTTTCATGGCCGGTGGGTCGTCTGGTTTGGCATTATACTGAAAATCAGGACTAAAGTCGCTCATTATTTCATAGCTCGATTCGTCGTAAGCATTGGCGGTCCATTCAGCAACATTTCCGGCCATATCATATAAACCGTATGAATTTGGCAAGAAGTTGGCAACTTTCATGGTTGTAACATTGGTACGGCTGTCGGCCACGTAATTTCCCCTCAAGGGCTTAAAATTGGCCAGGCAATGCCCTTCAACATCGCGGGCATAGTAGCTCCCCCAAGGATAAATTGTCATTTGATGCCCTCCACGTGCCGCATATTCCCATTCAACTTCCGAAGGAAGACGGTAGTCCATGACCCCCGGGTTTTTTATCATTTCCTGAAAAGTATTTAACTGCTTTGTGCGCCAGTTGCAGAATGCTTTAGCTTGAGCCCAGGTAACCCCGACCACCGGGTAATCGTCGTAGGCAACATGCGAAAAATATTTCTCGGTGAGCGGCTCGTTATACGAGAAAGTATAATCGCGCATCCAAACTAAAGTATCCGGATAAACCGGCGTCGATTCGTGCATTAAAAATGAGGAACGGTTTTGCACAGGGACTTGTTTCCCCGAAGCGTCGGTTACTGTTCCTCCGTAGCTTTGTTTTTCGAAATTATAGCTATTGGCGCGTTTGGCAGCCTGACGGTAGTCAACCCAGTAATATTCATAGCGCAGTTTCCGGGCGTCAATTTCTTTTTTGCCAAAAAAGCGTTCGGCCTGGGGCACATAAATTTCTTCGAGGGCAGCCTGATAATCAGGGTTCTTCCAGTTGATTGGTTCGAGCCAGTTCAGCCTCGGGTTTTCCAGGATAACCCCCTTCCGGCCCTCGCTGATCAGAAAATCGGGAATCGTTTCAGATAAAAGTTGTCGGGCGATAGAATCCCTGACCCAATAGACAAACTGACGGTATTCGTTATTTGTAATTTCGGTATCATCCATCCAGAAAGAAGGGACTGAAACTGTTTTTACCGGTGTGTTGGCATGGTCGGGTTCTTGCCCCGATGGGCCAATATTAAAACTTCCCTGTTTAATGAATTTCATCCCGTAAGGGATTGGCTCGAAATAAGGTTTTCGGGTCTTCGCGCTCGAAAGCTGGCTCTTCCAGTCTTTGTTGCAAGAGCTGAAGAGAAAGGTGGCCAACAAACTTACGAGCAGAATTTTGTACACGGTTATTGAATAAAGTCTAATCGTTTCAGAATTCCTCCGGAAATTGTTTCAATCTGTCCGGATTTCTTGATTTAAAAAAAAAGCCTTATCAGGAATTTCCCATAAGGCTTTGGCTTATGTCGTCAGGAATTAGTATTCCCAAAGGTTTTGTTCGTAATTAAAGATCGAATTTTCGATTCGCTGGCTTTCGAGCATGGCATCTTTTCCGCTCAGGTATTGGCTTATAGCCCGGTTGTTATAAATATTTTCCTCTTTCACGATGTACGAATTAAATTTCCGTTTCAGGAACAGATCGTCGAACGAGGAATTGCCTCCGGTGTTCTGTGGGTTGAAAACTTCATTGGCAGCAAGCAGGTCGCGGGCTTCAGGGTAATAAATCCAAAACACCTGCTGGCGCTGTACCGATTCCTGGTTGGGATCGTCGTCGCGGTAGTATTCGCGGATCGGGCAAATCCCGATTATCCTGACATTCATGGTCGAAGTCTGTTTGTCGAAGTACCATTCTTCCTTTAACATGATTTGTTTGACTTCTTCGACACGGATTTCTCCGGGAACGACTTTATCAACCAGTTCACCGGTATCAACGTTTCTCACTTTACGGGTACGGGTTGTCGCGCCGAAAGCTTCCTTAACCTGGTCATAGGTCATCGGAACCTTAAATTCGTCGTCGTTCTTCGCGTCGTAAGCAGTCAGTTTGCCATTTTTGATCCCTTCGAGCAACAGATTTATGAGGTTGTACCGTCCTTCCATTTCTTTGGTCGGGAAATACAAAGGCTGGTTAATTTTTTCACGAAGATCGATGATCCGCCAGATCTTTTTATGCCACATTACATCAGCTTCCCTGGGATAAGGAATCGTGGTGGGTTTGCGGTTCGCAAGGTCAGTCCTACTATAAGCGCCATCAATAATCTGTGCTTTTACTTCTTGCTTGGGAGTTCCAAGCAGCAAAGCCAATCCTCCAAGGAATATCAATACCTTTTTCATCTGTTTATAATTTGATGTTTAATTGCCAGATAGCTTGTCCCGATCCATC
>JBBIHV010000199.1:0-5372 GCA_037446835.1 Sunxiuqinia sp. | reverse complement strand
GGGTTGTGGTGGTCGCAAATAATGAAGTCGATGCCCAGATCTTTGGCCATTTTAATTTTCTCGATAGCCTTAATTCCGCAATCGAGTACAACAACCAATGAAATATTCTGTTCGGCGGCATACAGGATACTGGTTTTTGAGATGCCGTACCCTTCTGAATACCGGTCAGGAATGTAATAGTCGAGATTTTTTAGGCGGCTGCGCAAGAATTGGTACATCATGGCAACCGAAGTCGTGCCGTCCACATCGTAATCGCCGTATATCAGAACTTTTTCCTGAAGGTCAATGGCGCGTTCAAGCCGGTCAACGGCTTTGTCCATGTCTTTCATCAGGAATGGGTCGTGAAGGTCGGTAAGTTTTGGTCTGAAAAATGACTTGGCCTCGGAATAACTGGTAACACCACGTTGAGCTAAAAGATTGGCAATAACCATATTAACATTTAGCGATGCCGATAAATGTTTGATGATGTTGCTGTCGCCTTCCTTTTTAATATTCCAGACTTTATCCATTCGGGTAGTATTCGAAACAAGCTTTTTTGTACAAAATTTTCCAAAGATACGAAATGAACTCACATCCCAAAAGTAATTCAATCACATTAATTCACATTTTGTTAATGTAATTTAAACACCATTTGACTAAGCTTCATCCCTTCAAAAACTTAGTCGGTTTAATATTAATTTGTTCGTTTTTCTTTTCTTTCAAAGGAACAAACCTGACTTTTCCGGATCAAATGACCTGAACATGAATTTAGTTTTGATTACCAGCTCAGGTCAATATTTTTTCAGGACAAATTTCATTCGGTTATCCTTTTCAGGCAAAACTCTTGGTATCAAGCCATTCTGCGGCATCCGAAAACTCGGCGTTCGGGATTACATCTAATATGCAATAGTTTGCTATATTTGCCGGGAATTTTTCAAATTTTTATTTGCATCCAGACCATGAGCATAGCAGAATTAAGCGAACAGGAGCTTGTTCGAAGAAACTCCTTGCAGAAAATGAAGGAAATGGGTATCGATCCCTATCCGGCAGCGGAATTCCCTGTAAATGTACCTGCTTCTGAAATACTTAAAAACTATAAACCTGAGCTGAATAATTACCAGGAAGTTGTTTTGGCTGGCCGGATTATGAGCCGGCGGATTATGGGAAAAGCTTCGTTCGCTGAATTGCAGGATGCTTCAGGAAGGATTCAATTGTATATTAACCGCGATGAAATTTGTCCCGATGAGGATAAATCGCTTTATAACGACGTGTTCAAAAAGCTTCTGGATATTGGCGATGTGGTTGGCGTAAAAGGCTTTGCTTTCATCACCCAGGTAGGCGAACTTTCCGTTCATGTGAAAGAGTTTTTTGTGCTGAGCAAATCGCTGAGACCGTTGCCTGTTGTGAAGGAGAAAGACGGACAACTGTTTGATGCCGTTACCGACCCGGAAATGCGCTATCGCCAGCGCTACGTTGATTTGATTGTAAATCCGCAGGTAAAAGATACGTTCATTAAGCGGACAAAAATCATCAATACCATGCGTCAATTTTTCAACGAACAGGGTTACCTGGAAGTTGAAACACCTATCCTGCAATCCATTCCGGGTGGAGCCACTGCCCGGCCTTTCATTACACACCACAATGCCTTAAATATTCCGCTTTATTTGCGGATTGCCAACGAACTTTACCTCAAACGCCTGATTGTTGGCGGATTCGACGGGGTTTACGAATTTGCCAAGGACTTCCGGAACGAAGGAATGGACCGCACGCACAACCCGGAATTTACGGTCATGGAAATTTATGTAGCCTACAAAGACTACAAATGGATGATGAATTTTACCGAGGAGATGATTGAACGCGTGGCGCTTGCCCTGCATGGAACCACCAAGGTTCAGCTCGGAACCGAGGAGATCGATTTCAAACGCCCGTTTAAGCGGGTGACTATGTACGAAGCCATTAAAGAACATACCGGTTTTGATATTGCCGGAAAATCGGAAGATGAACTTCGTGATATTTGCAAACAGCTGGGTCTCGATACCGACCCGACCATGGGGAAAGGAAAACTGATTGATGAAATTTTTGGCGAGAAATGCGAGCATCATTACATTCAGCCAACCTTTATCATGGATTATCCGGTTGAAATGTCGCCCCTGACCAAGAAACACCGCTCAGTTCCCGGACTGACCGAACGTTTCGAGTTGATGGTGAACGGGAAAGAACTGGCCAATGCCTATTCGGAACTGAACGATCCGATTGATCAGCGTGAACGTTTTGAAGACCAGATGAAACTGTCGGAAAAGGGCGACGATGAGGCCATGTTTATTGATCAGGACTTTTTGCGGGCACTGGAATACGGGATGCCGCCAACTTCAGGAATGGGAATCGGGATCGACCGCCTGACCATGTTCATGACCAATAATTTGTCAATCCAGGATGTGCTTTTCTTCCCGCAGATGAAACCCGAAAAGACAGCAGATGCTGGCGATCCAGACGAAAAATTTCTGGAAATCGGGATTCCTGCCGAGTGGGTTGAAGTGATCCGCAAGCTAGGGTTAAAAAAAGTTAAAGAATTAAAAGAAGTTAAAGCAGGCAAATTTTTTAACGACATTTGTGGTTTCAACAAAAAAAATAAGCTGGGTTTAGGCAACCCTTCCATCGACGAAGTAACTAAATGGTTGTCATAAATCTGAAGAAAAAAAAATGTTTTCAAACTCAAAAATAGCAATCATCGGGAGTGGAAGTTGGGCTACGGCATTGGCCAAAATTTTGTTGCACAATATCGAAAGCATTAACTGGTATTTCCGAAGCGCTGAAAACATTGAGCAGTTTGACCGGTTCAAACATAATCCGAACTATTTACGGGGCGTTGAATTTGATACCAGTCGGCTCCATTTTTTCACCGATATAAACAAGGCGGTTGAAGACGTGGATATTGTCATCCTGGCCATTCCTTCTGCCTTTCTGAAAGATGCCATGTCAAACCTGACGGTCGATCTGGGACAAAAGTTTGTGGTTTCGGCCATAAAAGGGATTGTTCCTGAAGATAACCTGATCGTCGGGCAGTACCTGCACCAATATTTCAGTATTCCCTACGAACGGATTGGCGTGATTGCCGGTCCTTGCCACGCCGAGGAAGTTGCCCTGGAACGCTTGTCGTACCTGACAATTGCCTGTCCCGATGTGAAAAAGGCCCGGGCGTTTGCTTTCCGGCTCGAATGTCCATACATCCGCACCCATGTTTCCGACGATATTTACGGTACCGAATACGCTTCGGTACTGAAAAACATTGTGGCCATTGCCTCCGGAATTGTACACGGTTTGCGTTACGGCGATAATTTTCAGGCAGTACTTATTTCCAATGCCATTCAGGAAATTAAACGCTTTGTCGATAAAGTTCATCCCATTACCCGCGATATAAAAAGCTCGGCCTATCTGGGCGATTTACTGGTAACTGCCTATTCTCAATTCTCGCGCAACCGTACTTTCGGTACCATGATCGGGAAAGGATATTCTGTACGTTCGGCGCAGCTCGAAATGCACATGGTGGCCGAAGGTTATTACGCGGCCAAATCCATCAAGGAAATCAACGAGGAATTCAGGGTGAACATGCCCATTGCCGAAGCCGTTTACAACATTTTGTACGAAAACATTTCGCCCGCCATCGAAATCAGATTATTAACTGAAAATCTTAGATAAACAATGAAAAATATTTCTTTGAATTTTACCAAGACTTTTGATTTCATTTCAAAAGACTCGGTTAACTCATACAAGGAACCGATTGAAAAATCGAACCACGCCCTGTTTGAAAAAACCGGAAAAGGAAACGACTTTTTAGGCTGGACAACTTTGCCAACTTCTATTTCTGAAGCTGAGCTTGCTGATTATGAACTTACTGCCGCGAAGCTGGTTGGTAAAAACATCGACATCTTTGTCGTAATCGGGATTGGTGGTTCGTACCTCGGCGCCAAAGCCGTGGTCGATGCCTTGTCTGACAGTTTTGCGCACCTGAAACCCCGTAAAAATCCGTTTATCCTGTTCGCGGGGCAGAACATCAGCGAAGATTACCTGTTCGAACTGCGTGAACTCCTGAAAACGAAAGAATATGCCATGGCCGTAATTTCAAAATCAGGAACTACGACCGAACCGGCCCTGGCATTCAGGCTCCTGAAACAGGACATTGAAGAAAAATACGGAAAGGATGAAGCGAACGAACGCATTGTGGCTGTGACCGATGCCAGCCGGGGTGCCTTGCGCTCGCTGGCAACCACCGAGGGATACAAAACATTTGTAATCCCGGACGATGTAGGCGGCCGTTATTCGGTGCTGACTCCCGTTGGATTGCTGGCCATTGCCGTGGCCGGATTCGACATCCGTGCCCTGGTGAAAGGCGCCGTAGATATGGAAAATGCTTCCGGGGTGAACGTTCCGTTTGAAAAAAATCTGCCCGCACAGTATGCGGCTGTCCGCAACGAACTCTATAAAAATGGCAAAAAAGTTGAAATTCTGGTCAACTACAATCCAAAACTTCACTTTCTGGCCGAATGGTGGAAACAGTTGTACGGCGAAAGCGAGGGCAAAGAAGGTAAAGGAATCTTTCCGGCAGCTGTCGATTTTTCTTCGGACCTGCATTCCATGGGGCAGTATATTCAGGAAGGCGAGCGCACCTTGTTTGAAACTGTGCTTTCTGTTGCCAGTCCCGATCGCGAAGTCCGCATTCCGACGGATGCAGCCGATCTCGACGGACTGAATTTTCTGGCCGGTAAGCGCGTTGACGAAGTGAATAAAATGGCCGAACTGGGGACCATGCTTGCCCATGTTGACGGTGGGGTGCCAAACATTCAGGTGGTGATACCTGAACTGAATGAATATTATCTGGGACAGCTGATTTATTTCTTCGAGCTGGCTTGTGGTTTAAGTGGTTATACTTTGGGAGTGAACCCGTTCGACCAGCCCGGAGTGGAAGCTTACAAAAAGAACATGTTTGCCTTACTTGAAAAACCTGGTTTTGAAGAGGCAACAAAAGCCATAAAAAAGCGCCTGTAGTTTTAAAAATAACATAACTTGCGAAAGAGAAACTCCCACGATGAAGTTTCTCTTTTTTTATCTGCAAAAATGACGCAATCGACCGTGAATGGATGGAAAGGATATGTTTGGGCCCTGGTTGGCACCATCGCATTTTCGAGCCTGTATGTTTTCAGCAAGGCAGGTCTGAACCGGGTTAGTTTGCCACAATTCGGCCTTTATTATTTCGGTATGGGATTCCTGATCAACCTGGTTTTTATCCTTGTTTCAGGAAAAGTACCGCAACTGCAGGGTCTTTCGAAACCCGTAATCCGCTTGCTCATTCTTTTGGGTTGCATCGACCTGGCCTCGAACGTGACTTTTTTTATGGC
>JBBIHV010000198.1:0-5388 GCA_037446835.1 Sunxiuqinia sp. | reverse complement strand
GGTTCAGCCGTTCAAAATCTTTCTTCCTCAAGGCCAAAATATTGATGTATCGTTTGCAATTGAACTGGTGCTCTACATTTTTTCTGGTTAGTTTGTATGAATGGATGAGCCAGTCGATCGATAAATCAGGTTTTCCTTCCATTTCGCAGGCCAACGCCATGTTGTAGCAGGCTTTTGCCGCCATTTTTTTATTTTTACTGACGGTCATCCGGTTCCAAATTTCTGCCGCCTTCAGCCAGTTGTTCTCCCTGGCAAAACTTTCAGCCTTCAGCATATTCGGATTTGCCGATTTATAATACATGCGATCAACCGAAATCCAGCTCGGAATGAGTTTCGAGCCAAAGGATTGTCCAAAGGTTTCTGCTGCATTTTTCAGTAATGGTTTAATATTGCCGTCTTTAATCAGCGTATTTGCTTGTGCATTATCATAAATCAACGTATCGCTCTGATTATAAAAGTAGGAGAGGGTGTCGTTCCTGAATGCAATCGTCCAGGAAAGTTGCGCCGCAATGGTATTATAATCCCAATGTGTGCCAATCCAATTCTGGTAGAAATGGAAATAATCGAGCAGTACCCACACATTTGATCGTGTCTTTTTAAATAGCTCTTCTTTCTGTTCGGCTGAAAATTGTTCATTTGGCCACAGGCCATTTAAACTGTCGCGAAAATTATATACTTTCTTAAAATAACCTTCATTTTCCAAGGTTTTGGCCAGTCCATCAGCACAGGAATTCAAAAGATTTCGGTATTTAACGGTTGTATCTTTATTGGCATTCAGCCCATTGAAATATTCAAATTTACAGGTGTCTGACTTATAAAAATCCCGGTTAAAAATGGCAATTGTGTCAGCATGGTAGGGAATATTTACAATTCCAGGCTTCATAATTTCAATCTGCACGATACCAATTTTATCGGTTATCGAGCAGGAAGTTAAGGTCAGGATAAAAGCAAAAAGAAATGGTATGTGCCTATTGAGGTGCATTCTGCAACTTAAGTTTGTTCAGGTCGTTTTGCCGCCGGTAAAGAATTACTGCATACTTTCTAACAGCATTGTTTTGCGCCGACTTAAACGCTCCGGTGCTTGCTTTGGCCGCCAGGTTAATAATTTCAATGGCTTTATTCACGTCGCCATCCATTTCACTGGCCAATGCCAGATTGTACAAGGCAACCACTTGCAGGGTTTTGTTCCCTTTCCGGGTGTATTTATTCCAGATGGCAGACGCGTCGCCCCAATTGTTTTTCCTGGCCAATGCGGCAGCTTGTTTGAGTTCCGGCTCGTTGTTAACCATAATTTCGCGGTCAACCATGTTCCAGCCAGGAATTATATGTTTCGAATAGTTGGCACCAATCACTCCGGAAGCGAGGGCAACTGCAACTTTTTTTTCCGGTACCCTGAATTTCCAGCCTTCTCCGTTTACATCAGTCCCGTCCCACATCAGCGTGTCAACTTGCTGGTACCTGTCAATAAGTTTCTGAGCTTTTGCATTGTAAACCGACCATATATTGGAAGTTATCACCCAGGCATTTGGAGCCGGATTGTTGTTTTGCCGGTAAAAACACGAGAACATATCCAATAAAATGAGGCCATCGGCATTTGTCTTTTCGGCCAGGTTTTTATACCATTCCGGATTGGCTGGCCTGATTTCTTTAACCCGTAAGGCCTGAACCGCGCCAACCGGTATAATTTTAACTGTTTCAAAGTGGTGTTGTGCCAATAACCTGCCTGCCAGCGAATCGAGACAAACGCTCACCGCCATGCTGTCAACGTTGAAAATCTTTTTGTCTTTCAGAAGCCGTGAGTCGGCAACATAATAGTTTTGAAGCGTGTCGTTCGGGTATTTCAGGTTTCGCGAAACGAGCACAATATTTTTAATTTCCGGAGGAACAGTCAGTTGTGAAGGTTTGTAAACTTCGATCGAAAACTTCTGAAAACTAACACATGAGCTCATGCCCATCAAAAAAACCACCCCAAATAATCCAGTAATTGGTTTCATGCGGTTATTCTTAGTTTTAAATTGTTGCTGGGAATTCGCCACGTTCCGGAAATTTTCATTTTTTTAGGTGCTTTTCTGAAACAGGGTTCATTTCTTTTTTTGCAATGCATCTTTTCGCTCCTGAAGTTTTTTCAGGTATGCCTCGGTCTGATGCCTGTAAAACGTGTAATAAGATTTCAATCCCCATTTGATGGCCGAATCCAGATCGCCGTTCAATTCGCTGGCTAGTGCCAGGTTAAATTCGGCCTTGCTCCTGATGTTTTTGTTTTTCGATTTGGCCAATTCGCCCCAATATTTTTCAGCTTCAGCAACACTGTCTTTCTGCATCAGTTGCTGGCCTTTGTCATTCTTCTCGCTAAAAATAAAATAGCCCCTTTCGTCAGCTATCCAATCGGGCGAGAGTTTGTTGTCAACATCCAGCGCCACTTTTATTCCCGCATTGATCAGTGCTTGTTTTATGGTGGGCATTTGTTTGAAAAGCCTTTCGTTCGTATAATCCGATGCTTCCCAATAAATGGTGTCGTTCAGGTCAATGGTTTTCACTACCTCCTTTTCGCCTGGCTTGTAAATCCTTAAGAAAGCGTTGTAATTCAAATCCAGTGAAGCATAATTTTTATAATAATATCCGGGATTATCGCTAACAATTTTTTCTGAAGTATAATCGGCCATCACTTTGGTTGAGAACCGTTCGAGCACCATGAGCGCATCGGTATTGTAATTTTTGCAGATTTGGCTGACCTGTGCCTGGCTTAATGTATCGGGGATTTCGGCAAATGAAAGGCTTCGGTTGATGTTCCGGTCAACCGGGATAACCACATCGTACCGGCCCGATTCAAACAAAAGGGCTGCAAGGGCCCTGAGGGTGGTATCGCAGGCTGCACTGTCTAAAATGATTTTCGACAGTTGGTAACTGTTGCGATAAAAATAGTTCTGAAGTGAATCTTCCCTGAAATTTGAAAATTGACGGGTCATACTTCTGTTCATCAGGGTAATGCTTTGAATATCAGCAGGCAATTCTTCTTTTGCGTGCTGATAATTTTCAATCTTCATGCTTACAAAATTTGTTTTGCACGAAATCAGTAAAATTCCTGAAATGAATAAAACTATCGTATAAGTCTTGATCTTGTTAATCCGCAACATGCTCACCAGTTATTAATAAATTCCCCAATATTTTCTGAAAAACCATTCTGTCGCCAATAAAATAATCAGCACGAAAAACAGCAATTTCAAATTAATCCATTCGCTTTGAATGGTCTGTTGAAACTGCTGAACGGTAATTTGTTTATTGTCCTGAATGCTATCAAGTAATGTGCCATAATTTTTGAACGGGTAGAACCTACCGCCCGACAGTTGGGCAATTTGGTATAGAACGTTAAAATCGGCTTGTTTGTTTTGAACTTCAATTTCGTTTTTCAAAATGCTGAATTTACCTTTCTCTGTAAAATGCTGATTCCCAAGCGAAGTTTCGGCTTCAAACGAGTAATCGCCCGGGTTCAGGTTTCCGGCATTCAGGCTGTAAAAATCGTCGGTACGGTCGAACTGGTAATTAAACTCATGAAGGCTGTCGTTTAGTATCCGCATCGAAACATCGGGTGTGTTTACCAGTTCGTAGCTGTCGTTATACAATTCGGCAGTGAATTTTATGTCGTCAGTTTCCTGAAAAAGTACCGGACAATAAACGTTGAAATTATCTTCGTTTTGCCTGAGTGCCATGTACTGTATAATTTTGTGAACCAGCTCGTTAAACGCATCGTGATTACCGGTTTGCATAAAGTCGAACAACCGCCACCGCCAAAGTCCTTCGCCGACAATAAATCCGGTTTTTCGCCCCTTGTCGGTACCAAAAGCCATCATCGTTTTGTTGGTTTTAATATTCCTGATATTTTGGATTGCCAGGTTCTGAAACAATGGTTTGGTTACCGTATTTCCGAAAGGGGCAACCAGCGGGGGAGCCTGCGCAAATGTTTCACGGGCTTCGGACGAAAGCACAAACAGCGAAAAATTGTTGTCAAAATCAGGTTGTACTTCCTCGGTATTTTGGCTGTTCGAAACTGTTATCCCCAAATCAAGCGAATTAAGCTGATCGAGCAGCGTGTTTGGCCCGATCAGGAATAAAACCGGGATGCGGCTTTCCTTAATTTTGGTAAGCAGTTTGCTGGCCGTATTTTTAATGGTAGGCAGTTGGTTCAGGATGATCAGGCTGTACGTGGGCAAACTGTCGGGGATGTCGCCTCCGGTAACTATTTTAACTTCATAGTTTTGCAATTCGGCCAGGCTGTTGCGGATAGCCCCCAAATCGGGATGCGGGCCATCGGTCACCATTAGTATTTTTTGTTTGTTTTCCAGCACCTGGATCACAAAATCGTAATCGTTGTTTTTTACATTTGTCTCACCTTCAAACGGTTTGATCCTGATTTTATAATGCTGCAAACCGGGCTGGGTAGCTTCAATATTCAATAATTCCAGCTTAAAATCATCGTCAGAACCAATGGCAACTTGTCCTGAATAAACCTGTTTTCCATTGTTTTCAATATCGAAGTAGGCGGTTTTGTTTTTCAGTTTAGCAAACTTCATTTCAAGTTCAACTGGAAACTTGTTTTTCAGGAATGCCTGTTTGTTTGTCCTGACGTTGCGGATCATGGCATCAGTTGTCTGCGCCGTGTCGCCAACGCCAAGCGTATAAACCGGGAACTTCAGTCCTGAAGCCAGGTTTTCCGGATTCTGCCCCTGGTTGTAAATTCCATCGCCAAATAAAATAACTGCCCCAATATTTTTATTTATATAGTTGTTTTTCAGCGCTTTTAATGCCTGTCCATAATCCGACCGGCGTTCGGTTCCGGAAAACTTATTCGTATTTTCGACCTTTTCGCCAAAAGACCAAAAATCGAGCTGGTACTTGTTTGCAAAACGTTTAGCCAGGACTTGCTTCAACTGCTCGAATGAATTTGCAAACGCCCCAACCGACTGCGAATTATCGAAAGCCACGGCCAGAACCGGCAACTGCCTGATCTTTTTGACGCGGTTGATTTGAGGCGATAATAAAAACACGAAAATCAGGAAGAGAGAAAGGGTGCGCAAAATAAACAGAAACCCTTTCTGGATTTTTGTCAGGCTTAAATTTTCGGCATTCCGGTAATAGAGAAAATAGCTGAGACCTGCTGCAAATAAGATGGCCAAGGCCAGCAAGAGCCCAGCAAAACTTGGTTCAAAACTTATATTCAATTTGTTTCTGTTTTTAAGAAAGATTCAAAATTAACAAACTTGTGCTTATCTGGCATTTAAACCTTCGACTTTCTGGGCGAATTGTGGAATTTACTTCAGGCTGCACCTGAAAATGAAACGAGCCATGAGAGTTAGAACTCTCACACATGAGGATGATTATAATGGAGAGTTC
>JBBIHV010000197.1:2082-5420 GCA_037446835.1 Sunxiuqinia sp. | reverse complement strand
CAAACCGGTTTCCCGGTGTCTTCGTCCACCACCCTACCTTTGATGTACGAAACCGGGCCGGGCCGGGCAGCTTTATACAATTCGAACGAATAAATGTCCATTCCACGTGAGCCAGGCCGATCGGATGAATAATAGGCCTTTTTCCCGGAAGCTTCAACAACCAGGCCTTGTTCATCTTTGTAGGTGTTGATCGGATAACCCAGATTTTTAGGTTTCGACCATTCATTATCACCCTTCTGACGGCTGTAAAATATATCGTACCCTCCCATTCCGGGCCAGTAATCGGAAGCGAAATATAACGTTTTTCCATCCGAATGAATGAAGGGTGAAATCTCATTACCGGGTGTGTTTATTGAATCGCCCAGATTGACAGGAGTTGCCCACATTGGATTTCCCAATTTCGAAAAGCCTTTCAGATCACATTTCCAGATATCCATGCCGCCCTTTCCACCCGGACGGTTGCTCACGAAATACAAGGTTTCGCCATTCGCAGAAATCGACGGTTGCGATTCCCACGCGGAAGTATTTACCGGATAACCGGCATTTTTGGGGGTTGACCATAAGCCATCCTTGTTTCTTGAAAAATAAATATCGCAGCTTCCACATCCATCGCTTCGGGTACAAGCCGTAAAAAAGATCAGCTTTCCGTCGGTAGAAATGGATTGGGCCCCTTCGTTATAGGCCGTATTCAGTTCGGTGAGCGGCACAGATGGCTGCCAGACATTGTTCACCAGTTTTGAAGTGTAAAAATCTTCCTGGGCCATGGTGTGGTTTTTGCCTTTTGCAGCATTTGATCCGACGAGCCGGGTGAAAATTATGGTCTTTCCGTCAACCGTGAGGCTTGGCCAATACTCATCATCATCAGAGTTTATGTTATCGCCCAGGTTGACGCAATTAAATTCAACCGGATGTTTTAGCAAACTCATTGCATTGGTGCATTTAGCCATGTTTTGTTTTGCTTTCTCAACAAACAACGCTTTTTCATCAACACGTTGCAAAAAATCCTGAAAGGCATCAAGAGCCTGATGGTACAAACCCATTCGGTAACAGGCATTTCCAAGTACATAATACAATTTAGGCAACTTTTCAGGATTAATCCGCAACGCAGTTTCCAGCGATTTTCTTTGGAGGGCAACCGAATCAAGTTCCTGGTAAATGTCAGATTGCATCAGATAGGCATCCAGATAACACGAATCTAAAAGTAATATTTCGTCGAGTATCCCAAGCGATTTGTTGTTTTGGCTTGTTTGATATGCAACCTTTGCTTGCTCAAAAAGCTTTGCAATCTTTTTGCTTTCGGACGAAGTTTCCTGACCAAAGGACAACTTGCAAACCAACATCATGGCGAAAAAAATATATTTTCTCATAGAACAAGCCATTAAATAAATCTAAATTTCTGACCGTTGATTTTATACCTTGAAATCCATTTTCAAACAGTTTCTTTTCGAATTTAGCACAAATTACTTAATCTAGAACGTGAACTTTTGATTTCAAATATTCGTATTCACCTTTAATTTTAGTTAAAAAAAGGTAAAAAGCAGAATATCAGCATATCATAAAAGGAGCAAATTTTTTTTTAACACAGAAAATTGATTTTTTTGATTTTTTTTCATAGTTTAACAAACAGATTTAAACACGATTTATTAACTATTAAAATTTTAATTATCAATCTTTTAGATTTTTCGAGATGAAAACAAACAAGAATCTGAAAATTACAAAAAATGGTTCTGATCCTTTAAGAGCTGATGGTGAGAGTATAAAAGGTCCTAAATTACACAAGGATAAGAGCTCTAAAAAAAGATTATCTATTTATGACGATTTTGCCGATGAAAATCTTGATGAACTTAAATTTAACTACCGTGATGATGAATTTGATGAAGAATAGAACGAAATTACAATAAGAAAAGTCGCCCAAGGGGTTGATTTTTAGTCAATTAATTTAAAAGGACCAGATTTTTCTGGTCCTTTCTATTTAGTCTCCGTTTTAGTTTTGTGCGTTTTTTCGATGGTACCGTAATAATCTATCCAACTGCGGTTTGTGAACGTAATTTTTATATCGGCATATCCATTGAGCCCGGTCGTCAGGAATATGGAATAGGAATCGTTTGAGTCAGACAATTCTGCAGAAAGGGAGAACAATTTTTTCTTTTCATTCCAGTTTTTTTCCATCTTTTGTGCCGTCAAATCAAATTTTACACCTTCTGATCCTCCATAAGGAACTGAATAGGCTCTTCCGTAATACGGAAGAAATGCTTTGATATGAAGACTATCGAAAACCATGTCGTAGTTTGCCCCCAGATTATCAAAGTTTCCTAACTCGGATTGGGCCGAACGGGCAACAAACCGAAATTTGCCACTGTGGATTAATTGAGCCATTTCAAGCTGTTGCCTGGCTTTTCTTTCCTTTTTGCTTTCCTGCGCATTTCCGCTTGAACCCAGAAATATGACCATCAAAAAAAGTCCAAGAATCCGTTTCATTATTTTGCTTTTATGCGAAACCAAATCCATTTACGATGAACGATTTGCCGAAGTTGCCAAAAGCCAGATGTTTTAAACTTTAATCACATTCTGAGGTTGGCCCGAAAGATAGCATTTCAGATTTTCTATGGTAATGGCCATCAGGCGCTGACGGGCCTCAAAAGTTGCCCAGGCAACGTGCGGGGTAATGAAACAATTTTGTGCCGAAATCAATGGGTTCTGCAGCGATGGCGGCTCGGTCGAAAGTACATCCAGACAGCCCGCCGCAATTTGCCCGCCATTCAGGGCATCGGCCAGGTCCTGTTCATTGATCAGCCCTCCCCTTCCCGTGTTGATCAAGACTGCCGTTTTTTTCATGGTACGGATCAGTTCGGTATTTACAAAACCTGTGTTTTCCGGAGTCAACGGACAATTTAAGCTTACAAAATCGCTTTGTGCAAACACGTTCTGAAGATCGGTTTGAACCATTCCTTCCGGAATATCTTTCTTCGCTGAGCGGTTTTGAAAAATTACTTTCATTCCGAAAGCCAGGCCAATTTCAGCAACTTTCCGCCCAATCTGGCCCAGGCCAACAATTCCCAATGTTTTGCCTGCCAATTCCATTTGCGGTGTTTTCCAGTAGGCAAAATCCGGATTTCCCGACCATTGTCCTTCTCTCACAGTTTGTGCGTGTAGTTCAACCCGGTTGGTCACATTCAGAATGTGCGAAAAAACAAGCTGTGCAACCGAATCGGTGCTGTAAGCCGGGATATTGGTAACCACTATGTTGTGCTCATTTGCGGCCTTCACATCCACCACATTGTATCCGGTAGCGGTTACACCAATGTATTTCAGGGCTGGTAATTGTTCAATGAGCGATC
>JBBIHV010000197.1:0-1982 GCA_037446835.1 Sunxiuqinia sp. | reverse complement strand
CTGTTTCGGTACGAACATTCGGTCATGCTGCACAAATCGCAGGTATATTTCCTGAATTTTACATTTTCCCCAATTCCAACCAACCCGCTTACAGATTTTACCGGGTGCATGAGCGCCGAATTGGTCAGGCTGATTCCACAACAACCTTGCGTGAAAAACGAAAATAATTTAGGCTGGTCGGCAACGCTCCACTGGCAGTACCCCGGGCTGTACCGGTTGGTAACCGAACGCCCGGTAGCCGAGGCCATTTTCCGGATTTCGTGATGAATCTTTTCGGCGGCAGCATCCACAACAACTGAACCCAAAACATCATAAACATAGCCCAAAACCGGATCGTTACCGTGCATCAGATTTTGTGCAAGTACACTGATTGCATCTCCGGCAGTACAAATAAACAGAACCACTGATTCCGAATCCCGAAGTTCTTTGGCAACTGTTCCACCAATATGAAATACAGTTTCAGCAAAAATCAGCCGGTCTTTCTTTATGGAAAATTCCAGTCGATCCGGGCTAAAAACAGCGCCACGAATGTCACACAGGTCATTTGCCCGGAAAAGTGCTTCTTCAACATATTCTGAAAATGGTTCTGGAAGCGTTCCGGGCGGATAACCTAAAAGCCGCGCAACTTCTGCTGCATTCACATCCAGATCACCGAAAGAATATGAAAATTCATGAATCATGATAAACAAAGGGTTTCAAATATTTTCTGAAAAGACGGTTTCTCCGGAAAATTCCCGATCACCACAAATTCGGTCGGCGATGCAAAAAAATCGACGGAAAGAACCGTCACCTGATCGAAACTTACCTGCATGAAAACTTTCGTTCCTGAATTCAGGTTGACGTAGCCTTTGGCGCGGATATATACCCTGGAATTGATTTACAAGCTTTTCACTACCCGGTGAACTTCGCAGATATGATCGGGAGTTGTTCCGCAGCAGCCACCAATGATGTTTGCCCCGGCTTCGACGATTTCCTTCACGTGCCCGGCCATATCTTCAGGCGTTTCCGGAAAAGTAGTTTCACCGTCGCAATAATGCGGCATTCCGGCATTGGCATGGACCAAAACCGGAATATTAGCATTCACCGTCCTGATTTCCTTCACGATACCAATCATATCGGAAATGCCGTTTCCGCAGTTGGCTCCAATGATTGAGGCTCCAGCTTCGGCCAGCGATTGGGTCATTTCGGTCGGTGAAATTCCCATCATGGTACGAAATTCGCCACTGAGAATTTTATCGAAAGTCATGGTGCAAATTACATCACAAGCCGTATTTTCTTTTGCCGCTTTCACCGCAATGCGCGCTTCTTCCAGATCAGTCATGGTTTCAATCACAATGGCATCGGCGCCACCGGCCTCCAAAGCCATTGCCTGAGCTTTAAAAGCGTCGTAAAGTTCGTCTTCGGTTACTTCTTCCATCATCAGCAACTTCCCGGTCGGACCGATGGATCCCAGCACAAAATGATCGGGCCCGGCGGCTTTCCGGCTCAGTTGGGCCGCAGCTTTATTCAGCTCAAAAACTTTGTTTTCGAGACCGTAACCTGCGAGTTTATAGCGACTTCCACCAAAACTATTGGTTTCAATCGTATCGGCGCCTGCTTCGATGTAACTGCGGGCAATGTCGTACACGTCATCCGGATGGGTGATGTTCCATTCTTCAGGACATTCGCCGGGTTTTAATCCTTTTTTCTGGAGAAATGTCCCCCATGCCCCATCCGAAACCAATATCCGTCCTTTTTGTATTTCCTGAATTAATTTGCTCATAAGCAATGATTGATTAAGTGAAAGAAGGCCTGAAGTTAATTGTTTTGGTGCAAATCAACTTCAGGCACTCCAAATTTTAGCGCACTTCAGGCACTTTCACTGTTATATTTCTTTGATCCATCTAAGTATCGACGCCAATTAAATCCGCCATGCACCCCGATGAATGGGACCCATGAAACCCTTTCAACCGGCTCAAGCTGCACGACCTGTTTAATTAATG
>JBBIHV010000196.1:0-5449 GCA_037446835.1 Sunxiuqinia sp. | reverse complement strand
TCTCCCCTCTTTTTACGAAGAGAGGGGCCGGGGGTGAGTAGGTTTTGATTCATTTAACTTTTTGAATGAATTGATTTACCTATTCCAACCGTCATTAATCAAAAAAAATCTAACTTCAGTATGAATAAAATCACCCCTATCGATCCGGACACATGGAAAATTAAAAAAATTGGCGTCATTGGGCCTGGAATTGTGGGAATGCCAATGGCCAGCCTGTTGGCAAATGCACAAATCAGGATAGGTACGGATAGTCCGGCAAAAGTCGTCATTGTCCAACGAAAATCCATCAATTCGGGATGGAAAGTCGATGCCATAAACCGCGGAAAATCGGTTATCGGTGGCATTGAGCCTGACCTTGACAACATTACAAAAAGCGCTTTCGAAAAAGGCCTGCTTTCAGCCAGTTCAGAATACACATCGTTGTCCGATGCTGATGTTATTTTGGTCTCGGTACAAACCGATAAAAAAGGACTGGAACCCGATTACGGCCCCTTGTTCGAAGCGCTTGAAAATTTAGGCCACGTCCTGAAAAACAAACCTTCTGATAAAGTTCCGCTCATCATTTTCGAGTCAACCCTGGCGCCAACGACCATGGACACCCTGATCAGGAACCATTTCAGAAAATTTGGGCTTGAAGAAGGGAAAGATATACTTCTTGGCAACAGCCCCAACCGCGTAATGCCGGGCCGTTTGGTCGAACGGATCATCAAATCGGATAAACTGGCAGGTGGTTTAAGCCCGGTTACCCCGGAATTAATCCAAAACCTGTATCGGAATATTGTTACCGAAGCTCAGGTATTTAAAACCAACAGCCTGACTGCCGAAATTGTTAAAACCCTCGAAAATGCCTATCGCGATGTGCGGATTGCATTTTCGGCTGAAATTGTCCGCTTTTGCGATCAAAACAACATCGACTTTTATGCCGTCAGGGAACAGGTAAACAATTTACTTGAACAGGCCGATGCGGCAAACGATCAACCAAATGTTGTCCCAAGTGGTGGCATTCTTATCCCAACGCTTGGCGTTGGCGGGCATTGCTTACCCAAAGATGGCATCTTGCTCTGGTGGAGAAAAATGGAACAATATGGGAAGTCGCCTTTGAGCCTGATTTTAAAATCGAGGGAAATAAACAACCAATCCCCGGTCCTCACTTTTCTTCAGGCAGAAAAAGCGTTCGGCCAGATCAGGAATAAAAAAATTGCTTTGCTCGGTGTTGCCTACCGTTTCAATTCAGAAGATACCCGGAATTCGCCAACGCTTGTTTTGGCCAACTACCTGCGCGAAGAGCATATAAATTACATCATGCACGACCCGTTTGTCAAGTCTGACGACCAGAATATCCTGAAATACAACCAGCAAGATCATTTGACCCACTATTTAAACAAGGCCATTCAGGATGCCGAAATCATACTTGTTTGCACCGCCCACAAGGAATATCTCGACAAAATTGGAACCATTGCTTCCGCAGAAAAAATGAAGGGGATCATGGATGCCTGCAACATTTACAAACGAAATTATTTTCAGCAAAGAGGTATTTTGTATTCAGGAATTGGGCGGGGAACCAGTGAACCTTCGGCAGATTTTACTCAATTTGTTTTTGATAGTTTTCAGGTGATGGAAAAAGGTTTGGCCAACGAACTGAACAACCTGATTAACTTTTACAACGAAAACTATGCCCATGACGACTTCAACAAAGTGAATTTTGCTGAAGTTCAAAAATTGGCCAGAACCTGCTCAACGGGTTGCGAAATTGCGAGCCCCGGCAAAATTGAGGTGCCGCCCGTCTATCAGGGCTTTACCGCTTCCCTGGTGCAGATCGCTTATGAACAATTTCATCAAAACAATTAAACCTGTCAGCGCCTGAAAACACCTTGAAAACAACTGTTTCTCCTTACCCCGAAGAAGCAAAATATCAATAAAACTGGATTTTAATCCTGGGGGTGAAGGAAACAAGAAACAGGAAAAGTCCTGAAAGGGCGAAGCACATCAGCACGGGCATCGCCCTGTGAAATGATGGAAATCCGATACCCCGCCCGCAGAATTTCGCTGATCAAAGCTTTTATCTCCTTTCGTACTGAACAACTCAGATCTATAAAATGGAATTGCATAAAGATCCATGATTCCAGCCAAACCTGTCAGCCTCCGAAGGTCCTGACAGTGTTTAAAGTGATTAGTAAAACGACATTTAACTCATAACCAAAACGCTTTAATGAAGATTTTCTCCATCGTTGGGGCACGTCCGCAATTCATCAAATTGGCTCCTCTATCTTCCGGATTAGCCGGGATTCACGAGGAAATCATTGTCCACACCGGTCAGCATTACGACTATGCCATGTCGGAAAAAATATTTCAGGATTTGGAAATCCGAAAACCCGACATCCACCTCGAAGTTGGTTCAGGAAGCCATGCCTGCCAAACCGCAGAAATGATGAAGGGACTGGAATCGGCGATGATGACCATGAAACCTGATTTGGTTATCGTTTTTGGGGATACAAATTCAACCCTGGCCGGGGCGTTGACCGCTTCAAAACTGAAAATTCCCATTGTTCATATCGAAGCCGGGTTGCGAAGTTTTAACAAAAACATGCCCGAAGAAATTAACCGGATTGTTACCGACCATGTCTCCGGATTTTTATTCGCACCAACCCTCACCGCCGTGCAAAACCTCACCAATGAAGGGCTGAGGGCTGCAACTTCGCTCACAGGCGACATCATGGTCGATACCATGAACAACAACCTGAAAATCGCGCTTCGGAAATCAACCTTGGTTTCAGACCTGAAACTTGACAAAGGGAGCTACAATTTACTAACCCTTCACCGGGATTACAACGTTGACAATCAGGAAATTCTGAAAAATATTTTAGATCAGTTGGGACAACTGGGCGAGAAAATCATTTTTCCGGTCCATCCACGGACCAGAAAAATGTTATCCGGACAGGTCAAAATTTCAGGCAACATTCAACTTTCAGAACCTCTTGGATATCTGGATTTTATTGCGCTCGAAAATTCTTCAAAAAGAATAATTACCGATTCAGGAGGCATTCAGAAAGAAGCTTATATCCTGAAGAAACCGTGTATAACGTTGCGCACCGAAACCGAATGGGTGGAAACCGTTCGCGAAAAATGGAATTTATTGGTGTCGCCGGTTGAACCGGACATGGCATCAAAAATCTTATCCTTTTCAACTCCTGAAAAACAGAACCCCATATTTGGCGAAAAGGTGGCCTATAAAATGGTAAAAATTATAAATTCACTCGAATAAAAAATGAGCATACAGCAAGATTGGGCAATTGTTGGCGGCGGAATGCTGGGAATGACTCTCGCGCTTAGATTGGTGCAACAGGGGCAAAAAGTGACCATTTTTGAAGCGGGCGACAAAGCAGGTGGTTTAACCAGTTCGTGGCGGATGGGAAACATTGTTTGGGACCGGTTTTACCATGTAATCCTGATGTCGGACCTCAACACCCGAAAAATTCTGGATGAAATTGGCCTGGGGAACAAAATTAACTGGGTGGAGACCAAAACCGGGTTCTATTCGGATGGGAAACTTTACTCGATGTCGAACCTGATTGAATTTTTTAAATTTCCGCCCATCAATCTGATTGATAAATTTCGTTTGGGGCTAACAATCTTCGTTGCCTCCCGAATCAGAAACTGGAAATCGATGGAAAGCATCCTGGTTGAAGAATGGTTAACCAAATGGTCGGGAAAAAGGGTTTTTGAAAAAATATGGCTTCCCTTGCTCAAAGCCAAACTGGGCGAAAATTACAAAAACACTTCAGCATCATTTATTTGGTCAACCATACAGCGGATGTATGCAGCGCGGCGCAGCGGACTAAAAAAAGAAATGTTCGGCTATGTAAAAGGTGGGTACGAAAACATCAATACACGCTTTGCAAAATTTTTGACCAATTCAGGCGTTGAGTTCAAGTACAATTCGATGGTTCAATCAATCGCCCGAAATTCCTACGGAAAATTAGATGTTAACCTCACGAACAATTCAAAATTTGGTTTTTCAAAAGTAATTTCCACGCTCCCATCAGATATTTCAGTAAAAATTGCTCAGGAATTAAACGAATCTGAAAAGCTTAAACACCAGGCAATTAAATACCTGGGCGTTATTTGTACAACCATCCTGCTGAAAAAGGGGCTTTCACCGTTTTATGTAACAAACATTACCGACAGCAATACACCTTTCACCGGCGTGATTGAAATGACCGCCTTGATTAATCCGGAAGAAATCGGTGGGAACCACCTGATTTACCTTCCTAAATATGTAAATTCCGACGATCCGCTGCTGAATACACCCGACGAAGAACTTTGCCAAACATTTCTGACTGAATTTTTGAAAATGTATCCCCGGGTAAACAAAAGAGATGTCGTATTCTGCGGCGTTTCGAAAGCCAGGAATGTATTTAGCCTGCCAACACGTAATTATTCAGTCAACTTGCCAGCGATTAAAACCTCAATTGAAAATTACTACATTGTTAATTCGGCCCAGATCATAAACGGAACCCTGAATGTAAACGAAACCATTCAGGTAGCCGAAACAAAACTGGCTGAAATACTAAAATAAAATGACAAAAAATAAACCTATCGCCGGAATTTCATTGGACCTGGACAATCAGTGGACCTACATGAAAATACATGGGGACGAAGGCTGGGAGAAATATCCTTCGTATTTCGATATTTTCATACCACATATTCTGGATGTACTTGACGAACTGAATTTAAAAATTACCTTTTTTATTGTCGGTAAAGACACAGAAAGCGAAAGCAACCGAAAGTATCTGCGGATGATCACCGAAAGAGGACATGAAGTTGGGAATCATTCTTACCACCATGAATCATGGCTGCAAACTTACAGTTACGAAAAAATAGAAAAGGAAATTATCCTGGCTGAAGAAGCTATTCAGGAAGCCACAGGTCAAAAACCCGTTGGATTCAGGGGCCCCGGATTTAGCTGGAGCAACGATTTACTGAAAGTTTTGGAAAGTCGTGGATACCTTTATGATGCTTCCACATTGCCGACCTATCTGGGGCCATTGGCTAGGGCCTATTATTTTTGGAAATCAGATTTATCGAAAGAAGAAAAGCGGGCAAGGAAAGAGCTTTTTGGAAAATTCAGCGAAGGATTTCGGAAGCTTAAACCATATAAATGGGATTTGGGAGAAGGAAAAACGATCATGGAAATACCAGTGACAACAATGCCCATATTCAAATTACCCTTCCATTTAAGTTACTTGATTTACCTGGGTAATATTTCGCTTCCCATCATGAAAATCTACTTGGGATTGGCGCTTTTTCTGTGCCGGATCACCCGAACTCCAATCAGTTATCTTCTACACCCACTCGATTTAATTGGGGGTGACCAAATAAAAAGTCTCAGCTTCTTTCCGGGAATGAATGTGGAAAGCAATAAAAAAGTGGAGATTTTTAAGGAGGTAAT
>JBBIHV010000195.1:0-5464 GCA_037446835.1 Sunxiuqinia sp. | reverse complement strand
ATCGTACTGAAAATCAGTAAAAATAGCTCCCCGAAAATCATCTTCCGACAGGCGGTGTTTCTGAATCATGGTTCCCATGGCGCCATCGAGCACCAACACCCGCGATTCGAGTTCGTGTTGTATGTTTTTTTTCGTTGTCATCGTTTTTTTGTTGAGTGAGCGGGTGACTTCGAGTCACCTGCTCACTATCACTACATCGGGTTGTTTTTAGTGAGGGTTTGACTTAAAGTCAAGCCCTCACTTCCTATTTATTTCAACAAGTTTCATTTCAAATTGCCCACGGATGCCGATCTTATCGCGGCAAATAATCACGGCCGAAAGTATCTCCGGAAAGTGCTCCGTTTGCTTTGTCACCGCCTGAACATCTTCAGGTTTCTGAACCAAATTACCAAAAGTGGTAGCCAGCGCATCGGCTAAAGCCGTATTCCGGCAAACAATCATGGTTGCATCGGTTTTGCCCAAACTCACCGACGGCCCAACTGTTCCGGCCGAAGTGCAAACTCCCAGCGGCGATTCGGAAGCCTGAATTTCAATGCCAATTTTCCCCGACAAAGGCGAATTTCCGGCGTAAACCGACATCAGCAAATTGCGTTCAATTTTCAGGAAAATATCACCGCCATTTTCAACCACCAATTCCTGAAGTTCAAACTGCTGCATCAAATGACGGCCCACCATCTCTGAAAAAGCGCCAGCCACCGCAGCCATCGGACCAACTCCTGCCCTGATTGCCGCATCAGCCATCAGTCTAACAATCTCAGGCGCATTCGGTTCTACCCGGTGCGGCTCGAAGGTCTTTCCGAAGACCGGATCTTTTAACAGATACTGCTCCATTTCAGTTCGCAATTCTTTGATTTTCAGGAATGAAACGACCTTCATTTCTTCCCGAAACGAAGCCGGGTCAACGCCAATCCACAAATCGGTTTCCTTGTAATTAATCCCGAACGACCGAAATCGCTGCTGCGAAAACTGATTGCGATATGTGCGGTAGCCTCCCCCGCCCCCTCCGAAGGAGGGGAGAAAGAAAGAACTGCCACCCATATCTTTTCTGTCGACCATCTGAAAATAAAATGTTTTTTTAAGCCCTCCCCCTCGGGGAGGGTTTGGGTGGGGCTTCTCTTTTATTCCCTGAAATCAATCTGAAACAAGTTCAGCGGGCAAGCCGGAACGCACAATTCACAAACGATGCACTTCTCGGAGTCGAACTGAAGTTCCCATTTTGCCGGATCCATTTCCAGCGCACCGGCAAAACACACGGAGGTGCAGTTTCCGCAATGGATGCAGCGTACATGATCCCAGGTTATTTTCTTGTTCAACGGCTCGCAGCTCACCTGATTTTCTTCCAGATAAGCAATTCCCTGTTTCAGGTTTGCTGCTGTTCCTTCCAGTTCGAGCACCAGGCTTCCCGTTTTTCCAGGCCAGACTTCAGCCCTCAAAATATTGATCCGGATGTCGAAATCCTTGACCAGATGGTAACTCAATGGTTTATCGCCACTCTGTGGCGGAAACTTCAGGACATATCTTTTTTTCTGCATTTTAGAAATATTAAGCCCCCTCTAAATCTCCCCCGAAAGGGGAGACTTTGGGTATGGCGGTTCAATGACATTCTCTTTTTGTACAATATTTTCAGAACTCGGCTTCCAAATTCCCCTCCTTCGGAGGGGTCTGGGGAGGCCTTTTTTTTTAAGCCCTCCCTTTCGGGGAAGGTTTGGGTGGGGCTTTTACTTTTCTTTCAGCGATTTCAATGAGGTATTTGTCGGAAACATCTGCACCGGTTTCGTGATTTCAAATTCCCCGGCAAGAATTGATTGTTTCAGCAAACCGGCAATTTTGCGCGCTTTGCTCAGGCTCGATACCGGCGCAGTACGTATCTTCTTACCCAGTACTTCAATTTCTCCCGAACGCAGTTGCGCGTATGTTACCCGACCCAAGGCTGGGCTGCCTTCTACGCCATAATCGCAAACCGTTGTTTCAATCTGCTCGTTCCGGATGGAGACATTTTTTGCGATGTCGGCATTCAGCACCGGAATGGGAATGCCAATTCCGACGAATAGGCTGACGCCATATTTTTCGTAATAAGCGGCCTGCAAAAATTCCGACGACATTTCCTTCAGATTTCCAATCACAGCCAACGTAGCAGAGTTGCTCACCGGAACGCCAAACTCGTTTTTCGGTTTCGAGGTATTGAACTGCGTTCCGGGCCAAACCACGAATCCCTGCGCCCCGCCAAGAAAAATGCGGGTGCCGATGCCAATGGTTTTCATCTCCGGATCGTTTAGCAGTGGGCTGAGTTCGCCGGAAGTGGAATAGGTTGCAATGCGCATGTTAGGCAGCAAATTGCCCATGTACGTGTATTTCATCTGAGAGGTGGAGTTCACCGCCACATTGTAATTCTGGTAGGCATTTCGCGGATTGAACAGGAACATTTCGTTCACCGTGTCCTTGTTGATGATGGCCTTGATGTGTTTGCGCGGATAGCAATCGGTACCTTTTCCCCAGGCTTCCAGCTCAATGTCCTTTCCATCGACCAAATCCTGAATGATGTGAGCGCCCCCGTATTTCGGGTTTTCCGGATCGCAAGCTGTGGCCCCGATGTACGTGTCGACAGCCGCCAGGCCTTCGTAAACCGGCACGCCGTTCAAACGGATTTTTTCCATCCGGATGGGCGGATTGGCGTGGCCAAAATTGATGAATGCGCCCGACGAACACATGGCACCAAACGTGGCAGTAGTCACCACATCCACTTTTTCGGCAATCTCTTCGGGCGTGGCCGTCAGCGCCATTTGCGAAACTTCTTCGGCCGTCAGCACCACCGCCTCGCCCCGCCGGATTTTCTCGTTAATTTCTTCGTATGTTTTATTAATTCCCATTATTTATTGACGATTTAATGATTTACAATTTACTTGTAATGACCAGTGTTTGTTTTTATAGTGGATTTTTCAAGTCTTCCCTTCGGGGAGATTTAGTGGGGCTTTTTAGCGCATGCACATATTCGAGAAGTACATGAAACTAAGCAGGTGTAATGTTGAAAGTCGTTTCATTTCGGTTCAATTATAATTCCGTTTCCGGCCGGGTATTGGCACCTTTTCTGCAAGTAATCAGTTGGTTGCCAGAGTTTCGCTGAGCCCGATCTCTCCACTCTTCTTTATAATCAAACAATCAATTTTTGAAGGATTATTTGATAATGAAGGCAAAAGTAAGTTCAAAAAACCGAACTATCAAATAAATCAGGATTTTGCCAAAAGTTTTAAGTCAAAGTTGACATCAAAGAAAGGAAATCTTCGGAATTGGTTAACTTTAGGATTCATTTCAGAACCAATTCTTCATGCTTGAAAATAAGGCCATTCAGAATACCATACTCGTGCCACCGCCCCAAAGCAACGGCCTGTTTTCCGATTTCAGAAATTTTCTCTGGAACAAACCCCAAATCAAAACCCTGATAAAATTTAGTTCGGAAGAAAAAAGGCTTGAATACAACAGCCGGATTTTGCAGCGGGTTGGTGAAGGCGTGGATCGATATTCGGTTTTGAATGTTCACCATATTGGTATAGAGGCGCCTGTGAGTTACATTTTTAACGAGCTGCTGAACTGGAACGGTGATTCGACCTGCTGGCCCAACCACATTGCCAAAGTTGAACGGATTGACAACGACATTGAAGCCATCCGTATTTTGCCATTTGGCTGGAAAAAATACCCCTTCGGCTTTCGGAAAAGCCTTTTCGGGCTCCGTTTTATACCGCTGTTTTATTTGAATTCCATCCGGATAAAACGGGTTCCTGATGCCTTCGATTTCGACAATGCGCGCTACCTGCTTTACAAGTGCAGCGGCGGTTATCCCATCGGGATTTTCCTGATGTATGTACGATCGTCGATTGCCGACATGGGCGAAACCGAGCAGTCGCAGCTATTTTTTTCGGTGGGTTTTAATTTCTACGGAAAAGAATACAAACCGAAATGGCCCTTGGTGAACCGGATTTGGGAAGCCGTGCACAACCGGGTTACGGCCAATGTACTGAACCGCCTGAAACAATTAAGCGAATGGCGGATTGAAAAGCTGGAAGCCGGAATATAGTTGTGAATCAGGCCACTGACCAAAATTATGGCCCCGGAATATGTTTATCTTTTCGAACGAAAATCCCGATGAAAATATTTCCGGAAAGCTTCATCCAAAGCAGTGGGTTTAGGCTCCGCAACAAAATGTTACGGTAAGGGGCACTTCCGGTAAATGTGTCCCAAAGCAGCATACTCATTTCGCGTTTCCCTTTTTCCTTCGACTGCTCTTTTAACACCATCTGAAACAGTATCTTTTTCAGGAACGAAGAGTTCTGAATGACAGTGGTAATTGAAAAAATTAGCTTTCCGGCCGAATTGTCACGGTCGAGCCGTGAACATACCGGTTGAAATGATTTTCTGAAATCTCCGGAAGAAATCCCCTGGATTATAGCCGTCGAGGCGGCTGCCCTGCCTGTTATATATGCTGCCCCAATGCCGTTTTTATAAAGTTTTGAGGAAGAAGAATCGCCAATTAAAACCACCCGGTCGGAATAGGGATTTCGGGCATTCCGGATGTTGATCGGCGGAAAACAAAGGCAGGGATTGATGGGCTGAGGCATGATTCCCTCAGGAAAACAATCGTGGACAGACTTGGAACTCAGGAAACGGTCGGCCAGTTCGGTTGTAATTCCGGTACCGAGCAGCACAAGTGTCACATAATTTCCTTTTGGGATGAGCGCCCCAAATTTGATGCCTGGAAGGTTAAGCACGAAAACATGCATCGAATTTCCGAAATGCTTACCAATCAATTCGTGCCCCAAATAAAATTCGCTTATATAGGCCTTTGCCGTTTGGGGCGGTACAAAATGTGGGATAAGTTTTTTAAAGACCGACAACGCTTTCTCGTTTAATCCAGCAGCGCCAACCACCAGATCGTATTTTTGCCTCGATTTGTGGGTGATGAGGGTAATCCCATCCGGTTCGCATTGGGCATCGGTCACTTTTTCGACCAGCAACCGGGCGCCTTTCTGCCTGCAAAGTTCAAGCATATAGGCGTCAAACCCCTGTCGGCTCGAACCATCGGGGCCAAGTGGCCCGGAACCCCTGAACATGGAAATAATCCGCTGGTCCTTACCGAGGTTGTCGATCACAGCCGTTCCCTCTTCAAGGTGAAGGGTGTAGGTTTCAATTGTTCGGCGGATAACCTCTTCCGGCAAAGAAATTCCATCGGCTTTTAGCAATTGGACCAGCGATTCGGAAACGATCCCGCCACAGTGGTTGCAGCCCGGTGGCCCCGACCGGCTAAAATCCTTGGGTTCATAAATGTCAATTTCGATGTGGATCCCGGCTTTTTCGGCCAGTTCAAATGCAAAATAGGAAAAGAAACTGCCAGCCGGACCTCCGCCAATGACCCCAATCCTGGATCCATCCTGAAGTTTTAGCTCGTTGTTTACCGCTTTTTGCATAGGCCTGA
>JBBIHV010000194.1:3980-5500 GCA_037446835.1 Sunxiuqinia sp. | reverse complement strand
CTTTTCCATTAAAGCAGGCCGAAAAACGGCTGAATAAAAATTCTTTGTACTTTTACCGCGTATTTTAGAAGATTTTCATGATAGAAGAAGAATTAAACAGTATTGCCTACTCAAAGAATGTTATTGAATTAATTACCGTTGCCAACGAGTTTTGCAGCTTTTTGGAACGATCGGACGAAATGGAATCTGTCTATTTCTTGGGGCGGCTGCAAAAAATCCTGCCACTTTTATACCTGAAAGCCAGTTTGCTCCCTGAGTTTGAATTCGAACCGGAAGAAGATCTTGAAAAATATGTGACCGAAGTGGAATACAACCTGATCCAGCAAAAAGTACTTTCTCATACCGGAGCCAACGACGATTTCCCGGAGGTATTTCTTCCCGGAATGCAATTCAGCGAAACAGCCCTGACTGCCAGTATTGCCGAAAACGTAGCCGATATTTATCAGGATATGAAAGACCTGATCATGTCGTTTCGGACACTGGATGAGGAAGTTATGGGACAGGCAGTCTGGGAATGCCAAACCGGATTTTCGCAGATATGGGGCCAGAAACTGGTGAATAGTTTGAGGGCAATCCATAATTTGATTTACAGCGAGAATACCCCGGACGACGAAGCCGGATCAGGAGAAAAAAAGAAAAAAGAACCAAAAAATAAAAACCGGAAACCAGATTGGCTAAACAACCGGTTTTCAAATCAGGAAGAATAAAAAGATGTACAGGGAAAGTATTGATAAAGATGAATTAGCCGAATTGCCACTGATTCAGTTTGAGGGTGAAATCATGTTAGTTGAGTCGAAGGAAGATTATCTGGCTTCAATAGATTATCTGTCGAAACAATCCATGTTGGGTTTTGATACCGAAACCAAGCCTGCATTTAAGAAAGGTGTTGTTTATGAAGTGGCCTTGCTGCAACTGGCAACCGAAGACAGGGCTTTTTTGTTCAGGCTAAATAAAATTGGGTTGCCAAACGGGTTAAGAAATATTCTTGAAAATCCTGAAATACAGAAGATTGGGGTGGCCATTCGCGACGACATTAAAGGACTGCAAAAGCTGAATAACTTCAAACCAGGTGGGTTTGTTGAACTTCAGGAGCATGTGAAAGATTTTGGCATTCAGGATTTCAGCCTGAAGAAATTGTCGGCCATTGTGCTCGGGTACCGCATTTCCAAATCGCAGCGCGTTACCAACTGGGAAGCGCCCGACCTGACCGAGGCACAGCAAATTTATGCCGCCACCGATGCCTGGATTTCACACCGGATTTACGAATCACTCAATCAGCAGTAAAATATGTCCCAGAAGTACAGCCGGGTTATCCTGAAATCCGGAAAAGAACAGTCTTTGCAGCGCTTTCATCCCTGGGTTTTTTCGGGGGCAATCCAGGAAATTGACGGTAGGGTAGAGGAAGGCGATGTGGTTGAGGTTGTTTCCAATAAAAATGAATTTCTGGCGATGGGCCACGTTCAGATTGGCTCCATTGCCGTGCGCATTTTTTCGTTCGAAAAAGTAGGACCCGATTTTAA
>JBBIHV010000194.1:0-3880 GCA_037446835.1 Sunxiuqinia sp. | reverse complement strand
AATCGGAGGTTTTTGAAGTTCAGGAATACGGAAACCGGTTTAAAGTGGATTGGGTGGAAGGCCAGAAAACCGGTTTTTTTGTCGATCAGCGCGAAAACCGGCGCTTGGTTCAGGAATATTCGAATGGGCGCAGTGTACTGAACATGTTTTGCTATTCGGGCGGTTTCTCGTTTTATGCCATGCGCGGTGGTGCCAAACTGGTGCATTCGGTCGATTCGTCGGCCAAAGCCATTGATTTGACTAATGAAAACGTGAAACTGAATTTCCCGGGCGATCTGCGCCACGAGGCATTTGTAGCCGATTGTTTCGATTACATGGATCAGAACCAGGGCAAGTACGATCTGATCATTCTCGATCCACCGGCATTTGCCAAACACCGCGGCGCTTTGCCGCAAGCCTTGAAAGGTTACAAACGCCTTAACCTGAAAGCCTTTCAGCAGATTGCCCCGGGTGGAATTTTGTTTACATTCAGTTGCTCGCAGGTAGTTACGAAAGATAAATTTCGCGAAGCCGTATTTTCAGCTGCCGCCATTTCAGGCCGGAAAGTGCGCATCCTGAACCAACTCGTTCAGCCCGCCGACCATCCGGTTGATATGTACCATCCGGAAGGCGAGTATCTGAAAGGCCTGGTGCTGTATGTTGAATAGTTTCTTCCGGCTTCTGAAAATCATGCAGACATAAAAAAGGAAAGGAGCGATGGCTCCATTCCTTTCCAAATGAAATTTCTAAAAAGTGTTTTAATCAATCCGAGCTGAACACTCCGTTTAATTTTCCGGCTTTATTACATAGTAAGCGTACTTGCCATCAGGATATACACCTTCAATGAGCATCGGTTCTTTACTGTTTGTATGCATAAAGGCGCTTTCAATATCATTTTTGCTGTTAACTGCAACTTTATTGATGTCGGTGATGATAAACCCGGTTTTCACTCCGGCGTCTTTCAGTTTTCCATCTGTCAGTTTTTCCACCTTTACCCCTTCGTCGATTTGTAACTTTGCTTTTTCTTTATCAGACAAAGGGGCAAATTCTGCGCCCAGAACCGACATGGGTTCTTTTACGATGGAGGTATCACCTTTCATGTTACGCAAAACAACTTTAACATCCTTTAATTCGCCATTCCTGATGTAACCAACAGAAACCTCATCTCCAGGACTATATTCGCCAATTTGTTCCTGTAATTGGGACCCCGTTTTTACACTATTTCCATTAATTGAAACAATAACATCACCTTCCTTGATTCCTGCTTTGCGGGCAGCACCATCGTTGGTGGTACTTCTGACGTAAGCGCCTTCAACATTTTCAAGCTTTTTAGCTTTGGCAATGCTGTCGTTAACCGACTGCATCACAACTCCCAGAACGGCGCGTTGTACTTCGCCATATTTCTTTAAGTCGATAACCACCTTTTGAGCAATCGTTGCAGGAATTGCGAAGGAATAACCTGAATAAGAACCTGTTTGAGACGCAATGGCAGTATTAATCCCGACTAAGTCGCCGTTAACATTAACCAAGGCTCCACCGCTGTTTCCAGGGTTCACCGCTGCGTCAGTCTGAATGAATGATTCCAGTGGCATCTGACCACTCACAATTCCTATACTTCTTGATTTTGCGCTCACAATTCCGGCCGTAACAGTTGAGTTAAGGTTAAACGGGTTTCCAACAGCCAGGACCCATTCGCCAAGTTTGAGTCCATCAGAATTGCCCCAGGTAAGAAAAGGAAGATTCGTTGCATCGATCTTTACCAGAGCGATGTCGGTGTTCGGGTCGCGGCCTATTACCTTTGCCGTGAATTTGCGGTTGTCATTCAGAATAACCTGAACATTTACAGCATCATCAACGACATGGTTGTTCGTAACAATATAGCCATCAGGACTGATTATCACCCCTGAACCAGATGCCATTGCAAATTGCGGTTGCTGTTTGAATCTGTGTGGGGTATTGCCTTCTGGTCCGTTTGGTCCGAAAAAGAAATTATAAAACGGGTTATCGGCAATGTTATCCATCTGTTCGTGCATTTTCACTTCAATATGAACGACTGCTGATACACTTTTTTCTGCCGCCCCGGTCAAATCAGGCAATTGCACCTGGAGGCCTTCGTTAGAAACGTTGTTTGTAAGATGTACCGGTGTCTTTTCACCGACCATTATTTGATGGTTAGGAACATCTCCAAATTTATTGTTCAAAAAAATTGCTAATGCTGCTGAAACAAAAGCAATAATAAACACTGATGAAATTTTTTTAACCGTTTTCATGATGATCAATTTTAAATTTTAATCTCCTTTTCACATAGCGTGCCACAAAAAACAAATTGAAATCAATTTTAAACTTTTTAGAAAATATTATAATTCATTAACACAAATGCCTGAATATGAATAGGTAATTATCGGATTGGCCGGATGTAGTACGTTCCTAAACATGTGAGATGGACCCATTTCGATTGGCGATCCTTTCAGAATTGAATATGTTAAATTTTTTGTTTTGGATTATTTTTTAGCATGAATGTGCGGAAGAATTGATCCTGACCTTCTGGCAGAATTAACCTGTCGCATTTGCGCAAATCTGCTCCTTACCAAATTGTCGGGAGCAAATTATGCGTTGTTCAGTACTGACCGTGAATAATATTTTTTCCTGAACCAGAAAGCTACATTCACCAGGCCAATCATCACCGGAACTTCAACCAGCGGTCCAATCACGGCTGTAAACGCTTCGCCTGAATTGATGCCGAAAACTGCAATGGCAACGGCAATGGCCAATTCGAAGTTGTTGCTGGCAGCGGTAAACGACAGGGTTGTAGCCTGTTCGTAGGTTGCTCCCGCTTTTTTGCTCATCAGGAACGAAGCAAGGAACATGATTACAAAATAGAAGAGCAAGGGAATGGCAATCCGGATCAGATCAAAAGGAATTTTTACGATGTATCCACCTTTTAGCGAGAACATCACCAGGATAGTAAACAACAAGGCAATCAAGGTCAATGGACTAATTTTTGGGATAAATTTCTGCTGGTACCATTCTTTGTTTTTGATCCTGATCAAGGTGAACCGAGTCAAGAATCCGGCAATGAAAGGTATTCCCAGATAGATAAAAACGCTTTTCGCAATTTGTGCGATGGTGATTTGTGCAACGGTTTCGCTCACCGGAAAGCCAAACCACCCGGGAAGAATGGCGATAAAGAACCAGGCATAAACCGAGAAAAACAACACCTGAAAAATGGAATTGAAAGCCACCAGTCCGGCGGCGTACTGCGTGTCGCCTTTGGCCAGGTCGTTCCAGACAATGACCATCGCGATGCAGCGTGCCAGCCCGATCAGGATCAGTCCGTACATGTAGTCGATGTTGAATTGCAGGAAAAGAATGGCCAGCACAAACATCAGGATCGGCCCGATAATCCAGTTTTGAACCAGCGAAAGGCTAAGGATTTTGTAATTCTTGAAAACATCGCCCAACTCTTCGTATTTTACTTTGGCCAAAGGCGGATACATCATCACGATCAGTCCAATGGCAATCGGAATATTGATCGTTCCACTCGATAAACTGTCCCAGAAACCGGCAATTCCGGGCG
This sequence comes from Sunxiuqinia sp., assembly GCA_037446835.1. Classification (GTDB taxonomy): domain Bacteria; phylum Bacteroidota; class Bacteroidia; order Bacteroidales; family Prolixibacteraceae; genus Aquipluma. The sequence continues at coordinate 324 of JBBIHV010000194.1, read as the reverse complement.
ATAAAAAACCCATTCCGACACCGGCAAACATGGCCAGAAATATCCACAGTGTCAGGTAGCGGTCGAGAAATTTGAGACGTGTTTTCATAATGATAATTTGAAAATTTGAAGATGGGTTAATTTGAAGATGGGCTTTCGACTGAAGATAATTTTCAAACCTTCAAATCAGCTTATTTTCAAATTTTCCTGGTAGAATTTCCAAAACCCTTCTTTAATCTCATCTCTCACCCGGAGAAACTCACTCCGGATAAATTCATCGGTTCCAACGGCATGACTCGGATCATCGAACCCAATGTGCAAGCGGTGTTTTACTTTTCCGAAGAA
>JBBIHV010000193.1:0-5679 GCA_037446835.1 Sunxiuqinia sp. | reverse complement strand
TTGATGTATTTGAATTGCTTCGAAGTACAAAACGAGAATACTTGAAACAAAGAGGATCTCCCGGAACAAATCAGCAAACCAGTTTTGCTTTTTAACAGGGGTGATTTTTGAAATATAAAAAATAACAATTGATTATCATGCAATTAGAAAACATAAATCAAAGATTTGCGTGTTAATCGGATAATAGTGATAAAGAAATTTCTGACTGATTGGATTCATCCTGGCCTGGTAAATCTTTCAACAAGCCGCGAATGACCACCGAAGCACAAAAACAGCCGAAAACAGGTGGCATGTAGGAAATCGTTCCTACAGTAGATGCTTTGTTCTTTCCTTCAAAGACGATAACTTTTTCAGGATCAATGAGTTCTGACGAGAACACCGCATCAAACCCTTTGCTGACGCCTGAACGGTTGAGCCGCTTGCGCAATTTACGGGCCAGCTTGCAGTTGTAGGTTTTCGAAATATCAGTCACTTCCACTTTTGATGGATCGAATTTTCCACCGGCACCCAGCGACGAAACCAACGGGTATCCGGCCTTCAGGGTTTTTAAAATGAGAAAGGTTTTGGGCGAAAGGGTATCGATTGCATCCACCACATAATCGTAGCGAGCGGCTTGAATCAGTTCATCAATCTCATCTTCAATTAGATACTGATTGTAAATGTGAAGGTTTATTTCAGGATTGATGTCGCGGAAGCGCTCGGCCAGAATTTCAGCTTTTGGCCGTCCTTCAGTGCTTCTCAGGGCTGGCAGTTGCCTGTTCCGGTTCGAAGCTTCCACCACGTCGCCGTCAACCAGGGTCATGGTGCCAACACCGGCCCGGCAGATTTGCTCGGCAGTATATGCACCAACACCTCCCAAACCAACAACCAGCACATGCGCATTTTTAAGCTTGCGGATGCCTTCTTCCCCGACCAGCAGTTCAGTCCTTTCCAACCAATTTGTCATCTCCGAACAGTTTTTTGAAATTTTCAGAAATTGCCTGTAACAGCAATTCCTCGTCAGTTTTTAATATTTGAGCTGCAAATAAATAAATTTTTTGGATTGAAAAATCACTGTCGTCGGTTTCAAAAAATAGCCTTTCGATGGGAATTTCAGGAAGGACCTGTTGCAATTTTGTGCTTTCGGGCAGGGCTTTGCCTATCGAAAAGTAAAACCCATGCCTGATCAGTTCGGCTGTTGTTTCCCGATTTCCCCGGTAACCGTGCAGTATCCACGGGACTGCCGAACGATTGGTTTTTTTCATCCCAATCAGCTCGGGATAAGCCCGTACACAATGAATTATCAATGGTTTAGAGTACTTCTGTGCCAGGTCGATCTGTTTTTGAAAAAGCTCTTTCTGAAGTGCGACGGCGGTGCTTGTCGCCCGATCGAAGCCACATTCGCCGACTGCCATGAAGTTCGGCTGTTGCATAACTTTTTCAAGAGACGCGAGGCACTCCTCCTGATTGACGTCTTCGACATACCAGGGATGGATTCCGGCTGAAAACAATTCATCCGTTTGGATTTCCCACAGGTCCTGGGCAAAAACATTCAGGATTTGAATTCCGGAGCCACTCCTGATAATATGTGTATGTAAATCAATGTATTGCATGGTTTATAAACTTGCCCAGATCCGGGCCAGCGAAAATCCGGGCGCTTTAATCGTTAAATCAAGAAAATAGCCAAACGGTGTTTGTGCAGTTTGATAGTTTGAATTTTGAAGCCTTTTTTCGGCAAGGTCAAACAGCTCTTTTGTAAATCCGGGCGAAGCTTTCGATTCGGACAAATGGGCAAACGAATGCAGTACAATTGAATTGGTCTGATTCTTACGCGCTACCCATTTCAGATGGTTAACCAGCTTTTTTTCACGGGTTTTAACCTCATTTTCTTCATCTGGTTGTTCAACCTGGATGAAGGCCAGAACGGCTTTCGAAAAACACATGCCTTCTGAAACATCATCGCCCGTTTCCAGATTTTTAAGGGCCGGATGATAACTGAATTCATCCACAAACATGGTTAATACCTTCATGCCTAAAATTTTATTCAGTCAAATTTAAGAGCTTTTGCCTGAAATTGCCTATAATTAATTATTTATCCTAAATTTGAAATTCTTTAATGAAAGTGGAATGAGCAAAATCACAATTCCCCGGCTTGTATTTATTCTTTTGTTTTTGTTGCCTTTTGCTGTAAAGGGACAAATTTCACAGGGCGGGGTTCCCATTCAGATTATAAAATTAAAATCAGTATCGCCTGATGCCGATTTGGTGGTCATGCCAGCGGTCGATAATCTGAAAATGCGTGCCATGTATAGCCGTTCAGCGGGGAATATGCTGAAATCCCTGCGGTTTGCCCAACCTTTTCAGGTTTCACTAACGCCTGAAAATTCAGGAAAATGGTATTCCGACGGCGAATATAATATCTGGCAATTGCGGATTCGTTCGACTGGAGCTTACTCGCTGAATTTAATTTTAAATCATTTTAAAATTCCTGAAGGCGCCCGGCTGTATTTGATCGGCCAGACTTCAGGCGAAATAAAAGGAGCTTACACTTCAGCAAATATTTCTGAAAGTCAGGTACTTGCCATCGAGCCGGTTGATGGCGATGAGCTGATGGTTCAGTACGAAGAACCGGTCAACGTTTCATTTCGGGGCGATTTTGTGATTGCACAGGTTGCACACGATTTTCTGGGCGTTGGTTCTTCAGGCGCACACAGGCCGCTGGGGCCTTCCGGGTCGTGCAATGTAAATGTAAATTGCGATTTGGTGAACGGCACAGAAGACGTTCGCGATGCAGTTTGCCGCATCCTTGTTGAAGGGACCGAACTTTGTACTGCAACCTTGGTTAACAATACGGCGCTCGACGGAACCCCTTATCTTTTAACCGCCTACCATTGTATAAACACCGAAGTTCAGGCACAAGCCACAGTTTTTCTTTTTAATTACGAATCGCCCACTTGTGTTTCAATTGATGGAGATGTAAGCCATTCCATGTCAGGAAGTTCGCTAAAAGCATCTTTCGACAGCCTCGATTTTGCACTGGTGCGTTTAAATACAGTTCCGCCTCCTTTGTACCGTCCTTTTATGGCGGGCTGGAACACCCAGAACATAGCAGCCACAAATACTTTTTGCATTCATCATCCGCAAGGCGATATCAAAAAGGTGGCAGTTGACCATGAATCACCAATAACCAACAGTTTTAACGGCAATAACTTTACCTATAAAACCAACGGGTTCTGGAATATTTTACGTTGGGACAATGGGGTTACCGAACCGGGTTCATCTGGTGGGCCGCTGTTTGATCAAAACAAGCAAATAGTAGGTAGCCTGACAGGAGGTTCAGCTTCGTGTTTGAACCCGACATACGATTATTTCGAAAAATTTGCACTTTCGTGGAATTACCGGAAAGAAAATACAAAGCAACTCAAATACTGGCTCGATCCACTGAATTCGAACCTCTCAAAACTGACCGGGCAGTCGCTTTATTCAGACAAAAACCTATGTAAACCGTTTACAAATTTCCTGAATGCCGATTCTTATGTGGCCTTGCAAATTACCAGCGGGCTCACCAAGAAAGGTTATTTTACCGGAACCAACTCGGCCGGCTACACCGATTTTGCCGAAAAGTACATGTTTTCGAAAAACTGTATGGTACAGGGAATTTCGTTGGGTATTGCGAAGCTAAAAACAAATCCGCTGTACGCAAACGCGTATATTTCGGTACAGGTTTTTCAAGGAGGAACCAGTCAGCCTGAAACATTGCTATATACCGAAAAATTTGACATCCATTCCTTCTATCCCGACGCGATGAACTACCTGTCGTTTAAAACACCGGTAAAAACCGTTGGTACTTTTTATGTCTCGTATAACATCTCTGATTTGCACAGCGGCGATACGATTGCTGTTTACATGGACAACCGGAAAACGCAGGCAAACAGTTTTTTCCTGAAAAACCAGTCGGGTTGGCAGACATATAATTCGCAGAACATAAATGGGTATGGTTCAGCCTTGCTGGCCGAGCTCATTGTATGCAATGTTGACGACCCCCTGGCTGTTTCAGCTTTTAAAACCGATTTGCCGGGAGCGCGGTTTTTTCCGAACCCACTGAATGGGAGTTCGTGGTTGACCGTTCAAACAGACAAGGCAATTGATTGTCCGCAAGATATTGTGGTTTTCGATTTGCTCGGGAAAAAGCTGGATGTGCCCATTGAGCAGGAAGGCGAGAATACCGTAAAACTCAATTTTTCAGGCAAAAAGCCCGGAATTTATTTTGTTCAAATTGATACTCAGGGCCATTCGGTAGTGGGCAAAATTGCTTATGTTCCCTGATTTAACGATAGAAAAGTGATCATTTTATTTCAGTAAAAAAGCCTGCCATCCGGGCATCTTCGGGGGTATTCACAAAATCGAGTTTTGCGCTTTTAACCAAATCGGCTACATTTTTTGAAGCAGGGCAATTCACCAAACTTATTTTCTTGTTTTGGGCGTGAACTTTTTCGGCCAGGGTTCTTATCTTGGTGAAGTCTTCAAAAGGAATATTACCAACGCCTTTCCAACCGGTCAGTTCATCAAAACTGACTTCAATGACGGGCATTTTCGATGAATCAATGTTTTTGTCCACGTCGCCCAGGTTGCCAACCAAACCCAGGAAACTGGGCTTGATGCCATTTATTTGATCCAGTATTTTCGAATCTTTGATCAGGATCATGAGTTTTCCCTGGTGTTTTTTACCATCGGCCGAGTAGGTCAGCATTTCAGCAAACGGGCGCATATCGGCAGCTAACTGCTTGTAAATCTGTATCGGCTGAAAAGTAAAGTTCAGGATCAGGTAAATATCGCCCGGGTATCCAGGAAGTATTTGGCCATTGTTCTTTTTGTATTGATTGTAAAGCGGATACAGGTACGCTTCGGTGAGCGTGGGCAGATGGTGGTTCGCGCTGTCGGGCATTACCGGAGTTACATAAAGTTTTCCATAAATATACATCACATCGGCCTGATAATTAATGACTCCCTGGCCAATGGATTCCCACAAGTCGCCTGACTTACTGAAATCGCGCGACGAAATGATCGGTTTTGCATTGTTCTGAGAATAGGCAAGACCTGCTGAGAACAAGGTGAAAATGCCAATTAGAAAGAATTTTTTCACGATAAACGATGTTGTGGGTTTTGAATTGAAAGCCAGTAAAATTAATCTATTTCGATTTTAAAACCCGAACTGCCCGGTTTTTTTTTCCTTTTTCAATCACAATTCTGAATTGTTGAGTACTTTCGGGTTCCGAAAAAAAAGACCAAAATGATTTCAGCAAAAGCCAAAAATATCTCTCCGTTTATTGTCATGGAAGTGCTTGAAAGGGCTTCTGTTCTTGAAAAACAAGGGAAACATGTGATTCATCTGGAAGTTGGCGAACCCGATTTTGATGTTCCGTCGTGTGTGCAAAATGCCAGCGAAATTGCCATGAAAGAAGGCCGGACACACTATACCCACAGTTTGGGCGACCCCGAACTGAGGCAGGAAATAAGCAAAAGTTACTTAAAAAATTACGGGGTAAAGGTTTCTCCTGAACAAATCCTGGTAACTTCAGGAACTTCGCCGGCCATTTTGCTGGTCCTTTCCGTCTTGTGCGAACCCGGCGATGAGATTATCCTTTCCGATCCGGGGTATGCCTGTTACCCGAATTTTATCAGTTTTTCAGGAGCAAAAAT
>JBBIHV010000192.1:0-5789 GCA_037446835.1 Sunxiuqinia sp. | reverse complement strand
CATGTGAGATATTCGCTTCGCGGATTTCCACTTCGTTTCAATTCATCCTTGTTTGCTTTCAACGAACATGCTCGTTTCATAAAAACAAAGTAGGCTTTGTTGACTGCACTAAAGATATAGATATAAGTTGCTAATCTGGAAATTTAAAGAGCAGAAAATTATTGAATTGTTTTTTATTTCACGGAACACCTTCATATTCCCAATAAATTTGATAAATTGGATTGCTTTTAAAAACCACTAAATTTCTATCGCCATGAAAAATTTGCTTTTCCTATCTTTCTTCCTGCTCGTCTTTTCCTCGTGCCAGCCTAAAACTTCAAAAAATGGCTCAGCTACCGGATTCAAAATTTTTAAGGGGACCAACGTGGCACACTGGCTTTCGCAATCGGATCGGCGGGGTGCCGAACGCGATAGTTTTTTTCAGGAAAAAGATGTAAAACTGATTAAAGATCTGGGGTTTGACCACATCAGGCTCCCTATTGACGAAGTGCAAATGTGGGACGAAAACCTCGTCCGCCACGACGATGCTTTTAAATTGCTGACCAATTGCCTCGACTGGTGCGCGAAATATCAGTTGAAAGTAATTGTTGACCTGCACATTATCCGCTCTCACTACTTCAATGCTGATGTGAAACCCTTGTGGACCGATCCAAAAGAACAGGAAAAGTTTTACAAAATTTGGACCGACCTGTCGTCGGCGTTGAAATCGTACCCGGTGAGCGACGTAGCCTACGAACTGATGAACGAAGCGGTGGCCGACGATCCGGAGCAGTGGAACCAACTGGTTGCCCATACCATGACCACCTTGCGCGCCCTTGAACCCGACCGCGTAATTGTAATCGGGTCAAACCGTTGGCAATCGGCCAGCACATTCGATGTTTTAAAAGTACCTGACGACAAAAACATCATCCTGAGTTTCCATTTTTATGAGCCGTTTTTCCTGACGCACCACCACGCCAGTTGGGCATTTCTCCGCGATTACACCGGCCCGGTCCATTATCCCGGAGAATTGCTTACCAAGGCCGAATTTGATGCACTCCCGGCTGCACAGCAGGCCATTGCCAAAGATTACGTGGGACAGGTGTGGAACCGTGACAAGCTCGAACAAATGATGCAGCTTCCGCTTAAAAAAGCAAAGGAACTGGGGCTTCAATTGTATTGCGGCGAATATGGCGTGATTGAAGACGCCCCTGAAGCCGACGGTTTGCGCTGGTATAACGACATGATTTCAATTTTCAACAAAAATAACATCGCATCGGCCAACTGGAATTACAAAAGTGACCAGTTTGGATTGATAAAAGGCAATTCTGCGAAAAGAGAAGCTATGATTCAGGAAATAACCAAAAGATAAGGTTCAATATCACAAAAAAAATGCCCGTTCAGACAAAATTGAGCGGGCATTTTTTTTGAAATTCAGACTTTTTCTTCCGGAAAAAATAAAAAATAATAAAATACTTTTTTGTCTTTATTTATAAACAAACTGATTAGTCGAATGTTACTAAATCTGATAGTGGTTCTTTATTCACTTAAATTTATTAGCCGATGAAAACAAGTTTTACTTTCAGAACAGTCAGGTACCTTGCCTTAACCATTGCTTTGGCCTATTTGGCACTGGACCTGAACGGGCAGACTTCGCACTTAGTCACCGTAACAAGCTTTGTATTTACCCCGAAAGATTTAACGATTACTGCCGGGGACACCGTGATCTGGAAAAACCTGGATGGTTCGCACAACGTTGATGGCCAACAAACTGTTTTCCCTTTAAATGCCGTTTCATTCGGGAACTCCGTGGGGGCAGGATGGACCTACAAGTTTGTTTTTAATACTCCGGGAACTTATAACTATCATTGCGATCCACATGCACTGATGGGAATGACCGGAATGATTACCGTCAATTCGAGTGTCACCTTGGCCGAGACGCCGGGTGGAAATCCGTCCAAACCGCTTCTGTTTCCCAATCCGGCCAATCAGTACATCGAATTAACGATACCGCGGGATTATGCAACAATCCGGCAAGTGAATATTTATTCCATCACCGGTGCACTGATGCAGCAAAGTGCATTTCCTGGGAACCAGGGTAACATCCGATACGACATCAGTGGTTTCAGGAAAGGGCTGTATTTCATGGAAATTACGGCCAACGGGGGCAAAGATGTCCTGAAATTCATAAAGCAATAAGCAGACAAACCTGCAAAATTAATTTTGGATTGTTGTGTTTAAATGCAGCAAATGAATTGATTGTGCCACTATGTTTTTACCGTGATAATCTCATCGATTCGTGTGGTAAACCGATTTGAAAGCCTTTCTTGTTTCATCTTCCACCGACGTCCCAAATCCTGTGATGCAAGCATTACCTTGTGACTGCCAATGCTGTTGTTAATCCGGTCGATCGTTTCCATTAACGCTTTGTGGCGGGGATTGCTGGCTTCGAACAGGGTGAGTTGCATCGGCATTTCAGGAACAATATCCATGACAATAACACCAGCCTTTTTATACTGAAACCCTTCCCTGAAAATATTTTTTAGCCCGATTGTGGCAAACTTTGAAATTTCGATGCCCGAATTTGTTGAATAAGGTAGCTTCACGACAATGTTTTTCGAATACTGGGGCAAATCTTCACGAAAGAAATTTGTTATCAGGAATACCATCAGCGAATTACAGGTGCTTTTTTGCCTGCGCAGTTTCTCGGCACAGGTTACCGAAAAAGTAACGATCCGTTCATTTACCTGATCAAAAGTGGTGTAGTGTTTATCAAATGAACGGGTGGTCGCAATATTTTTTTTATCCTTTTTTACGTCCAACTCAAGGGACCTCGTCCCTTCAAGTTCACGTTTAAGCCTCAATCCAACAACCGACAGGGTTTTCCTCACCCAGGCATCAGGCATCTGAATGAAATCGTAGGCAGTTTTAACTCCATGATATTCAAGCTTTTTGCTTTGCCGCCGGCCTATTCCCCAAACATCTTCAACATTGAGCCACTTCAAGGCTTTCAACCGTTTTTCTTCCGAATCAATGATATAAACACCTCCAGTCCGTTCGGGAAATTTCTTTGCGATCTTATTTGCGACTTTGGCCAGCGCTTTTGTTTCAGCAAATCCTACCGATACCGGGATTCCGGTTGATTTGAGAATTGTTTTCCTGATCCTGATCCCAACCTCATTCAAATTGAACAAGTCAAAACCGTTGAACTGGAGAAAAGCTTCGTCGATACTGTAGATTTCCATTTCAGGGGAAAACGTGGAAAGGATGGTCATGACCCTGAAACTCATGTCGCCATACAAGGCATAATTGGAGGAGAATACCAATACATGGTGGTCGTCGAATACTTTCTGGAATTGATAGGCCGGGGCTCCCATCCGAATATTCAATGCTTTAGCTTCGTTGCTTCGGGCAATTACACATCCGTCGTTATTCGATAAAACAACAATCGGCTTCCCGTTTAAGTCCGGTCGAAAAACCCTTTCGCAACTTGCATAAAAATTGTTGCAATCAATTAGGGCAAACATCTAAAGCGATTTAATGATGTGAACAACAATTCCCCAGATAATAAATTCATTTTCAGCATCAACCCGAATCGGATTAAAATCAGAATTTGCTGGTACAAGCCAGCAACAATCGGTGTCAAGCTTTATCCTTTTTACGGTAAATTCACCATCAACAAAACAAACAGCAATTTTCCCGTTTACTGGTTCAAGGCTTTTGTCTATGACCAATAAATCGCCATCATCAATACCAGCATCCTGCATTGAACTGCCTTTTACCCGGGCGTAGAATGTCGATGAAGGATTTCGGACAAGCACTTTGTTCAAATCAATCGACTGATCCTGAAAGTCTTCAGCAGGAGATGGAAAACCTGCCTTTATTTCCTGAATGAAAGGGAGTTCAAAAACTGTCTCCGTTTCAACAGAAAAAAATGTGAAGGTTTGACTATTGTGCAAGACCATTTTCATCATTTGGTTTAAAATGTTCAATTTACCAGTTTAAAACTCATCGTAATTGGGTTGTGGTCTGAACTCCTGAAGTTGAGGTTCAGGGTTTTATTGCTCAAAACTTCGATATTGGGCGAAACCAGGAAAAAATCTAGGATACAAGTTGATGTTTTGCCGGGCGAATAGGGTTCGTTCAGGTAACGGTTCGTCGGTTGGTCCCGGTCAAAGACCCATTTCCAGTCGCCGGGCATAAAATCAGCATCAATATTAGTGAGTTTGAAAGAACCGCTTTGAGGAATTTCGCCAAACCTGTTTAAAGGAAACTTAGGTGGCGATTGGTTCCAGTCGCCACCAACAATCACATAGTTGCCTTTCGCATATTCGGCCACAACAAAATCCTTCAGGCACTTCATCTCTTGTTGTTTGAGGCTGCCATCGTCGTAAGCCGAGTTGTGGGTATTGATCAGCACCAGATCGTGCCCGCCATAAGTTGGGTACCGGTTCACGAGCATGCACCGGCGCAGGTTGAACAACCTGTTTGGCCAGCCAAACCTGCCCGGATAACCGTATCGCACGGAGCTCTTCGGAAGGTATTTGCTTAAACTCATTATTCCCGAATTGACCTGACCTATGGGCGAAACAGGCGGCACCGGGACAAACTTTACTACAAAATTTGGGGCAAAAGTCGGGAAATAGCTGGCATGTTTTAAAAGAATGTCCACCTCGTTCATTTTGTAGCTGCGCTTTGAAAACAGGTCGATTTCCTGAACCAGCATAAACGTTCTGGATGAATTTTGCACCAGCAAATGATTGATTGAGTCGAGGTTAACAACTGTACGTTCCTGGTTATCACGCACTTTTATTCCGCCATCCATAAAAAAATCCATGTCGTCGCCCAATCCGGCATAACCGATGTTCCACGACAAAATGCTCAAGGTAGAATCGCCGCAAATGACATCGGGCACCGCGTTTTCTGAAATTACCAGCTCTTGAGGCGGATTGTACCAGTTTATGGTTGAATAAACAAGAAAACCTGCAAATACAAAGATTACTGTCCCCAGAAAAAAGCCCAAATACTTTACCAGTTTCATCTGTATCAATTTGATTTTAAGCCCAAATACCGCCTGACGTTGAGGCGGGAAATCGCCATGTTTCAAGAATTGGTTGGATATTTCCAAATCACGACTGTTTCATGGACCGAGTTTTCGATAAAGATATGCAATCTGCAAAACGTAGCAAAACAATTCATCAGAACCCGCCGAATGCAATTTACCATGAATATAAATCTGCTTAAAAATACAACAAGGATCATGCTTTCAGGTCCATTTCAATGGAGCTTGAATTCCTTTTCCAACCTGGGTTCCTGAAAATGTTCCGCCAAGCCTGCTGCTGGCAGGGACCCGGTCGATTTTGGAAAGCTGCGGGGCAGCGTTATTTTTTTAGTGACTTGCTCCAGGTGCTGATCGTGTTTTTTTGTTCGGCAGTCAATGCAGCCTCTGGCCTTTTCTTCAGGAACGATTCAGGAGGCATGGCTCCTTTTTCGACCTTTTTTGAAATCGCCTTGCCTGTTTTAAACTGTTTTCTTGGTTTGAGCTTGTCCCATTCAGATAAGTTCATGAAAATCTTTCCTTTAGATTTACTTAAATCGGAATGGCACCCCACACACGAATTCTTAAAAACTCCGGAAACATTGTCAGGAAATGCAGACAGTGTTTGCTGCTGGGTTTTCTTCTGGCTGAACACATCAGCCGGACTTAAGGTAAATACTGCAAAAGCCATAACAGCGCCAAAAAAAACACGATTCAGATTTTTCATTGTGCCGAATTTTAATTAAATGATTATGAAACGAGCATGTTCGTT
>JBBIHV010000191.1:0-5792 GCA_037446835.1 Sunxiuqinia sp. | reverse complement strand
TCGGCATTTTCAAAATCAGATAAGCGACTTCACTGTATTTAAATTATAAAGTGAAGTTTGAAGTTAATACCACCATAAAAAATCTCTTAATTAAAAGAGACCTCTCCAAAGTTCCATTTATCAGAACCTGATTTTTCCAATTGGTATTTAATTGATTTAAACGAGGACACAATTCTCGTTTAAATCGCTAAATACCTGACCAGAACGAAAAAAAAGATCCGGCACTTTGTTTTTTAAGTACAAGCCTAAAAAAAGCCAGACTTAGTCTGGGATCTTACCTTTAACATATCTGACAGGATTCAGCAAGCCTGTATCAATCAATTCAACCCTTTTTTTTGAATCTTTTATAAAAACACCATGATCAAGGAAAGAGAACCAATTCTGGAAAAATTAAATATTGTTTTTCAGGTCATTTTAACCGTTGGCAGTTTTATTCTTGCGGAATGGATTACCAACAAATTTTTTAAACACATTCCAAACGAATCCATCCAATACAAAGTCATAATTTTTCTGATTATCTTGTTATGGATTTTAATTCTGGAACAATTTAACCTGGGGCGCATCGGAAGATTAAAAATGTACTCCATTCTGCTGATCGAATACATAACCACCATTATCATAGGAAATGTTTTACTTTTTGCATCAATGGTAATTTTAGATCTGGATTTAATCTCCAGACTGGTTTTGGGCATTTTTGCAGTGATTAATTTAATCGTGCTTTTTTCCTATACGGTTATTTTAGGTGTTTTTATGAAATTCATCAGGAGGAAGGGACTGAACACCAGACTCATTTTGATCATTGCCGATGAAGATTCATACTACTTTATTGACCGTTTAATTGAAACCAAAGACTGGGGGTATCGGATTTGGGCAATCATGTCCGACGATGCATACATAAAAGCCAAATACAATAAAAATTATACCATATTGCCTTATGAACATGACCTCTCTGATATTATAGATACCAAGGCAATTGATGAAGTAATTTATTGCAAGAGCATTTTCGATCAAAATGAAATCCAAAGATTTATATACTCTTGTGCTGAAGTTGGGGTGGTTTTCAGAATGCAGTCACAATTACTGAATTGTGTTAAGATGCAATCAACACTTTCATTTTTAAACCAGATGCCTTTTCTTACCTTCAGAAATACCCCCGATAATTACCTGGCATTAAAAGTTAAATCAATGATTGATTTTATCATCTCATTATTTGCTTTGATTGTTCTATCCCCGGTAATGTTAGCAATTGCATTCCTGATTAAACTGGACGGAGGGCCAGTATTTTTCCTCCAAAAAAGAATGGGGCTCCATGGAAGGCGATTTGTATGTTATAAATTCAGGACCATGGTTGTAAATGCTGAAAGGTTACAGACAAATTTAATGGATAAAAATGAACAGGATGGTCCTGTCTTTAAAATAAAAAATGATCCCAGGGTTACAAAAATTGGTCAATTCCTACGAAAAACTTCATTGGACGAATTACCCCAGTTTTTCAATGTTCTGAAAGGAGATATGGCCATAGTTGGCCCCCGCCCGCCAATTCCCGCTGAAGTAAAAAAATATAAACGCTGGCAAACCCGCAGGTTAAGCATGAAACCAGGAATTACATGCATCTGGCAGGTTTCCGGAAGAAACAACATCCCTTTTGATCAATGGATGAAGTTGGATATGCAGTACATCGATACCTGGTCGCTAAAACTGGATTTAATAATCCTTTTGAAAACGATAAAAGTGGTTTTCTCTGGAGATGGGCAATGAGACCTCGGGTATTCGCTAGTTTGCCTGAATGAAACTGGCATGTTCGTCAAACACAAATGTCAATTAAAAAATTTTTAAACAGATGCAAAAACATTTTAACTTTCTTCTCCTGCTTTCCATATCCTTTCTTTTTTCCTGTCAAAGCAGCAAAAATTTGATCTACATGAAAGATGCTTCCAGCAACGAAATCATTAAAGGACTGCCAACAGAGTACATCCTCAAAACCGGTGACATTCTGTACATCAGCATCAAATCCATCAATCCTGAAGTAAACGCCTTGTTTAACCCCGAATCAGGTATGGAAGCTGGTTCTACAGGACAAGCTTACATGAAATACACGTCCCCAAGCAGCGCTTACCTTTATGGATACGAACTCGATGATGACGGAAACGTTAAACTTCCAATGTTGGGAAAGATCAAGGTTTCTGGAGAAACCATTTCACAAGCTGAAACGGTTGTACAAAAGAAAGCTGACGAGTTTTTAAAAGATGCCATCGTAAAAGTTAAACTTCTGAATTTTAAAATTACGGTTACCGGAGAAGTCAGGGATCCAGGAGTATATTACAACTACAACAATTCATTGACAATGATTGAGGCGCTGGCTATGGCTAAAGGAAATACCGATTTCGCTTCAATAAAAAGAATAATGGTTATCAGGCCACTTCCCGAAGGGAATAAAACCTTCATACTCGATTTAAGCTCAAAAAACACCTACCTGTCCGAAGCATTTTATCTGCAGCCCAACGATTACGTTATCGTTGAGCCAAGCAAATACAAAAATTTCCAGCTAAACAGTCAGGCTTACTCACTTGTCCTTTCATCGCTATCTGTTCTCATTGCTGTTTTGGGTTTTGTAATTCCAAAGCTATAAACTTTCATTTTCAAAAAGCGTACACAAATATAATTTGAACATTTTTTAAACTCACCACATGATAAACAATATTGATTCCGGCAGTGAGAATAATCCAAGAGAAGAAAAAATAACGGCAAAAAAAATAATCCACCTCTTTCTGAGGCAATGGTATTGGTTTGCCTTATTTGGAGCCATAGGTTTAGCTGGGGCATTCGTTTACAACAAACTTACAGTTTCGCAATACGTTGTCAGCTCTTCCATTTTAATTCCTGAAAGTTCTCAGGGAGTGGACTTTAAAAGCATGTTTGATGGATCGTTCGACAAACCCAAAAACAATCTTTACGATCAAATTGAGATCATTAAATCCTATCAAAATGTAACACAAACCCTCATTAACCTGAACTGGCGGACCAGTTGGTATAAAAAAGACCTGTTTGTTTGGAGAGGGATTTATAAACAGGAACCTTTTGATGTACAGGAAGTTCCAAACTTTATCAATCCAGAGGGAATTAAAATTAACATTACCCCAACCACAAGCGATTCTTACCAGGTCGCAGTTAACGGACAAGCTTATCAAGACGACAGATTGGTCAAAATCGATTTCGTGAGTACCGGACAATACGGCAAGCCTTTCGTTAACAACCACTTTAATTTTACGTTGCTTAAAAAAGCGAACATCGTAGAAATTCCGGCTGGCAAATACTATTTTACATTTAACAATCTGAATAGTTCAACACGCTCATATCAGGGTCGGCTCAGTGCATCCCTGAAAGATAAGAAAAGCGACATTATCGAGTGTTCCATTCAAGGGGAAGAACCTGAAAAAGAAGGGGAATTCCTGAACGAATTGATCAAGGTTTATATTGATGGGAAAATGAATTTTCAAAACGAAGCACAACGCAGGTCGCTCGATTTCATCAACAAACAGCTTACTGGCATCTCCGATTCCCTGAATCAGGCAGGCACAAAATTTTCACAGTTCAAGTCAAAAAACAACATTGTTGATTTGGGGGCCGAAGGAACTCTCGTGATGAACAACATGAAAGACGTTGAAACCCAAAGGGCACAAGACCAAATGCAACTCGACTACTTTCAGAACCTGCAAAAATACTTAAACACCAATAACGACGTCAAACAAGTAGTTTCTCCATCAGTTGTAGGTATTATGGATGCGAGCCTGAACGCCCTGGTTCTGAAATTAGGCGAATTATACAACCGCCGTCAAATTTTATCGTTCAGCGCCAAGGAAAATAACCCGACTTTGATTCTAATCGATAAGGAAATAAATCAAACGCGCAGTCAATTAAACGAAAACCTTAAAAATCTGATAGCCAACGCCACGGCAAGCATCAATGCACTAAAAGACCGACAGGCAAACATCAGCACCCAATTAAATAAATTGCCTCAGAAAGAGCAGCAGATGGTTAACATCCAACGGCAGTTCACGCTTACCAACGAAATTTACACTTTTCTGCTTCAAAAACGTGCTGAAACCAACATTACCCTTGCTTCTACCCTGCCCGATGTTCAGGTCATCGACATTGCCCGCCCCGAAACGGCTAGTATTATTGGCTTCTCTCACATTAAAATATTGGCCTTGGGATTATTACTCGGAACAGCCCTTCCACTGGCCTATATTTTACTCCTGAATTTCTTCGACGATCGTATCCGGACTCAGGATGATGTCGAAAACTTCACATCCTTACCGGTTCTCGGAAGTATCATTCATAATTCAGAGAAGGCTGATCTGATCGTATGCGAAAACCCTAAATCGAATATTGCTGAATCATTCCGTGCATTACGGACCAACCTCCATTTTATGCTCAACGGGCCTGAAGGAAAAGTCATTTCAGTCCACTCGTCCAATCCTGGAGAAGGTAAATCATTCGTAACAACAAACCTGGCCACCATCCTGGCCATGAACAACAACAAAGTACTCCTGATTGGCGCCGACCTCCGGAAACCAAAATTACACAAAACCTTCAAGGTTGAAAACGAACATGGACTGAGCACATACCTCATTGGTTTTGACACACTTGAACAGGTTATTGTTCCGACTTCTGTTGAAAATTTATCGCTTATGACCTCCGGGCCTATTCCTCCGAACCCGTCAGAAATTCTTGGAAATCAGGCTATGGAAAAACTTATAAGCGAGGTCAGAACTAAGTTCGACTACATCATAATCGACAATGCCCCGGTGGGTTTGGTAACCGATGGGTTCATTGTCAGCCACCTTAGCGACCTGAACATTTTCGTGCTGCGTTTTTGCTTTTCACACAAACATGAAATTGAAATGATCAACCAGTTTGCTTCCAAGAAAATGATAACTAATCCGGCCCTCGTTGTCAACGACATAAAATTCAATACCTTGGGTTACACTTATTACAAATATTATCAATACGAAGAGTATCAAAATACCTATTATGCCGAAGAAGAAAAAGTAAAAAAAACACACCGTAAAAAGAAACTAAAGGCATCTTAAACAACAATTCCTATCTAACCCGTCATTGCGTGGTGTCCCGTCATTGCGAGCGTAGCGAAGCAATCTCACACTATTATCCGTCATTTCGAGCGACCATCGGGAGCGTGGCAATCCCTCCCACTCAACTCAAACCGTCATTGCAACTTAAGTAACCCGTATTATCAACAGATTGCTTCACTCCGTTCGCCATGACGCTTTGAAACCCCGTCATGGCGAGGACGACCCAGGAGTCCGTGGTAATCCACCACTTCAACCCGTCATTGCGAGCCTTCCGTCATAGCGAGCGTAGCGAAGCAATCTCACACTATATTATTACCCGTCATTGCGAGCGTAGCGAAGCAATCCCATACAATCAATCAATTAAACCAATATCACATCAGCCCTTCAAACCATCATTTTTTTCATGGAAAAAGGAATTTCGTTCAAAACTTCATTAATTATCGCAGTCGATTTCGACGGAACCATCGTCGAACACCGTTATCCGTTTATTGGAAAGATTCGTCCTTTTGCGTTTGAAACAATGGAGGCGCTGCAAGTGAAAGGGCACCGTTTAATCCTCTGGAGCCATCGGGCTGGGCAAAAACTCGAAGAAGCAGTGAAATTCTGTCGTACTCATGGCATTGAATTTTATGCCGTAAACAAAAACTTTCCGGAAGAAGTATGGGACGAAAACGATAGCCGCAAAATTCTTGCCGACAT